>DBCM01000136.1 GCA_002293045.1 Flavobacteriales bacterium UBA958 | reverse complement strand
TAAGGCACGTTTTTTAATGTTCGATATCCCACATTAAAATGTGATTTTACGGATTGTTTTATGTAAAGAATCAATTAACACCCCTGTTATCATATTATAATGTGATATTGTTGTTGTTTTTAACTTTTATTTGTAATTTCGATAGATAAATCACATTATAATGTTAGTTAAAGACCTTGGTGAAGCGATAAAGGACAGGCGGAAGGAGTTGGATATAACACAGCCACATTTAGCTGAATTGGCACAAATCAGTATAAACACCTTGTACAAATTAGAGAAAGGACAAGGAAATCCTACTGTAGAAGTGATCCTAAAACTGGCAAAAGTTCTTGGTATGGAACTTACCTTTCATGTGAAAATGAAACCTTAATTGAATGCGAACATTAGAAATATACCGAAATGGAATATTAGCGGGCCTCCTCATCGAAGAAAATCGCAAGAAGTATATTTTTAGGTATGATGAGCAGTATTTTATCGATGATCATAATCCTGCAATAAGTTTAACGCTGCCTAAGACACAAAAAGAATATATCAGTGAATTCTTGTTTCCATTTTTCTTCAACATGTTAAGTGAAGGTGTAAATAGAAAATTACAAAGCTTACAATTGAAAATTGACGAGGAAGATAGCTTTGGATTACTTGCAGCCACTGCGCAATATGATACCATCGGAGCAATTACCGTAAATCCTATTTAAGCAACATGAACCTAAAAGAACTAAATAATTGTCCTGGAACATTGGCTGAAGGTTACTCAACATACAGCCCAAGTTGCCTCCGAAACTTATTTAACGGTAAAAAAGTCAAGCACATTTTATCGTATGATCAGCCTCAATTCAATGAAGAAGTCGCAGATCTATTTATCGAAAACCGAAAACGAATCTCTATTTCAGGTGTACAGGAAAAATTAAGCTTCGTCCTAGAGAAAAATGTGTTGCGTTTGACCAAGGAAGGAGAACAAGGAACCTACATCCTTAAGCCCATACCAAGAGACCTAAAAAAAGTGGATCAAGTCCCTGCGAACGAACATTTGACCATGCAAATTGCTAAACAAGTATTCGGCTTAAACACCGCAGAAAACGCCTTGATTTTTTTTACAAATGGGTCTTCTGCCTATATTACCAAACGATTTGATGTGAAAGAAGATGGCACAAAATGGGGTAAAGAAGATTTTGCAACCTTGGCTGGGAAAACAACAGCCAATGCAGGGCCAAATTTTAAATACCAATTCAGTTATGAAGAAGCCGGCTTATTGATTCAAAAATATGTATCCGCCTGGCGTATCGAAATCGAAAAATATTTCTCTCTCGTACTGTTCAATTTTCTGTTCTCCAATGGAGATGCACACTTGAAAAATTTCTCCTTACTAGAATCATCCAAAGGGGATTATCTCTTAAGTCCTGTCTATGATTTATTAAATACTAAATTGCATGTGGATGACTCAGATTTTGCCTTAGACAAAGGACTGTTTTTAGATGACTTCAAAAGTGAACAATACAAGAAAACCAAGAGCCCAAATAAAATTGACTTTGTAGAATTTGGACGTCGCATCGGAGTTTCAGAAAATAGAATTGAAAAACTCATGGCTCCATACCTAGAAAAGCAAGCATTGATGGAAATATTGATAAGTAATTCATTCTTAACGGAAGCCAACAAGAGAGGTTATTTAATGCTGTATCAAACCAAAAGAAACTATCTTCTTGGATAAATTGCGGCATTTTGAGTTACTTCCCAATACAAAACCTACTAAAGATCGTACCTAAAATATCGGTGTCCATTTCGATTTCCCCCGTGATGTTCCCTAAGGAGCGCATGGCGGATCGGATATCCATCGCTACCAGGTCTGCCGGGAGCTGATGGCTTAAGCCGTTCAAGGCAGCGAATAAAGCCGTTTGTGTTTGTTCCAACGCTTCCACATGCCGCACATTAGACACAATCGTTTCTTGGTTCACATCAAAATCTTGTTTTATGCGTTCACTCATGGCATGGGTTAAGGCATTGATCCCCGCACCGGTTACGGCGCTAATCGCATAATCAACCGGTAGGCTTACTACATGCAGGTCTGTTTTATTGGCAACCCATAGAATTTCTTTTTCCGGATAGCTTGTCCGTAGGTCATCCACCCACACGCGGTCTGCCTCTAATTGGATCGCATTGCTCGCATCACTCAAGGCGAGTACTACCCGCGCCCGTGCTATTTTTTCTTGAGAACGGGCAATGCCCATGGCTTCTATAGTTTCTGAGGTTTCTCGGATGCCCGCGGTGTCCATTAAGCGGAAGCTTATGCCGTCTATGTTCAGCGTTTCTTCAATCACATCGCGAGTAGTCCCCGCGATTTCACTGACAATGGCGCGCTCCTCGCCCAATAAATAATTCAACAAGGAACTTTTCCCGGCATTGGGTGCTCCAACAATCGCTACTGGAACGCCTTCTTTCATGGCATTGCCTAGGGCGAAACTGTTGATTAAGCGCTTGACTTTAGCTAAAACCTGTTCTACCAAATCAATCAATGCGCTTCGATCCGCAAAGGCCACATCTTCTTCACCAAAATCCAATTCCAATTCAATGAGGCTGGCAAATTCAATCAGCTTTTCACGAAGGGTACTCAATTCGTGTGAGAAGGTCCCTCTCAATTGATTCAAGGCCATCGCATGTGCTTGCTGACTTTGAGAAGCGATGAGGTCGGCCACTGCTTCTGCTTGGGAGAGGTCTAATTTTCCGTTGATAAACGCACGTTGCGTGAATTCTCCCGGCGTGGCAAGACGAGCACCTTGTCCTACTAAGGATTGTATGATGGTTTGTTGTATGTACGAGGAACCGTGGCAATGGATTTCAATGGTCTCTTCACCCGTGAAACTCTTCCCCTGCGCAAAATAAACAAGTAAGACTTCGTCAATCGGTACCTGATTTCCCGTCTTGAATAAGGCGAAATGTGCGGTGTGGCTTGCAATAGAACCTAAGTCCTTGCGTACATGAACTTGTGTAATCGCTTTTGCCATAGGGCCAGAAAGCCGAATTACCGATAAGGCACCCGTTCCTCCCGTAGCTAAGGCAACAATCGTATCTTGATTCATAGCACAAAGGTACGAACTTCTATGGGTTTACCCACGGCGCTAAGGCCTCTTCCCAATGAATCGATTCGTCCGTAAAATAGGTGGATTCGATTCCGTGTTGTTGCAAAAATTCTTGCGTACTCGTGCCCTTGGCAATCACTTTAGCCCCGCCTGGAATCGTATTTTGCAGCAGAAAGGCTTCTGCGTTGCTCGGGCTAGTAAAAATGTAAACCGTACAAGACTCAATAACCCGTGGGTTCAGGTTCGTTCTATACACCGTAAGGCATTCAATTTGTGCAGGGGGAAATGCGGATGAAATGCTTCCCAAGCTGCGAGACGATACGGGAAACAATACCCGCCGTTCGCCCACCCATTGTTTGAACTCCAAGGCCGTTTGTGTGGGCTTACTTGGTGAATTCCCACACCAGTGGATGGGATGTTGAATATGCCTTGCTGTTCCTTCGGATACACAGGCCACCTTAGTTTCGGGAAGTATAAACTGTTGACCAAAGGCGTAGGCTCTGGGGCTGCTGAAAAACACAAGGTCATACGGTTGATTTGGGACGCCATCTACCGCTGAAAAGGAAAGCAAGGAGTGTTGTATCAGCTGAAACCCGAGGGAATTCGATGCAGTGACTAGGGGGTGATTCGCTTCTAGTTCAGTAGAAATAAACACCTTCATTACAACGCATGTAAGGTTTCAATAATTTTGGGAACAGGATTTTGATCCCCTGCTATTGGAAACTTAATAAGGACAGCAGCTTCTTGTTTAGATTTTGCATAAGAAACGTGTACAACTTCTCCATCATTATATACTCCAAGCGGCAATTGGCAGCCCCCCTCCAAGTTTCGAAGCACTTCGCGTTCTATATGAATGCAATCTTCGCTTGAGGCATTATTTAATTTTCTAACCCACGCATAGGTTTGGGCATCTGCTGCGCGCACTTGTAGGCCAAGTACGCCTTGAGCCGGTGCTGGAACGAATTCTTTAGGGTTTAAGGTGAGCGTGATTAGATCACTGGTATCTAAATTTAATCGAGAAACCCCTGCTTTTGCTAATAAAATAGCATCGTATTGTCCGTTGCGCAGTTTTTCAATCCGGGTGGGAACATTGCCTCGTAACTCGGCGATCTCTAAATCAGACCGGAAGGTACGCAGTATGCTTTGTCTGCGAGCCGAGCTCGTTCCGATTCGAGCGCCTGCTTTTAATTCGAAGGTTTCGGTAGGGTCGTGCGACTCCGAGCGCATCAGAAGGAGTTCACTTGGGTCTTCTCGCTCAGATACCGCGGCAATTATTAATCCCGGAGGCGGTGTGGTTTCTAAGTCTTTGTGCGAATGCACCGCTAAGTCTACATCGCCATGGAGTAGGGCAGATTCTATTTCTTTGGTAAAAAACCCTTTTCCTTCCAGTTTGTCAAAGCTCAAATCCTGAATACGGTCTCCTTGGGTTTGAATGATTTGAATGCTTACCGCACATCCGAGGGCTTCTAACCGTGCTTTTACGTGATTGGCTTGCCAAAGGGCTAAATCGCTTCCGCGGGTACCGATTCGAATGAGGGGCTTATCCATGTTGAACCAGAATTTCTTTCGCCAGTTTCATGGGCCCCGCGATGTATTTTTTTTCTACATAGCCGAGAATCTTCTCTAAAACCTCTCTGGATTGCGGGTCTAATGAATTAATTTCTTCTTTGAATACTTCGTTGATGGCATCAGATTTAATGCGTTTGATTTCTTCTGGCACAGCACGCATGGCTAATTCTACTTGCCGAACTTGTAAGATTTGTTGAAATTCTGTGTGAGCTTCTGCCAATATTTCCTCCACGTGTGCTAGTTCCTTGGCGCGTTCCTTCAGGTTTTCGTTGGAAATTTTTTGAAGGAATCCGACAGAAATATGTTTAACGGCATGTTGTTGTGTAATCACAGGATCTAAATCCTGTGGAATCGCCATATCAATCACGGTTTTTTGTTTCTGTTCCCCTTGTAAAACCTGGGCATATATACTTGGGGTAATGATGTGGTGGTCGGCCCCTGTGCAACAGATAATCACATCAAATCCTTGGGAGTATGTATTCAGGGCATGAAGGTCATGGGCAGTTCCACCCAATTCTTCAGCCAAGCGTTCCGCTTTCGCTAAGGTTCGGTTGAATACCGCAAAGTGTTTGAATCCATGTTTTTTCAAAAAACGTCCCATGGTCGTATTGGTCATTCCCGCACCAATGATTAAAAATCGTGCGCCTAACGGAATTTGAAGGTTTTTTAACTGGTGGTAAGCCAAAGAAACCACCGACACCGGTTTGGTAGAAATGGAGGTTCTGGTATACACCTTTTTAGCGGTTTCTACTACGTGTCGATTAAGAATACGCAGCAAATCACCCGTGAGTCCAATGGCCGTGCAATGCTCGTAGGCTTGACGGACCTGGGTTATTATTTCTCGCTCACCAATAATCATTGAATCTACAGAAGAAGCAACAGACATGGCGTGGTCTACCGCCCGCATTCCTTGATAATGTTCGAGTTTAAGGACAAAAGAAGTCAGAAACTCGGAATCAAAGGTTGGGTAAATGGCGCTGAGAAACGCATGTAAAAAAGGGGCGTCGATTTCCTCGGTACTCACAAGGCTAAATTCTACCCGGTTACACGTGGAAAGCATCAATAATTCTTCGAGCTGAAACTGTTGTTTGATGGGCAATAAGCGCGCTTGTTGTTCGTCCAGCGCAATGTGAAGTTTCCCAATGGTATCCACTTCAAAGTTCCGGTGCGTAAACGCAACCGTATGCAATTGATTCAACACCTCTTTCGCCATAACTCGTTTCTAGTGACGCAAAGTTTAATATTAACCCGAGGTTAATTGTCATCAAAGTGTCACAAAAAAATAATTTAGAAACATTCCAAATTACATCGCGGAAGGAACATGGTCTTGACAGAGTTCTACCAAGAGTTTATCGCTTGATTTTGGATGTAAAAAGGCGATGATTTTGTGGTCAGCCCCGGGTTTAGGACTGTGATGAATTAATTCAAATCCGGCAGCAAGTAATCGGTCGATTTCCTTTTGGATATGGTCAGTTTCGAAGGCAACGTGGTGAAATCCTTTTCCTTTTGTTGCAAGAAATTTAGCGATGGGAGAATCCGGACTCGTTGCTTCGAGTAATTCAATTTTATTGGGCCCAACCTGAAAGAACGCCGTTTTTACTCCTTCCGAGCTAACCGCTTCTTGTTTATAGCATGGGGTATTGAGTAGCGCTTCATAAATCGGAATACTGTCCGAGAGACTATCTACGGCAATTCCAAGGTGTTCAATTCTTAAAAGCATTAGTATTTAATAAATTTTTCTGATTTATTATCGTAGTTGATGTTGTAAATACCATTCAATAAATCAGCACAATTAATGGTATGGTCGAAGCCTTTCTTTAATAAGTTTCCGTAGGCATCGTATATCTCGAATTTTGTCTTTGTGAGCACGGATTCTGCCTTGAAGTATAAGTTTGATTTGACTTTAGACGGGGTTTTTTTGACGGATTTAATGGTGGAAGTAAATCCTACCGCCTTAGAGGTGCGTTTCTGACCGGTATTATCAATTTGAGCAACGCGCACCTTATTGTACCCACTGGTTGGAAGAATATCAATCGTATATTGATTCGTATTTTTTGATCCGTTACCTAGGACTTCTGCGGCAAGTACCCAGCGGTTCCATTTATATTGTTCCACCAAAAAAGTAAGTTTCCCAGATTCGTTTTTTGTGCTCCACGAAATATTTCCATCAGCACTGGCTTGGATGGAGATTAAATCGAAGGTACTGTATGGCAATAAGACTTCGGGATTCACAAAGGAGGGAAGGCAGCCTTCGCCGTGTTCCAGCTCGATAAATACCTCTTCTCCTTTTTTTAAATTGAATAAACTCAGATCAATTTCAAAATAATCGGTTTGAATTGAGGCAGGGAGTACATTTCCGTTCACCAACACTTTGTGAATGCAATACCCATACCCGTCATTTTTAATAGGATTGGAGACAAACAGATTCATGCCCTCGTAATATCCGCTAACAGATAGAATTTGTCCCGACGCACATACAGAGATTAACACGCTAAAAAACAATGCAGAAAGGTTAAGTGGAATCACGGCTACCATATTAATACCTTCGGGTAGAATTATCAATCATACTGATAAAAATGTAAATTTGAACCATGGAATGGATACAAACAAATGTAGGAATAATTAAGTCGCTACACATCATTTTTATGGTGAGTTGGTTTGCAGGGCTTTTTTATATGGTTCGATTGTTTATTTATCACGTCGAGGCCAACGGAAAAGAGGACCCTGAAAAATCCATACTAACCAAGCAGTTTTTAATCATGGAACGCCGGCTCTGGTGGATCATTGCTACCCCGGCAATGGTACTCACGGTGATTTTTGGGGTTTTGATGCTCGTTGCCATCCCCAGTTATTTATCACAAGTGTACATACACCTAAAATTGGGGTTTGTTCTGTTGCTCTTGGTGTATCATTTCATTTGTCAGAAAATTTACTTCGACCTTAAATCCGACCGCTTTTTTTGGGGTTCGGGTGCGCTGCGGGTTTGGAATGAGGTGGCAACCCTTCTCCTTGTGATTATTGTGTTTATTGTTGTTTTGAAAGATTCCTTGAATTGGGTCTATGCAACAATTGGTTTTTTTGCTGTTGCCCTCTTGTTGATGCTTGCCATTAAAATGTACCAGGCAATTCGAAAAAAGGAAGATTACGTGAAAATTTCCGAAGAAAAAGAAAATAAATAAGTGAACTTAACAGAAAAGAATTTGTACCTTTGCGCCAATTTTTCAGGCCAATTTTAAAATGAGTCGAACAACAATATTACGTTTTTTAAGCATTTTTACTTTTTTAGTAGGTCTTGCTTTTACAGCAGGTGCAACGAAGGAAAAGAAATTCAATGTTTCAGAGACTATCATGCACCACATTGGAGATGCGCATGAGTGGCATTTGTGGGGAGAAGGTCATCAAGGAACATCGATTTATTTGCCGGTTATCCTGTATGACAATGGCATTAAAGTGTTTAGCTCAAAACATTTATACCACGGGAAAGCCATTTCGGTGGAAGATTCTCTCAAGCCCTCCGAGTATTTGGTGGGGGAGGGTCCGGCCCAAGGATACGCCCTACTTCATGAAAAAATTTACAAGCTTAACAACGGAAAACTAGACGTTCACTGGGCACACCCCAAAAACGCCATGCCCTTGGATTTGTCGATTACTAAAAATGTGTTGTCCTTGTTCATTGGGGCCTTTATTCTTTTAGCAGTGATGTTGTCTACGTCGTTGTACTACAAGAAAAATGGAGCAGTAGCTCCACGGGGCATCGCTAAATTTATTGAGCCACTCATCGTGTACGTGCGAGATGAGATTGTAAAGCCAAACATTCATGGAGCGAAGCATACGCGATACATTGGGTTTATCACAACGATTTTCTTCTTCATTTTGGTCAACAACTTGCTTGGAATGATTCCTATATTCCCAGGAGGAGCAAATTTAACTGGAAATATTTCGGTGACTTTGTTTTTGGCGCTTTGTACCTTGTTAGTAACCGTATTTAGTGGTAACAAAAACTATTGGAAGCATATTTTTGCTACACCAGGAGTTCCGTGGGCCTTATTGCCGATTATGATTCCTATTGAATTGGTTGGGATTTTCACGAAGCCCTTTGCCTTAATGATTCGTTTATTTGCAAACATGACGGCGGGCCACATCATCGTATTATCTCTGATTTCGATCATTTTTATTAATAAATCTGCAGCGTGGGGCTTGTTATCAGTTCCGATGGCTTTGTTCATATCTGTTTTAGAGATTTTGGTAGCATTTTTACAAGCGTATTTGTTTGCATCTTTGTCGGCGTTGTTCATTGGAGCAGCGGTTGAGGAAGAGCATCATTAGTTTAGTAACCTTTTAATTTATATACAATGGCAGTATTTGGTAGTGTAGCAGCAATTGGCGCGGGATTAGCCGTGTTAGGCGCTGGAATGGGAATCGGCCGTATCGGTGGTTCTGCAGTAGAAGGGATTGCACGCAATCCTGAAGCTTCTGGAAAAATTCAAACCGCGATGATTATCGCAGCAGCCTTGATCGAAGGTGTTGCACTTTTCGGAGTGGTTGTGGGTATGCTTGGAGCAAACCAGTAAAAAAAATGATTGTCCCCGCGATTGGCGGGGACAATTTATTTAAGTGTAAAAAGGTAAAAAGAAAATACAATGGATTTAGTAACACCCAGCTTTGGATTATTATTTTGGACAGGAATCACGTTCTGTTTGTTATTATTAGTACTAGCTAAATTTGTTTGGAAGCCGGTTTTAAGCGCCGTAAATGCCCGAAGTCAGAAAATTGACGAGGCCTTACTAGAAGCCGAAAAGGCGCGTCAAGAAATGAAATCGCTCCATGCTGAAAATGAGCGGATTTTAAAAGAAGCCAGAGCGGAGCGCGATGCCATTTTGAAAGAAGCAAAAGAAGCAGGGGCACGAATGATTGAAGAAGCGCGAGATAAATCGAAGATCGAGGGTCAGAAACTCATTGAATCTGCAAAATTGGCCATCAACAGCGAGCGCAATTCAGCAATTGCCGACATGAAAGCTCAGATTGCCACATTTTCAGTAGATATCGCAGAATCTTTGGTGAAAGAATCCTTAGCCTCTGACGACAAACAAAAAGCATTAGCGAGTAAAATGGTTCAAGATATCCAATTGAATTAAGCATGGCATCAACTAAATCAGCAGCACGATACGCGAAAGCGTTGTTAGATCTAAGCCTTGAAAAAGGGTGGGTTGAAGCAGTGGAAAAGGATTTAATTCGCTTTGTTCAAACGGTAAGTGAGTCAAATGATTTTAGGGTGTTCTTAAACTCTCCAGTGGTTAGGGCAGACAAAAAAATCTCCATTTATGCGCGGGTTTTTACGGATTTTCAGCCAGTGACTATGCAGTTTTTATCCCTCGTAACGAGGAATGGTAGAGAACAGTTATTGCCTGCAATCGCCGAGCAGTTTGCGCGTCAACTTCGCAAACATCGTGGAATCGTTTCGGGATCCATAGTTAGTGCATCCCCACTTAGCGATCAAACTAAACAAGACATATTAGCCCGCATTGCCCCAGCATTCGAAGGAACCTTAAGCCTTACAGAGGCGATAGATCCTTCCTTACTCGGTGGCTTTGTGATTCGAATAGAAGATAAACAGATCGATGCATCTGTTTCAAGTAAATTAAAAGCGTTAAGACAAGAATTAGTAAAATAAAGAACATTTAATTATTCAAAATGGCAGATTTAAACCCAGCAGAAATTTCGGCAATTTTAAGAGAACAATTGTCAGGTGTAAAAACAGAAGCTGAATTGCAAGAAGTAGGTACGGTATTGCAAGTTGGAGATGGTATCGCACGGATTTTTGGACTCAATGGCGTTCAATACGGGGAATTAATTGAATTCGACGGGGGAATGCGAGGAATTGCATTAAACTTAGAAGAAGATAACGTAGGGGCCGTATTGTTAGGACGCTCCTCCTCGGTGAAGGAAGGGGATACTGTAAAACGACTTGGACGAATTGCCTCTGTTCAAGTAGGTGATGGAATGGTTGGACGCGTTGTTGATACCCTAGGAAATCCAATTGATGGAAAAGGACCAATTGCAGGTGAATTGTTTGAAATGCCAATCGAGCGAAAAGCACCGGGGGTAATCTTTCGTCAGCCTGTAAATGAACCGCTACAAACCGGAATTAAAGCGATTGATGCGATGATTCCCATCGGACGAGGACAGCGAGAGTTAATTATCGGTGACCGTCAAACCGGAAAAACCACCGTAGCGATTGATACCATCATTAACCAAAGAGAGTTTTACGACCGAGGAGAGCCCGTGTTTTGTATCTATGTAGCCATAGGCCAGAAAGGATCTACCGTTGCTGGGATTGTTAAGAAATTTGAGGATGCCGGCGCCATGGCTTATACGGTTGTTGTTGCCGCCAATGCATCAGACCCCGCACCAATGCAGTTTTATGCCCCAATGACTGGAGCTGCTATCGGCGAATATTTTAGAGATTTAGGTAAACCAGCCTTGATTGTTTATGATGACTTATCAAAACAAGCCGTTGCTTACCGTGAAGTTTCCTTACTACTTCGTCGTCCTCCAGGTCGTGAAGCATATCCAGGGGATGTATTCTACCTACACTCAAGACTTTTAGAGCGTGCAGCAAAAGTGATTAAAGATGACACGATTGCCGCTCAAATGAACGATCTTCCAGAATCTTTGAAAGGAAAAGTAAAAGGAGGAGGTTCATTAACCGCGTTGCCGATTATTGAAACCCAAGCGGGTGACGTTTCGGCGTATATTCCAACGAATGTAATCTCCATTACGGATGGACAGATTTTCTTGGAATCAGATTTGTTTAATGCAGGGGTTCGTCCGGCAATCAACGTGGGTATTTCTGTATCTCGTGTTGGAGGTTCTGCACAAATTAAGTCCATGAAAAAGGTAGCGGGTACCTTGAAATTAGACCAAGCCCAGTACCGTGAGTTGGAAGCGTTTTCCAAGTTTGGTTCAGATCTAGATGCGGCCACGAAGGCGGTGCTAGACAAAGGGGCAAGAAACGTTGAGGTTTTAAAGCAACGAGAAGGTGATCCGTTCCCGGTTGAGAAACAAATTGCCATCATTTATGTAGGAACTAAAGGATTAATGCAAAACGTTCCTGTAGCGAAAGTGAAGGAATTCGAAATCGAGTTCTTAACCTTTGTTGAAAGCCATCATCCAGAAGTTTTAGCAGCGTTAAAAGCGGGTCAGTTTACTGATGAGTTAACGGACGTGTTAACAAAATGTGCTAAAGACATCGCAGGAAAATACTAATTACAAGTTTGAATTGCTATGGCTAACTTAAAGGAAATACGTAATCGAATTAGCTCAGTATCTTCAACGATGCAGATTACTTCTGCTATGAAGATGGTATCTGCTGCGAAATTGAAGCGTGCCCAAGATGCTATAACGCGCTTGCGTCCCTATGCATCAAAATTGCGGTACATCCTTGAAAATGTAAGCAGTTCTCTGGATTTATCTGAGAGTGATTTTGCAGAAGATCGCGGTCAAGAGCGCATATTGATTGTGGCAATCACCTCTAACCGTGGCTTGTGTGGTGGGTTCAACAGCAACATTATCAAGCGCGTGAATTCCTTGATTAAAAATGATTTTGCAAACAGCACGGTATCTGTAGTGTGTTTAGGGAAGAAAATCAAAGATGTAGTAAAGAAAACAGAGGCATATTTTGTAAACGATACCTTGGCTCCTCTTGAAGACATCATGGCGAATGCAACCTTTGATCGTACCGCAGAAATTGGTGAGGAACTCATGCGGATTTTTAAAGCAAAGGAAGTCGACAAGATTGTACTGGTTTACAACCGATTTTTAAATGCGGCAAACCAATCCATCGAGGTAGAAGATTTCTTACCAATCGTTCCTGTGGCCAGTCAAAATGCAGGACCAAGCGATTATATTTTTGAGCCAAATAAAGAGGACATTGTTTCCGAGTTGATTCCCAAATCATTAAAGACCCAACTGTTTAAGGCCTTATTAGACTCTATCGCTGCAGAACATGGCGCCCGTATGACTGCCATGCATAAAGCCACAGATAATGCCTCAGACCTTAAGCGTTCCCTTACCTTGAGTTACAATAAGGCGCGTCAGGCAGCCATTACCAATGAAATTTTAGAAATTGTTGGTGGTGCTGAAGCCTTGAATGCGTAACTTTACTCAAAAGGCTTAGCCCATGAGTGATTTCATTAAAGTTCTTATTGTTGACGACCACAAGCTCATTAGTGAAGCGTGGTCGAGTTTATTAAAAGATGCCCCTCAGATTGTAGTATGTGGTACTGCAGATTCTGAAGCCTTGGCCTTCGATCAAGCCATTATTCATAAACCCGATATCGTATTAATGGATATTAATTTAGGCGCCGGATCTGGATTGAATGCTGCTACAAAGATTTTAGATTCCCTACCAAAAACTCGCGTGATAGGATTATCTCTTCATGACGACATCACCTATGTAAAGAAGTTTCTTTCTCTAGGAGCCAAAGGGTACTTGACTAAAAACACCAATAAGAGTGAGCTCATAAACGCCATCCATTCAGTTTCTAAAGGTGAAGTGTTTATTGCAGCAGAAATTAAAGACCGCTATTTTGCTTCCCTGTTGAATGTCGATGAAACGGAGAAAAAAGAACTTACGATGAAGGAAATTGAAATTGTAAAGCTCATCGCTCAAGGGTTAACCTCTAAAGAAATAGGAGATAAATTGTTTGTTTCGCACCGAACCATCGAAACACACCGACATAATATTTTAAAGAAATTGGATTTGCCAAATGCAGCACAATTGAGCAGTTGGGCAAAAGATAAAGGCTACGTCTAAGAATTATCCAATAGTAGGTCCGCCCTCAAAACCGCGTTCACTAACCAAGGCACTCAAGTTTCCTTCACTATCTTCTGCCATAAGTAGCATTCCCATGGATTCAACACCTCGAATTTTTCTAGGGGCTAAATTCATTAATACAACCACAGATTTTCCTGTAATTTCCTCCGGAGAATAATGCTGTGCAATTCCTGAAACAATAGTTCGTTCATCGATGCCTGTATCTACGGTTAAGACCAGGAGTTTATCTGCATTTTCCATTTTGCGAGCGCTTAGCACGGTGCCTAAGCGAATATCCATTTTTGTAAAATCATCAAATTGTATCAATTCTTTCATGGCGGGGTATGGGCTATTAGGAGTGGTGGTTTGGGTAAGTTTTGCTTTTTCTTCTGTGACTAACTCATCGCTGATTTTTTCAAATAAAATCTCCGCAGGATTCAATGTATGCCCTGCAGGGATTAATGGCAGCTCGGTATTCCATTCATCCGCAGCTAGGTTGAGCATCTGATAGATTTTATGGGATGTTTGCGGCAAGAATACTTGGGCCATTCGGGCTAATTCTCGGGTGATTTGCAAGGAGGTATTCAGAATGGTAGGAACCCGATCCGGCGCTGTTTTTATTTTTTTCCATGGCTCCTCATCCGCAAGGTACTTGTTTCCGAGGCGAGCAATATTCATCATTTCTTGTTGCGCCTCCCGGATTTTGTAGCCATACATTAAGGTAGAAATACGTGCTTCAACAGCGTGTAATTTTTCAAATAATGCAAGCTCTACGGGAGATAATGCTCCAGCTTCAGGAACCACCCCTTCGTAGTATTTATGGGTAAGTACAATCGTTCGATTTACAAAATTCCCCAAGATATCCGCCAATTCAGAATTCACCCGAACTTGGTAATCTGCCCACGTAAACTCCGAATCTTTATTCTCAGGTGCAATTGAAGTGAGCACATATTTTAATTCGTCTAGTTTATTGGGATAGGCATCCAAGTATTCATGCAACCACACCGCCCAATTGCGGGAGGTAGAGAACTTATCTCCCTCGAGGTTAAGGAATTCGTAGGCCGGTACGTTGTCTGGTAGGATTAAATCCCCGTGTGCTTTAAGTAAAATCGGAAATATTATTGCGTGAAACACAATGTTATCTTTTCCAATAAAATGCACTAATTTTCGGCCTTCGGCCTCGGTTTTTCCCCAGTATGTTCGCCAATCTTTTCCGTGCTCAGCAGCCCATGCTTGAGTTGCTGAAATGTAACCAATGGGTGCATCTAACCAAACATAAAGTACTTTCCCTGCTGCATTAGGCAAGGGTACCGGTATACCCCAATCTAAATCACGCGTCATTGCCCGTGGTTTTAAGCCGGAGTTTATCCACGACATGCATTGTCCGAGGACTTGATTTTTCCATTCGGATGGATTGTGCTGTTGAATCCCATCTAATTTCCCTTGCTGAATCCATTCGGTTAACCATGCCTCATGTTCATTCATGGGTAAATACCAATGCGAGGTTTCTTTTAAAACCGGCGTAGATCCCGATAGTGTAGAAATTGGATTAATGAGATCGGTAGGACTTAAATCAGAACCGCATTTTTCGCATTGATCACCATATGCGGCGGGATGTTGGCATTTTGGACAGGTTCCCGTGATGTAGCGATCGGCAAGAAATTGATGAAAAGATTCATCATAGTATTGCATGGAAGTTTCCTGGGTGAAGGCATTCTTTTCGTGCAAGGTGTTGAAAAAGTCCGAAGAAACCTTGTGGTGAAGGGTACTGCTGGTACGGTGATAAATATCAAAGGAAATTCCAAAGCGCTGAAATGCATCCTGAATTTGGTGGTGGTATTTATCTACGATTTCTTGTGGGCTT
>DBCM01000102.1:7333-8498 GCA_002293045.1 Flavobacteriales bacterium UBA958 | reverse complement strand
AATGATGCCCAACAAATCATAGACCTCTTGGCTTTTGTGCAAGAATTTAAGTTGCCGTATCCGGTGCTTGTTGGAGGGGACGATGCGTACTTGCTCGGTCAGCGGTTTATAGATGCCGACATCCCAGTGATGATTCAGCGCCTACATCGCTTACCTGAACATGATGAGGATCCCGTAGACTTACCGTATCGTCTTCCGGCAATCCTCGCCAAAATGGGGGTGTTGTTCTGCTTGCAAAATGAAGGAGGAATGGAAGCCATGAATGCACGAAATTTGCCGTTTTTAGCCGGCACCGCCATGGCTTATGGCTTAACCGAGGAACAAGCATTGCAAGCAATAACGATTAATTCATGTAAGATTTTAGGGATTGATCAAGACTTTGGAAGCATTGAAGTGGGTAAATCAGCGACCATATTCGTATCCAAAGGACCTGCGTTAGACATGAAAACTAACGACGTTACCACCATAGTAATGAACGGAAAAATTCATAGCCCTGTTAACTTTCAGGAATTACTTTACCTAAAATATAAGGCAAAGTATCAGGCAAATTCAAGAGACTAAAACGGAAGATCGTCAGATTCTTCCGCAGAAGATTCCAGGGGACTTTGCGTATTGTTAGCGTTTGAAATCCCAAAATCACTCATGCCAGACGGTGCAGCGGAAGGAGCTTGTTCGGAAGCAGGCTCGATCCGCCATGCCTCAATGGAGTTGAAATACTTGATCTCACCTTGTGGACTTGTCCATTCGCGACCTCTGATGTTAATGGCAACATCTACCATGTCGTTCACCTTGAACTGGTCAAGTAAACTACACTTGTCTCGGGTGGCTTGTAGTAAAATATGTTGCGGATAGTCACTCTCCAATCCGTCTGTAACTACAAATTCTCGTTTAGAGAATTTTTCTGTTACCTGCTGAGTTGGATGAATTAATTTGATTCGTACGTTGGTTAATTTAAGCTGATTCATATCGATTTGTTAATGATTAAAACTCAGAAGCGTTTGCCAAGCTTCTGTTAATTTATTTTCTTTTAATAATGCTTTGGCTCGTTCATGCAATGTTCTTTCTAACTGTGTGGCGTCATCTACGTGCGTCATGAAAAGGTCACTAAGTTCGGTAAGCTTGTATTCGTTCACTTCGGTTTCGTCGGGCAAATGCTCAATCCCCG
>DBCM01000102.1:0-7204 GCA_002293045.1 Flavobacteriales bacterium UBA958 | reverse complement strand
TGGCATCGGCACGACAATACCAATCTCCTCCCATGCGGGAAACCAAGTCTATTTTGAGGGCATCTATTTGTTGATGGGCATCCAATATGCCTTCATCAATGTGCATTCTGACCACCTCACAAATGATTAAATTCCCGGCGCCACCCTCGGAACCTAATTCAATAATTTCGTTGACTTTACATTCAAATTGAACTGGAGATTCTTTCACCCGAAACGGTTTTACCAATTCAGAGGCAAGCGGTGTAAGGCCAGCCTTTTCGAATTCACTAATCCCATGAGCATAAGGCGAACTGGCTAAACTCACCTGCTCCACCATATCGTAAGTAACAACATTGATGACTACTTCTGGGTGTGCTTTTGCATTGGTATAGGTGTCCTTTACCGAATTTGTTCTTCCCGAACGAGCAGGTGAAAAAATCAAAATCGGGGGATTCGCACTGAACACATTAAAGAAACTAAAAGGAGCCAGGTTCTTGTTGCCATGGTTGTCGATGGTGGATGCCAATGCAATAGGCCTTGGGCCCACCGCTCCAAGCAGGTAGTGATGCAGTTTCTGCACCGTAATATCAGACGGAGAAATGCTTAACATGAAAAACAAAATTAACAACAAATTTGGGTCAATATCCATCTGTTTCGGTTTGTTATTCACAATTTAATTTAATTTTACAACTGCTATGAAGGTTCGGTTTTTCATGTTTCTTGTTGCCTGCTTTGCTGTGTTTACAACGGATGTTAGCGCTCAAAACCTACGAGATGAGGACGGTAAAAAACACGGTAAATGGGTGGTTAAGGGAGCAGACCGTCCAAAATCTGGCTATGCATCCACTGCCATCATCGAAGAAGGAACGTACCATCACGGGCGTAAAACTGGGGTTTGGATTAAGTACAATAAAGACGGTAAAACCGTAAAGCTTAAAGGAAACTATGTAAATAATAGACCGAATGGTAAGTATACACGCTATTTTTCAAATGGAAAAGTAAAGGAAAAAGGCAGCTTTGGGGATAACACTTATTCCGGTGAGTTAATTCGTTACCATGAAAATGGAAAAGTCGCTTATCAGGCCACCTTTGACGATTCAGGAAAAGAAACAGGCACTGTAATGCATTATTTCAGCAACGGGCAATTGGAGGCTTCATATGGGCTAAAAAAAGGAAAAGTGGAAGGCGTGTATACGCAATATAATGAGGACGGATCTGTACGCTTGTCTTGTAAATTTAGTGGGGGTAAAGTAACAGAAACCGTTAAGAAACAAGCAGTAAAACAACCCGAGGCACATACTGAAACCGAATCAAACGAACCCCCACCCGTAGTAACGAATCCAATTACGAAAGGCGTTACCTTCTTTTCAGAAGGATACAACAAAGTATATAATGAAAACGATGAAATTTGGTTGGACGGTAATTTTAAATCAGGACAACTCTATGATGGAAAAGTCTACGTGTACAACGCCGATGGAATTTTAAAGAAAATTAAAATATACAAGGAGGGTAAGTTTCACTCCTTGGGACAACTTTAACCTATAATTATTATGAGAGCATATGTTTTTCCTGGGCAAGGCGCCCAATTTAGCGGAATGGGAAAAGAGTTATTCGATGCGAGTGCGGATGCACGTAAATTATTTGATCGTGCCAATGAAGTACTCGGTTTTGATATCGCAAGCATCATGTTTGAAGGGTCAGACGAAGCCTTAAAACAAACGAATGTAACGCAGCCCGCAATCTTCATTCATTCTACCGTTTTAGCGGCATGTTTAGGAGATTCGTTTAAACCGGATATGGTAGCCGGGCATTCCCTTGGTGAATTTTCTGCCTTGGTAGCCAATAAAACCCTGAGTTTTGAAGATGGCCTCCGACTGGTGAGCGCACGCGCAACAGCCATGCAAAAAGCCTGTGAACTCACCCCATCTACGATGGCAGCTATTCTAGGTTTGGAAGATTCGGTGGTAGAAGAGATTTGCAGCAGCATTGATGGAGTGGTGGTGCCGGCGAATTACAATTGTCCCGGACAATTAGTGATTTCAGGAGAAATTAAAGCCGTTGAAGAGGCCTGTGCCAAACTTACTGAGGCAGGAGCCAAGCGTGCGTTGATCCTTCAGGTGGGAGGAGCCTTTCATTCCCCACTTATGGAGCCAGCACGTGCAGAATTAGCTTCTGCAATAGAATCTACACAATTTAATCATCCGACTTGCCCTATATATCAAAATGTGAATGCCCTTCCCGTGACCGATCCTTCACTTATTAAAGCAAATTTATTGGCGCAACTTACAGCCCCTGTGAAATGGACTCAAATCATGATGGCTATGAATGACCATGGGCTTTCTGAAGTGATCGAGGTTGGGCCAGGAAAGGTACTTCAAGGGCTTTTTAAGAAAATTAACCGAGAATTACCCGTTTCTTCTGCAACTATAGGTTAGCTTATTAGTTTTTTTTCGTTACCTTTCTAATCAAACATTAGAAATCATGAAAAAAACCTTAACCCTTTTCGCAAGCATCTTGGTGGCACAACTTTTTGCACAATCCGCGCTCGGTGATGCCATTGGAACCGTATTGGATGCGGATTCAAAACAACCCATGGAATACATCAAAGCGGTTATCGTAGATCAAGGAAAGAAATATCAAGCCATGACCGATAAAGACGGTCGATTTAGAATTTCAGCCATTCCCGCGGGAACGTATAATTTGTTTTTGGTGTTCGGTAGAGATACCTCCCAAACTTATACGGTTGATGTTCCCATTGAATCTTATGGAAATATAGGTTCCGTCGAGTTTAAACCGAAAGGAATATTAAAAGATGAGATCGTTGTTAAAGAACGCCTTCGATTGAGAATGGGGGAGTTGCCAACACCCGAATTAACGGAAAAAGACATTAAACACAATCCGAATAAATTCAGCATTGCCACCATGGCCACTCAAATGTCTTCAGAAATTAAAATGGCGGATGATGGGGAATTAATGTTTCGAGGTGCACGGAAAGGGGATATGATTTACGTACTAGATGGCGTTAAATTGCAGGATGTGTACAACGTACCAAGCTGCTCCATCAATCGCATGATGGTCTACACTGGCGGGTTACCCGCAAAATATGGAGATACCCTCGGGGGAGCAATTGTGGTAGAAACCTATGGCTACTTTGATTTGCTGCGCCAACGAGCAGATTAATACAAAATCTCCCAAAGAAATAAGCCCTCAGCAGGGACCGATAAAGCTGCCTCTTGGCGGCTTTTTTTTGCTAAAATAACGGGAAGGGATTCCGGTGTTATATTTCCCATACCCACTTCCATTAAGGTTCCTACCATGGCGCGTACCATATTGCGCAGAAAACGATTCGCACTTACTTCGAACATGTATCCCTCTAGAGTTTCTTCCCAGTGTGCATTGAATATCTCACAGAGGGTTGTCTTAACATCTGTATCTCCCTTGGCAAAGGAGGCAAAATCTTGATGGCCAACTAAGGATTTACATGCAAGATTCATGGCTTCTATGGATAAAGGCCGTTCGTATACCCAACAAAATCTGTCGTTGAACGGTGACTTTTCTTTGGCGATAAAATAACGATAGGTACGCTTTTTTGCATCGAATCTCGCGTGTTGCTCATTGTAAAACGCATCAATAATTTTAATGTCTCTGGGCAGCATCTTATTAAGTTTGTATTGCAGTTCTGCCAGGGAAACATCGGGAAGTTCAACATGAAAAAAATACTGCTTAGCATGAACTCCAGTGTCCGTTCTGCCACAGCCAACAATACCTACAGGCTTATTTCCATTCAATTTAGTAAGCGCAGACTCTATGGTGCCTTGAACCGTTGGCGCATTAGGTTGTATTTGCCAGCCACTGTAGGCCGTACCATCATAGCAAATCTCCATAAAAATCCGCTGCTTTTCCATGGCACAAAGGTCTATTTTTTTTTGGTAAGCAACGCATTAGAACGCGCTACGTTTAAGTTTTTTAGAGAACACCACAATAATTTTGATTATTAGTGTAACTTTACGAAGCGATAGATGGTATAACTTTTTGGCTTAATTCTGTTCAATGACAGGGAGAATACTCGGACTTATTTTTATTATTACAGCTTCATTTTCAATGTTTGGGCAGTGTCTTGTTGCGCCAAACATTGATTCGCTCGACCAACCCACATGTTCCAATCAATACGGAGTTATTTATCTTTCGGGCCTTCCAAGTACAGGATGGACCATAAATTCAGTCCCCGCGGGTTTTACACAATCTGGGGTAGGAACAATTGCCGCAATTTCCGGACTCACTCCAGCCACGGCATTCTCGTTTGAATACCTAGATCCATTGGTAGGTTGTACCTCACCGTTAACCTCTTCCGTTAACATCAACGCGATACCAAGTGTACCATCAACTCCAATTGCAGGAATGGTAACCCAGCCGACTTGTGCCCTCGCTACCGGATCGGTTGCCATTTCAAACTTACCCAGCTCCGGGGGTTGGACCATTACTGCATACGGGAATTCCCCGGCAAGTACCTTCACCCAAACGGGAATTGGGCTCACCACATCCTTTTCAGGGTTACCCGTTAATTCGTATACCTTCACGGTTACTAATTTAAATAATGGCTGTGTATCTGCGAATTCGAATTCTATTTTTGTGAATAACCCCATACCACCAACTGCTCCGATTATCGATTCCATTGACCAACCAACGTGTGCATCTGCTCAAGGCATTGTTTTTTTAAGCGGCCTTCCCATGTCAGGTACTTGGACCTTAACCATCAACCCTGGGGGAACCACCCAAACAGGTTCAGGAACTACCTCCTCGGTGGTAGGTTTAAACCCATCTACCAATTATTCCTTCATCGTAGTGAATGCGGCTAGTTGTACCTCCGTGGTGAGTAATACGGCAGCTATTAACGCGGCCTTAACCATACCGGTTTTACCTACCGCCTCAGTTACTCAGCCAACATGCCCCTTACCAACAGGAATGTTAGCTGTAACCACGCCCTTGGGTGCAGGATTTACATATTCCTTGAATGGGGGAGCCTCTCAACCTACACCTACGTTTATGAATTTACCGGGGGGGAATTACACGCTTTCCGTAACTTCGATCAGCTCAGGATGTACGGTTTCAAATCCTGCTGCATACCTTGTCAATCCCACGCCACAACCTCCGGCAATTAGCATCATTTACGTAAACAATGTTTCTTGTTTTGGTGCCGCAAATGGTTCGGCTGCAGCGCAAGTAGATTCACTTGGTACGCCCCCTTTTGTATTTTCATGGTCGCCGGTTGCTGTTGCCAATGATACGGTGACAGGGCTTGCTCCAGGCAACTACAATGTTGTTGTCGTAGATGCAGCAAACTGTGTGGTCGTTCAAGGAATAACCATTACCGAGCCTCCGGTGCTCACCATAAGCGCAGACTCCACACCCGTGAATTGTGCAACGGGTGCCCTTGGTACAATGGATGTTTCTGTGAATGGTGGTACAGGACCTTATACCTACCTTTGGCAACCTACGAATGAAATAACCGACAGCATCTCCGGGCTTAATGTAGGGATGTATGCTGTCACGGCTACCGATGCAAACGGTTGTCAAATTGGGGCAACAGGTACCATAGGTATAGTTAATTCATTGCCAATAACTATGATTCCTGGAGATACTGTGATTAATCCTGAAACTTCGTTTATTGCAAATGTTTATGGAGGAACAAGCTACGATTGGAGTCCAGTAGATGGTTTATCCTGTACGGATTGCCCAAATCCAGTTATTACCCCAGATTCTACCATTACTTATTACGTAGAGGTTACAGATAACAACGGATGCCAAGGAGAAGATTCGTTGGTGGTAACCGTAAAATTGCTTTGCGGTGAGTTTTTTGTTCCTACGATTTTTAGTCCGAATGGTACTGGTCCGAAAGAAAATAATACCCTGAAGGTTTTTGGAAAAGCGGTATGCGTAAAAGATTTTGGATTTGTAATCTATGACCGTTGGGGTCAAAAGGTATTTGAGTCTACGAATATTAATGCGGAATGGGATGGGTTTTACAAAGGTAGACCAGCACAAGAAGGAAATTATGTGTATGATTTGAATATCCAATTGTACGATGACACAATCCTTCATAAATCAGGTAGTTTAACGTTGGTAAGATGATGAATACACGCAGTACATTTCAACGATTATTTGTGTTTGCTTTAGCCTTGCGTTGCTTGGTTTTAAATGCCCAAGATGTACATTTTTCCCAAGCAGAGGTTTCTCCCCTTACTTTGAATCCCGCGTTAGCCGGGGCGAATGCATCGTTTCAAGGGATAGCGATGTATCGGGGACAATACGGTAGTTTTGCTTCTCCTTTTCAGACCTTTTTTGCTTCTTTAGATGGGCGTTTAACGGCAGGATTGAAAAATTCTAACGGTACCCTAGGAGCAGGATTGGTATTCTTCAATGATAGAATGGGCGATGGGTATTTCACCCAAAGTAATATTGGTATTAACTTCTCGTATAATTTAAAGATTTCTCGATTTAGCAAGGTTGCTTTAGGCTTAAATTCAACCTTTGGACAATGCGTTACGAATCCGGCCGCTGGGCAATGGGGGTCGCAATTTGACGGTACATCGTTTAATCCGATTCTTCCAAATGGAGAGCCGTTTTACGAGCAGAACTTTTCATACTTCGACTTAGGTGTTGGCGGGGTATATTCCTTTCAAACCGATATTGGTAAAGTAACCAATGAAGCAGATAAAGGATTTAATGTGGGATTTGCCGCATATCACGTGAATAACCCAAGGTATTCTTTCTACAATTCAAGCATTCAAACGCTACCTGTGCGATATTCAAGTTTCGTCAATGGGAATATTGGTATCTTGGCAACAAACGGGGTTCTTCAGCCCGCGATTTATTTTCAGCGGCAGCGAAAATCCAACGAATTACTGTTCGGGGTTAGTTACAAGCAAATCATACGCAAGGCTTCTTGGGAAACAGACAACATCAAAGAAATTGCATTTAGTTTGGGGGTTTTTCATCGGCTCAAAGATGCCTTTGTAGTGCGTTCAGCCATCTTTTACGGACCTTTTTCTGCAGGATTTGCCTACGACATTAATATCTCACGTTTGTCCTTAGTATCGAATTTTAAAGGTGGGTTTGAAACCTTTGTTCGCTACAACCTAGACAACATCAATAGAAAGAAAGTTCGCGTAAATTAAGATTATTTTAAGAAGGGAAAATCCTTTCCTTCAAAATCTACCTTGTATAA
>DBCM01000066.1:6376-9664 GCA_002293045.1 Flavobacteriales bacterium UBA958 | reverse complement strand
CGCGTACAAATAGCGCTGATGCATCGGCGATGATTTTGCTGCCGTGTGAAGCATGAGCGTTTCGTGAAACAGACTAATGCCGTAAGCATCACGTTGACGCTTTAAAAGCTCGAT
The DNA here is from genome assembly GCA_002293045.1 of Flavobacteriales bacterium UBA958. GTDB lineage: Bacteria > Bacteroidota > Bacteroidia > Flavobacteriales_D > Crocinitomicaceae > UBA952. The sequence goes on along the minus strand of DBCM01000066.1, from coordinate 9,550 downwards.
CAGGCTTACCACCGCATACACTGCAAAAGACAATTTATGATCGCGTTGATCTACTGGAAAGAACATCGACGGAGAGCAATCAATGATCATTTGGCACCGCAAATTGGTTTCCTCCTCATACTTTTTGGTGTACAAGCGATCGGTTCGACCATAAAGTTTCCAATCAATATGTCTTGTAGATTCTCCTTGATTGTAAATACGGTGCTCTGCAAATTCTACGGAAAACCCGTGCAAGGGACTTTTGTGCATCCCCGTAATGAATCCCTCTACCACTTGTTTTGCAAGTAACTCTAAGTTTCCAAACTCCACTAATTTCGAACGATCCATTGGTGATTTTAAGCGAAAATACTAAAAATATATGGGCTACCTTTGGCAAGCAACTTTGGAGTGCGAAGAAGCGTCTAAAAAATTGTTAAATTTATACCATGAAAAAAATCCTATCCTTCCTGTTTCTTGCATCTAGTTTAATTTCAGTTTCTGCTCAATCCGGCTATGCCTTAACTGGGCTTAATTTGATGCCGAACACTGCAACGACCCGCTGTGATACTGCAGTAACCGTTTCTTTTTGGGCGCAATCCGCGCCAAACAATGCGCAGTCGAGCTACACACTCCCCTATGTGATTACGGGAAATAACTTTGTTTCTTCTCAATTTCAATTTAATATCAGCTGGGGTGACGGAACCAGCAATACCTACAATGGCGGTGTTTCATCTACCGGCACACTGATTAATCTCAACCCACCCCCAGCACACACCTATCCTGGACCAGGAAACTATTCGGTAACCACCTACATTATTAATTTTGCCAATCAAACCACAGCCATTGATACGGTTGTACTCACTCTTGGTTCATGTTCACTTCCTGTATACTCCATGGTTCAAGTGGATTGCAATAATGATGGGGTTATAGATTCGACATTAAACAATTCTGGAATCCCATTGGTCATTACTGGCTCTGGTCAAAGCTATACAGGCATTACACAAAACAACTATTATTTATTCACCGGTATTGAGCCTGGACTTTACACCTTAGGCATTGACCCTGCGTGGCTTGCAGCAAATAATTACACCATTGATAACATACAAGGTCCACCATCATTAGTTGCGGGCGCAGGAGCTCAAACCATGATTATAACCCTGAATTGCGGAAATGGCGGAAATCAAACTGCGAACATGTGTGTTGGCGGACAAGTATACTGCGATCAAGACAACAACGGGGTGTTCAGCAATGGGGATATCCCAATAATCAATGCCCCCATTACTATCAATTACGGGTCAGGCTCTACTATTGTCTACACCAATCAACAAGGAAATTACAGCACCAACTATTTGGGTTTAATCGGAGGAATTTCAACCGTATCGCTAAATAATAACTGGTTAGTACAGCACGGATACAGTGCATCCAATTTAATGGATACCGTATTTAATACGGCATGCAATGCGGGTGCAGCTCCTTCCACGGCATCCTTTCCTGTTCAGTGTGGTCAAAACCCGGGGAATCCGAATTGTTATACGGGTTATGTGTTCTGTGATGCGAACAACAACGGCATCATGGATAACAATGAACTCCCGATGGCTTTTGCACCGGTAGTACTCTCTAATGCTCAAGGAGCAAATGCAAATACAGTTACTGTGTACACAGACTCTACAGGTTATTTCTCGTTTTGTGGTCAATTTGGGAACGGACAATATGTGCTTGCTTCTATCCCATCAAATTACCTGAACTCATTGGGCTATAGTGTGAATTTCAACTTCGTTACGCTGATTGTAAACCAAGCAGCAGGGATGTTGCCTGTAAACTGTGGTGGTAATGGTGGTAATTTATGTGCCGATTTGTGGACAACAGTTACGCCATGGATCGGTTACTATCAAAATACGACTGCGCACATCCGCTTGAATTGGGGCAATTACGGTCCTACCTCTCCGGGAACGTATACTCTAACGCTAACATTTCCTACCGGAGTTACGGTGAATACAGCATCCATAAACACGCCCGGGTATAGCATTGCTGGTAATACGATCACGTGGAATTTAAACAGTGCGTTGAGTAGTTTTTCCACCAATGATCTTATCCTGTTTACTATTCCTGGTGGGCTTATCAATGGTGCAAATCACTATTTCACCAGTACGATAACCGCCACGGGCAATGTACAAGATTGCAATGCGCAAAACAACAATGGAAATTTATTGCAGATTCTTGGAAACAGTTATGATCCAAATGATAAAAACGTTGCACGACCTGAATTTTATAACAGCGGCGTTTTTGGAGCAACAGAAATCGAAACGGGTGTAGACGATATTCTTACATACACCATTCGATTCCAAAACACAGGAACGGCACCGGCACAGAATGTGGTAGTTGTAGATACACTAGACTCGGAATTAGACTTATCTACATTTACCTTAGTTAGCAGCAGCCATCCGGTGGAGTTAGTCAATATGGGTAACGGGATCATGCATTTTGAATTCAATGGCATTTGGCTGCCCGATTCTATAACAAACGAGCCCCTGAGCCACGGACAATTTACTTATCGAATCAGAGAAAATGCAGGAAATGGAACTCTGAGTGAAATTACCAATACTGCGTACATCTTTTTTGACTGGAATGCACCAATCATTACAAATACGACCTACAATGTGAATGTTTCCGTTGAAGGAATTGACGAGGCTTCGGATTTATTCAAGGTATTCCCAAATCCAACAAGCGACCTAATAACCATTGAAGCCAATGAAGCGTTTAGTTACACGTTCTATGATTTAAACGGAAGAGCCGTCCTTCAAGGAAAGGGCAGCAGTACGGAGACAATATCACTTGACCCATTAATGAACGGCCAATACATCTTATTGTTAAATACAGGAAATTCGATTAGAAACCTGAAGGTGACGAAGTTATAAATCAACACCTTTCGTTTATTTTTTTAAAAGGCCTTCGGGCCTTTTTTTAGTTGCCGCCTTTCTGTTTTGTTTGAGAGTATCCTGCAGCAATGAGAAGGTCGTATACTTTCTGCTTTAACTTTCCTTGAATAATAATTTCGCCATCTTTCGCAGAACCACCTACCCCACACTTTGACTTTAGCAATTTCCCGAGTTCTTTTAAATCCTCATCAGAACCCACAAATCCCTCCACCAAGGTAACCTCTTTTCCAGCACGTTGTTTCCGATCTATGGAGACATA
>DBCM01000066.1:0-6275 GCA_002293045.1 Flavobacteriales bacterium UBA958 | reverse complement strand
TTGACGCGATTATTATTTTTTTTGCTCATAACATTACATATCTGAAGGACCTGAATCTTGACCTGACTTTGGTTTTGTCATTTCAAGTTTACCAAACTTATAGGTTACATTGATGAAAAACCGGCGCGTCAACCATTTGAATTCAATGTCCTGACTCACCGTAGGTTGTCGCAAATATGCATAAAAGCCTTGTCGATTGAGCACATCCGTAACCTTACATCCAAGGGTCCAATGATCACCTAAGCGCTTGTCAACGGCCACATCAATCGCACCCCTGCGTTGCGCAGTTCCTAGAATGGTAACCCGTGGCGCAATATAATTCACATTGAGTTGAACGGTTGCAGTTTTTTTCCAAAAATCAACCGAAGAGTTCAATTTAACATTCCCATTAAACCCTGAGCGGTTCCAACTCTCAACATCGGTGACATACTTGATAAAATTCACGTTTGAAGATAAGGTAGAGCGAAACCAGGTGGTCGGTTTATAACTCACAACGAATTCCGTTCCTACACTGTGGGACGTATTGAGATTAATAAAGGTCATTAACGAGGCATTGTCATCACTAAAAAGGCGAACTCTCGAAATCATATTTGTAGTCCGTCGGTAAAATAAACTTGCTGAAAAATTCACTTTCTTCGCTTCCCGAATGTAGCTAAAGTCGTACGAGTCAATAAACTCCGGTTGTAAATAAGGATTCCCACGTTGTAAATTCAAGGGATCCGCATACGAGGTAAACGGGTTCAAATCTGAGCTGGATGCACGCGTAATTCTTCGGCTATAACTTAATCCTAATTCGCTTCCCTGTTTTATAGTATATCGAATGTGGGCAGAAGGAAAGAAATTGAAGTATTGGTTTACGATACGGATCGTGTCCGAGATAAGATTTGGAATCTGATATGCCTGTTCTAAGCGCACACCTGCTTGATATTTAAATTTCTTGTATTGATGTGCTACGATACCATACAGGCTAAAAATTTGTTCATCGTAATTATACAAGAAATTAGAAAGCGTATCCTCCACATAGACATTCGAAATCGAATCCATAGTTTCAGAATAGGTATCTACTACTTGATGGAGCAGAATGCCCTTAGCTCCAAATTCTGTCCGAACCGATTGCTCTGGCCAGAGATAGACTCCGTCCGCCTGAAGTGTGGTTACACGAGATGACTCTTGATTTGAAAGCCTTTGTCTGAGCGGTGAAATCATTGACAACAATACGGTATCCAAGGAGTATTGATATTGATCATAAAACCCTTGAATAAGATCTGTCCCCATGGAGTGAGTCGCATCTGCTGTAAAATACCCCCGGTTACTTTTCAAGTTTTGTCTAAAGTTCAGGTTAAAATCAATATTCTTTTGATCGCTTGGGTCATAGGATTTGCGTTGCCACAAGGCCGTAGGAGCGATATCTCCAAGCGCATCCTCACTGTAGCGCGTATTCCATAAATCCCCTGTTCTGTCCCGTTGCCCGAGCGATGCCGTGGTCGAAAAAGCAATACTTCTGCTGTGCTTTAGCGTCCAATCCACTCCCATTCGAGCCGTATGTCCGGCATTCAAATCTGTCCCAATTCTGTGTTGGTCTAAAATAGAGATTGAATCCAAATTCACTATCTGCCTGCTGTAATTAAAATTATTCCGATAACCTTCTAAATAACGTCCAGTATAAGAGGCGAACGCGTTCACTGAGGCGTTTCGATAACTGAAAGAAATACTTTCATCAGCCACGTTTCCCCCGTTCAGATTCCCGCTGCCCAAATTTGCCGTGACTAATCCATTAAATCCCTTGAGTTTATTTTTTTTCAACACTATATTGATGATTCCTGAGCTTCCATCAGGATCATATTTTGCAGAGGGATTGGTTACAATTTCAATGCGTTCGATAGAACCTGCGGGCAATGCATCCAATAAGGTTTTTCCATTTGAACCGGTCAGCGAGCTCGGTTTTCCATCAATCAGAATGTTCACAGAACCTTCACCACGCAACAAAATCCTGCCATCTTGATCCAAGTCGACCGAGGGTAGGTTTTTTAATACATCATTGGCTGTGCCTCCACGTAACGTTAAATCCTGCGCCACATTGTAAACTTTTTTATCTATCCCACTTTTAAGAATATCTTGTTTCCCTTGAACGATAATCTCATCTACCAACCGCTGATTATTGATGGCCATATTTATTTCTCCCAAATTAACCACACGAATCTCCTTGGTAGGAAGGATTTGTGAGCGCCAAACGGTATCATAGCCCGCGAAGGTAATTTGTATAATCAGTGGCGTATACGGTAAGTTCTCCAAATTAAATTTCCCTTCACTGTCGGTAAACTGACCAGTAACTAGGGAACTATCCTTCGCTAAAAGCACCTTAATCTTCACATATTCTAGAGACTTTTTCGCATTTTGATCGACCACTTTACCCAACACAATCCCCTCTCCTTGAATGCGTTGTGCAAACATCTGAAGTGAACAAATAAGGAATAATCCCCCAAATAATATTTTCATAGGGGCAAAGGTAACACATTGCATAAGATTTCATAAGTATTTGGTGCCTTATAGGGAAGAAACAAATTATTCCATGTCTTGTTTTTTAACAATTCTTAGTGAATGAAAAAAGTGTCAAGAGTTGCTTTTAATCGATACTTAGTGTATTTTTGACACATACCACAACACAACCTATGGGTAAAAAACAACCAGATTCAGAAAAATTCAGCAAATTCAACATTATCGTATTTGGCGGTGATGGAGATTTAGCATTCAGAAAAATATATCCTGCCATCTTTCATCGCATGCTGGATGGGCAAATTGAAGATCAATTTAATGTAGTTGGAATTGTCAGAAAGGAAGTAGATCGAAAAAATCTCGATGAAAAGGTTCGGCAATTCCTCTTTACCACCGACGATCAACCCGCCACCGATCTTCAGTGGGAAGCATTCAATTCGAAAATCGAATGGATTAGGGCTGAAAAACCAGACGTTGCATCGTATAAAGAATTGACTTCATTTTTGGAGCAACACGATGCCTATGAACACATTTTCTATTTCTCTACCCCATCTGCTGCTTTTGGTCCCATTTCGCAAACATTAAAAGCGAGTGGACTCATCAATGAGCGAAGTAAAGTTGTTTTAGAAAAACCATTGGGAAACAGCTTGGAATCATCCAAACAAATCAATGAGCAAATCACACAGGCCTTTGATGAGCATCAAGTTTATCGCATTGATCATTATCTAGGCAAGGAAACGGTTCAGAATTTAATGGTCCTTCGATTTGCGAATAACCTCTTCCAACGCACGTGGGACTCCATTAGTATTGACAACATTCAAATTACCGTTTCTGAAAGTTTAGGTGTGGAGCAACGAGCTGACTATTACGATAAGAGCGGTGCCTTGCTTGATATGGTTCAAAATCACCTCCTGCAATTGCTTTGTCTTGTAGCAATGGAGCCGCCTCACATCATCGAAGCCGACGAAGTTCGAAATGAAAAGCTTAAGGTACTGAAAGCCCTTCGACCAATGACCAAACAAGCCGCATTGACTGATACGGTGAAGGGTCAATATACGCGTGGGAATGTACAAGGCGAGCAGGTGAGTTCATATTTGGAGGACATCGGCAAATACAATTCCAAAACCGAAACCTTTGTAGCACTCAAAACATACATAGACAACTTCCGGTGGAAGAATGTACCGTTCTATTTGCGCACCGGTAAACGCATGAAAAAAAGGTACTCAGAAATTGTAATTAATTTCAAAGAAATCGCTCACAATATTTTCCCTTCCAAAGAGAAACTTAACAACAACAAACTTATTATTCGCCTGCAGCCGGAGGAACGCATCGAGCTTGTTCAAATGACTAAGGTACCTGGACCGGGAGGATATCGATACAAGCCTATTGCACTCAAACTCGATTATATGGATTCGTTCAAGGAACGTCTGCCAGAAGCATACGAGCGCTTATTAATGGATGTGATCCGTGGAAACCAAACCTTATTCATGCGTCAAGATGAGTTACAAGCGGCGTGGCAATGGATAGAAACCGTAACGGACAGTTGGAAACAAAGCAATCAACCTAATGTACTTTACGAGGCGGGCACATGGGGTCCGGGAGATTTAATTCTAGAAAAAGGTGCCACTTGGATTACAAAATCATGGAAAGATTAATCTCATTTTCTTCAAGAGAAGGAGCCTTTGATAGCCTTGCCCAGCGAATTTCAGCATTGATCAATAAGGCGCAAGAAACCAAGGGAAACGCAACCGTCTTATTGTCTGGCGGAGGCACTCCGATGCCAGTTTACGAAAAGCTATCTGATTCGAGCTTAGATTTTTCAAAGATTGAATTTGGCCTGGTAGACGATCGCTTTGTGCCTGTTCATGACCCCGCATCAAATGAAGGCGTAATTCGAAACATCTTTAAACATCAACCCGATTTTAGCTTGGAAAGTATGGTCCCAAATCCGGATGATTACGAGCAAAGCATTGCGCAATGCCATCAAACGTATCAGGAATTTGTGCACGGCGATATTATTTTACTTGGAATGGGTGGTGACGGCCATTTTGCCTCCCTGTTTCCAAATGATGAGCCTTCTGAAAAAGGTCTATTGGCAACGGAATGTGGCTGCCTCGGAACAAACGCACCAAGCCATCCAACAAAACGTATTTCCACTAATTTAGCGTTCATCAATTCCATCGAACACCGGATTTTACTGATTACTGGAACAGATAAATTGGATAAACTTAAGGCATCGCCTGTAGAAAGAACCCCCATTTCTTACCTGGTGGATGCCCTCACAGAAATATACTACGCACCATGAAGTTGAATGCTACCATTGATACAATTACTGCACGAATAATTGCCCGAAGTGCAGAAACTCGGAGCGCATATTTGAAACAAATGCAACAGGCTAGAATGGATGGAGTTGCGCGCTCGGCCATGAGCTGCGGCAATTTAGCACATGCCTACGCCGGGTGTAGTGCTCATGAAAAAGGAGCCTTGGCTGAAAATGAATTGAAAAATATAGGAATCATTACTTCCTACAATGATATGCTTTCGGCACATAAGGTGTATGAAGATTATCCGAAGCAAATCCGTACCTACGCTAGTGCTCACAATGCGGTTGCACAAGTAGCGGGAGCGGTTCCTGCCATGTGCGACGGAGTTACCCAAGGGCAAGACGGCATGGATCTTTCCCTTTTTTCGAGGGATGTGGTTGCGATGTCTACCATTGTTGGTTTATCACACAATGTATTTGACGCGGTACTTTGCTTGGGAATCTGCGACAAAATCATTCCCGGCTTATTGATGGGAAGTCTTCGCTTTGGACATTTACCCACCGTTTTTGTCCCCGGAGGCCCGATGCCGAGCGGGATATCCAATGAGGAAAAATCAAACATACGGCAATTATATGCTGAGGGAAAAATCGGGCGTGATGAATTGCTGAAAGGAGAATCAGATTCCTATCACTCCCCCGGAACCTGCACCTTTTATGGTACAGCAAATAGCAATCAAATGCTCATGGAGATCATGGGACTTCAACTCCCTGGATCAAGTTTTGTGAATCCAGGCACCGAATTACGTAACCTGCTCAATGAAGAAGCTGTGCGTGTAGTGGCTGAAAATGCACGAAACGGTGAAAATTTATTGATGGATATCGTTTCAGAAAAAACGATCGTCAACGGGATTATTGGCTTATTAGCCACGGGTGGATCCACGAATCACACCATCCATTTAATTGCGATGGCACGAGCGGCTGGAATTATTATCAATTGGGAAGACATGTCGGATCTTTCATCCGTGATACCATTAATAACCCGCATGTATCCAAACGGTGCCGCAGATGTGAATCATTTCCATGCCTCTGGAGGAATGGGCTTCGTGATACATACTTTACTAGCTCATGGATTGCTGCATGAAGATGTAACAACCATTATCGGAAACGGACTCACAAAATTTACGCAAGAACCGTACATTGTTTCCAATAAATTAGCCTGGAGAAGCGGAGCCAAGGAATCGCTTAATGAATCGATAATTCGAGAGGTTAGTAATCCGTTTTCCAAGGACGGCGGAATAAAGATCATTCGAGGGAATCTTGGGCGCAGTGTGGTTAAAACCGCCGCAGTTTCTGCGGAGCACCTGATTATTGAAGCTCCTGCCATCGTATTCAATGAACAGCATGAGTTAATTTCGGCATTCAAAAACAACGAACTCAACAAAGATTTCATCGCCGTGCTTCCGTTTCAAGGTCCTGCACACAAGGGGATGCCTGAATTACATCAACTCACTCCCACCCT
>DBCM01000139.1 GCA_002293045.1 Flavobacteriales bacterium UBA958 | reverse complement strand
AGAGAAATATTATTCAGCGGAAGCACAAAAGCGTGTCAATGAATTGGTGGACAACCTCTTGATTGTTTTTCGCGATCGAATTGCGAAATTAGAGTGGATGACTCCGACTACTAAAAAACAAGCACGTAATAAATTGGATTCGATCGGTAGAAAACTAGGGTTTCCTGAACAGTGGGAAGATTACTCTAGCTTGGCCTTTAATCCGGGAGATTATGTTGGAAATATTAAACTAATGGCCCGATTTTCCAACCAAAAAAACCTCGCAGAGTTAAATAAACCCGTCGATAAAGAAAAATGGGGAATGCCTGCCCACATGGTAAATGCATACTATCATCCCCTATTGAACGAAATCGCCTTTCCTGCAGGGATTATGCAACCTCCTTTTTTCGATGTGAAATCTGAAGACGCAGTCAATTACGGGCGCATTGGTATGGTTATCGGCCATGAATTCACCCATGGATTTGACGACATGGGGTCCAAATTCGCTGCTGATGGTAGCTTCACCAACTGGTGGACAGAAGAAGACAGAAAAGCATTTGAACAACGAACCGCACTTTTGGGAGAAACGTTTGCCGGTTTTTGCCCGATGGAAGGTAATTGCGTCAACGCTGAACTCACCATGGGAGAGAACATCGCCGATTTAGGAGGGTTAACGATGGCCTATCACGCTTACAAACTAACCGATGAATTTAAAAGGAATGAGGTTCGTGAAGGCTTTACGCCCGCTCAACGATTTTTTATTGCCTATGGTCAATTGTGGAAGATTAAGTACACCGATGCTGAAATGAAGAACCGATTGGCTACAGACCCGCATTCCCCAGGCATGTACCGCGTGAATGGCCCCTTGAAAAACTGTCCTGAATTCTTTGAAGCATTCGGAATAATTGAGGGAAAAAAGATGCGTAATCCCAAAGAAAAAGTATCTAAAATCTGGTAGAAAACCTACAGATTAACACCATTAAAAAAGGCCGCAAATGCGGCCTTTTTTTTACAATAATTCACACCGAATTAATCTGCTAAATCAAACGCGTGGTAGGCATTATCCTTGAATAAACTGGTAGCCTTCTGCACCACTTCATTTAACTCATTAAAGATTTGGTACGACTCGCTGTATCCGAATAAATCTTGCGCAATGTTCGACTTAATACGAATGCGTATCGCCTTTCCACTGAGCTCATATGCCTGTTGATCAAAGGTTAACTTGGGATCTTCTTTTGAAACATAGGCAAAGAAATCGTCCATTCGCACTTGGTCCATCGTGAAATCCGCAATGAATGCTTTAACATTCGGGTACTTTTTCTTTAATTGTTCACGGTTTGTATTCACAAATTCTAGACTGTACGAATTCACATGACCGCCTCGAATTAAGTTGCTATAGTAGTCTGTAATATCCGTAGTATCCAAGGCCACAAACACATCCGGCATTATCCCTCCACCTCCATATACTAACCGCTTCTTAGACAAGGTGTAAAACTTCAAGGAGTCTGGTAGTTTAATAGAATCCGCATGTTGGAACTCCCCGTTTAAATAACGTTGCGTGAGGTCTTTTCGGTAGGTCTCTACATCCTGATATGGTTTTTGAATAAATCGTCCTGTGGGTGTGAAATACCGCGCAATGGTTAACCTCAATTCACTTCCGTCAGCCAAGGGAGTCGGACGTTGAACGAGGCCTTTACCAAAGGTTCTTCTTCCAACCACCAAGCCTCGATCCCAATCTTGAATGGCTCCAGAAACGATTTCACTGGCGGATGCCGTATATTCATCGGTTAATACAATCAAACCTCCCTCTTCCCATAATCCTTTTTTACTGGCGGTTAAGTTACTTCTAGGCTGTGCGCGACCTATCGAATACACTAACAATTTATTACCAGAAATAAATTCATCAGCAACACCGCGCGCGGCATCTAATAAGCCACCTCCATTTCCTTGTAAATCAAAAATCAGGTTTTTCATCCCTTTTGATTTTAAGTCTTTTAGTGCCGTTTGAATTTCCTCCACCGTCGTACGGGAGAAACTGTTCAGTTTAATATACCCTATTTCCTTATCAATCATGTAGGCGGCATCCACCGAAAAAATTGGAATTTTATCGCGTGTAATATTAAAGCTTAATTCATCATGCTTTTTGCGAAGTACTTTAACCTGTACCTTAGAACCAAGCTCACCCATTAATTTCGTACGTACTTCGTTGTTTTTTAACCCAATTCCAGCAATAGAACTTCCATCAACAGCGACTATTTGATCTCCAGCCAACAAACCCAACTTTTCACTGGGTCCTCCCGGAATCGTAGCTACCACCATCAAGGTATCTTTAACAATTTGAAATCGAATTCCGATACCTACAAAACTTCCATTAATTTGGGATTGTGCCTCTTGCGCTTCTTCTGCAGGTATGTATGTAGAGTGCGGATCCAATTCTTCCAGCATCGCCACTATAGCGGTCTCCGTTAATTTTTTGGCATTCACCGGGTCAACATAGTTGCGCTCAATGTGCTGAATTATTTCCTGAAATTTATAACTAGTAGAAACGTTTTGAGGGTCATATTGCGCGTTAAGAATAAAGGAACAGCAGACAATAATAGAAATAAGAGATATTCGCATGATGTAAATTTTATGAGCAACGTTGAGCTTCAAAAATAGTAACACTTTAAGATTAATAGGTATCATTTGGACACCTAAGTTTACTTTTTAAGGTTTATTGGCAATCTAATTCACTAAAACGCAACGTGAAATCAGGTCTATTTCACGCCATTTCAATGTAAAAAAAATGGCTTTTTTTTTATGGACATGCAATTTTACCTTAAATTCGTGCGTCAATAGACCGCTAACCCATTTTTAAAAGCACCTATGAACCCGTTCAAATTACTTTTTACCTCCATTTTAATTAGTTTTTCATTCCTATCCCTGGCGCAACAGGCAGCGTGTTTTAATGCTGATTTCGAAGACAATTCATTTACGAATTGGTCTGGATTTTATGGATCATGTTGCGGTATTAATACGCCGAACCAAGGATTCACCAACCAACATCAAATCATGGTTGGTCCTGGAACCGACCCAATGGTGGCTGCCTGTGGCAATTTGTCTATCGTTCCTCCCAGTGGAAACTATTCAGCTATGGTAGGTGATTTTACAGGAACAGGAGCTCAAGCCTCTCGAATTCAGTACAATTTCAGCATCACCCCGCAGTCAAATATGATTATCGTTAGCTACGCCGTGGTCCTTCAAGATCCAGGTCATAGTGTAATGCAACAACCACGGTTTGAAGCGCAGCTATATGATGCGGCTGGTAACCCTTTGCCATGCACATTCTATCAGGTTGCTGCAGCGAGCGGTGTACCTGGATTTCAAAACTGCGGACAATACCGATGGAAAGATTGGACCACCTTTGGAGTAGATGTTACTGCATACATGGGGCAAACGGTGACCCTTGACGTAGCAACCGGAGATTGCTCTTTGGGAGGCCATTGGGGATATGCTTACGTCAGTGCCTCATGTACATCTTTAAACCTATCCGCATTCTATTGCCAGAACGGCGCCAACAATACGGCAACCCTTACGGCACCGGACGGTTTTGCGAATTATGTGTGGTCTAATGCGGCAACAGGAGCACAATTAGCAACAGGACAAATCGCTAACGTAAATATCCAAGGAGTGGACACGGTTGATTGTACCATCACTTCAGCCAACGGATGTGTTGCTACCTTAACCACAGCCGTGCTCCCTGCAGAGGTAATTGGTTCAATCGTTGACAGTAACGTTTGTTCTGGATTCGCTACCGTTCTTTTGAACAACACCTCTTACACAAACGCAGCACCTGACTCCATCTTCTGGAGTGCCTCTGATGGGTATACGTCTAATGACACTACGTTCAATCATGTATTCCCAGGCCCAGGATCATACACCGTTGAAATGATAGTCTCTAATACCGCGAACTGTGTTGATACCGTGAATACGGTAGTAGAAGTATTTGAAAATCCTGTCGCCGGTTTTGGCTTCGACGATGTTTGTTTAGGGCAAACCGCAGTTTTTGAAGCCACAAGTTCTTTGTTGGGAGGCGACACCATTACTAATTATTGGTACGTAAACAACGACACGCTGGTAGGCGATACCGTAACCGTTAACTTCAATGGACCGAATAACTATCTAGTTTCACTATTAGCCATGACTCAAAACGGGTGCATCGATACCATGTCACAAAGCTTTACGGTGTTCAACAATCCTACTGCCAATTTCGCGGTAGTGGAGTCGTGTATTGATCAAGCAGTTCAGTTTAACAATACAACCACCGGAATTTCGAATTCAACAACGTTTGAGTGGATGTATAACAACCAAATTTTGGATACGACCGTTGATTTCTCCTACATTTTTAATACGCCCGGAACTCACAACATTTCGTTAATAGCGACCGATTCATTTTCCGCAGTAGTTCAATGTGATGATACAATCAGTTATACATTCTTTGTTCATGATTATCCTACTTTTTCGTACTTAGCCGATACTATTCAATGTGAGGATGTACCTTTTGTAGTGAACAGTTTCCCATTAATTTCAACCAACGAACCGATTTCATACACATGGGATATTAACGGAGTTCAACAAGATACTACAGTCAACTTTAATACAGTAATTGATAACCCAGGTGTTTATCAGTTCACTTATACCGTCACCTCTGATTTCGGATGTGAAGTGGATACTACGTTTGACATGTACATTATGGCGACTCCGGAGCCTCCTGTCTTGAGTTTCAACGTCCCTGAATGTCCGGGTGATCCGTTCTTCTTGAGTGCAACTGCAGAAGCCAATTCTACCATTGCATGGTCAGGTCCAAACAATTTTAACTCTACCCTATTTGATGTGACCTTCCCATTAGACGAGAGCGGTATGGGAATTTACACAGCGTTTGTTACTTCAGAATATGGGTGTATCTCCGATACTTCTCAAATTGATGCTACCATCACCTACATTATGAGCTTTAATGATTTTGATTTCCCGAATGTAATTTCTGCGAATGACGATGGAACAAATGATTTTCTTGACTTGAAATCCTACTTCATGACTTGTGATGAATTCACGTTATATATCTTTAACCGTTGGGGTAACTTGGTGTTTGAGCAAGGTCAAAACACTGCCTTCTTCCGAGGACAAGATGCGAATGGAAATGATTTAGAAGATGGCGTATACACATACAAGTTAATCTTCGAAAACTACGAGAAACACGGATTTATCCACGTAGTTAGATAACCTATTCTTAAACGTAATAAAAAAAGGCAGAATTACTTCTGCCTTTTTTTTTGGAATATATGTTCGATTGGAAAATGCCTCTTAGAACAATTGTTGAAACTCAGCTTTCAACGCGTCAATTGCTATTTCAGAAGGCAAGGGATTAATTTCAGCCGATAAGGTGATAACTGCGGTGGCAAGATCGTTGGCTGAAGCGTCATTTCCAAGTTGAGATGCAGCCACATTAATGAGTTTGACAGTTTCTTCTTTTGCATTTTTCATCATATTCCAAGCGTTAGACGATATGAACATCTGTTGCGCCACGTTGTGGTCGTATTCATCACGAATCGCTTTCAAAACCAACGACTGCAACACAAGCGCATTCATATTCGGTTGATTCATGCGCATAACAAGTGCTGATGGATGAATGCGTTCCATATAAAGAACAACACGTTGATACGCCTCCATGCGATGTGCAATAAAAAACTCTTGGCGTTGCTTTTTCAATTCCCCCTGAAGCATCAAGGACTCATTAAAATTCAATTTCTTCAGGAAATATTGAACAATAATCACAAGGGCAATGGCGAAAACAACAGCGACGATCACTAGGGCAAAAATATCATTCATAGGTTATTCTTTTTGGCAAATATACTTTTTCTTTCATGGAACAACAGAACGAGCGCGCATTGAATTAAGTTACATCGGAAACAATATCAATGAAAACACTATTTTTACCTGATGAAAGATTACATCCTTCCTGGAGTTTTATTCCTTTATTTTATAGTACTATTAACTATTTCATGGTTAACGTCAAGACATGCGACCACTTCCAGCTTTTTTTCAGGTGATAAAAAAAGTGCGTGGTATTTAGTGGCATTCGGTATGATAGGCACATCCCTCTCAGGCGTCACATTTGTTTCTGTTCCCGGCGAAGTGCTTTCCAGCGGATGGCATTACTATCAATTAGTTCTTGGTTTTTTCTTAGGTTATTTTGTGGTTGCCTATGTACTACTCCCAATTTATTATAAATTAAACCTGACTTCGATTTACACCTATCTAGAACACCGCCTAGGCCTTAATGCGTATCAATGGGGCGCTGGATATTTTATTCTTTCCAGAACACTCGGTGCTACCGTTAGACTTTACCTCGTTATTAATGTGCTACAATTGTTCATCTTTGATAAACTTGGAATTCCTTTTTGGCTAAGTACCCTAACCATAATCTTAATGATTGTGGCCTACACCCTTAAAGGAGGTGTAAAAACGATTGTTTGGACCGATACCCTGCAAACCACGTTCATGCTATTGGCATTAGTAGTTTGCATCTTTTCCATTCAAAGTAAATTAAACTTGGGCTGGAACGACATTATTGACACCATGCACACCAACAAGCTCATGGGCTTATGGGAAACCAATTGGCTAAAAGGAGATTACTTCTTGAAGCATATTATCGGCGGGGCCTTTATTACAATCGCCATGACCGGGTTAGATCAAGAAATGATGCAAAAAAACATCAGTGTTAAATCACTGAAAGATGCACAAAAGAATATGGTCGTCTTTAGCATTACGCTTCTTGCTGTAAATGCCTTATTCTTATTACTTGGCGGCGTTCTTTCCTTATACATTGGAAAGCTCGGAATAAAGGTCGATCCAAATTATTTATTTCCATATGTGGTTCAAAATTACCTTCCATTTGGTGTTTTTGTAATCTTTATAGTGGGGTTAATCTCTGCCTTATTCCCTTCTGTAGACGGAGCAATTACTGCCCTCACTTCATCCTTTTGTATTGATGTTATTGGCTTCAATCGCAACAACTTTGAGGAAGAAAAGAAGAAGCGTATCAAGCGATGGATTCACTTAAGTTTTGCAGTACTCTTTATGTTTTTGGTATTTATTTTCAAATGGCTTGATAATAAAAGTATCGTTGCTTTAATTTTTGAAATTGCAGGTTATACATATGGCCCACTCTTGGGATTATTTGCCTTTGGGATCCTCACAAAACGACAATTAATTCACCCGAAAATAGCCGCAATCAGCTTAGTATCTCCCCTGCTGTGCTATGTTTTAAAAACGTATGCCGCTTCCCTGTTAGGTACCTATCAAATCGGGAATGAACTTTTAATCTTGAACGGAACGATTACCTTTATCCTATTATTTATTTTCAGTAAACCCACGCATCATGTCGCTACGCATTAATCTGAATGATCAATCATCTCACCTTAAGTTAGCACCTCATTCACTAACAAAACCTGCGGCCTTTTTAAGGTGTGGAATGCTAACAAACATTGAACGGTATAAGCTTCTGAGTCCTGAAATACAGGTTGGATTTCTTACTGCATCCTATTTACAAGCGCATTTTCCCGCATTGAATCAAGCCATTGATGTCAATGCGAGCATTATTCCTTCCCCCGACTTCATTCGTGCATTGAACGCCTTAAATCCGAATGAATACCTGAGCTATGGAGGGGAAATCCTTGCACGGTATGGGGAAGCGGCTAACGAAGTAGTATATACAGGTTCACCCATAATTCAGGTAATCAATCGATGGGATTTATTTAAATTAAATGGACAGGTTCTTGCATTGGATTTTGACCTGATGACTTCCCAGAAGAAATCTCAAGCCTTACCAGCCTCTTGCACGCTCATTGGAAATCCAGACTTACTCTTTATTGAGGAAGGAGCAGTACTTCAGGCAGCAACCTTGAACGTTACAAGTGGCCCCATTTACATCGGAGCACATTCCGAAATTATGGAGGGTTCGTTGATTCGTGGACCATTCGCACTTTGCGAACATAGTCAACTAAAGATGGGAGCTAAAATTTACGGCGCAACAACCATTGGCCCCCATTGCAAGGTTGGAGGTGAAGTAAATAATGTCATTTTCGAAGCATATTCCAATAAGTCCCATGATGGGTTTCTAGGGAATGGATATATTGGTTCTTGGTGTAACATTGGGGCAGACACCAATGCATCAAACCTTATGAATAATTACGGCATCGTAGAGGTACATGACTACGAAACCGGTAAATCAACCTCTTCCGGAGAACAATTCGTTGGCTTACATATGGGAGACCATTCTAAATGTGGAATAAACACCATGTTTAATACGGGTACTGCACTAGGCGTAGGATGTAATGTTTACGGTCCAGGCTTCTTTAAAAAGCACATCCCTTCTTTCAGTTTTGGTGAACCCACTCGCTTATTCCCCTACCGGTTTGATAAGGCAGTGGAAGGAATAGAAAGCATGATGTCCCGTCGCGGAAAAACCTTATCCGAAGGTGAATTGACTATCCTCAAGCACATACATACCAATCGAGAATCATTTTAATTCATACACCGGCAACAGCATATAACTTGGCTCAAAGTATGGGCTATGCTCGTAAATATAATATAGCTGCTGCCACTCTGAAGTCGCGAATTCTTGATCTGCCGCCTTTTTTGCTTCGTAGGCTTGACGTAATTCAGGATTAGCCTGTAAAATGCTTCGCAACTTTTCCACAAATACGTAATTCGAAAAGTACTCTTTCTCTTGAAGGTACGAATCAAAATAATTCCAAGTAAAATAAGAGTCCTCACACACCGGTTGCAATACCGCATGTAGAAATAATGAGCCGTTTTGATTGGTTGGAATAAGTACATCACCCGGACGGAAATTCATTTTCATGGATACTTTTTCAATCGCCTTGGTAGGATGTAAATAGTGCCCTTCGTAAGGCTTAGAAATCGCATCAAAGGAACGGACAACTTGTGCATTCACATCAAGTGTTTTTTCTTGACTCAATACTTCAAACAAGATGTTATTCGCTTTAAGTTGTTCGATAATCCGATGTTCTTGCCCACGAACAATATAGAACTGAGGAATTTCAACAGAGTCTAAGGGAACATAAGTTCGATAGAAGGGAATCGACTTTTGATAGGGCAAGTTACGATCATATGTCAAATGGGATAATCCAGTGATGTCGTTCGTATCACGTACCGCTGTAAACCCTTTGAATTGAATGGAATCAGCCGCAGAGGTTCTCGAATAATTGAATCTAAAATACCGCTGACTCCCCTCCCATTCATGTGCTTTCTCTCGAGCCAATTCAATTTGGGGGGCATGAACCACCGTCCATTTCACCAGTTCATTCATAAAATCATGCGTAGCTTTAACACGATTTGGAAAGGGCTTGAGCATGTGCGTCTCAACGGTAAATGAAATTACATTGAATAAAGAAGCGTAGCCCATGGCGTATCGTGGAAGATCATTGAATTGATATATCCCTGAATCAGGCGTCTCCTTAACCGTTTCTACATATGGAAATAAATCCCATTTTGATTTTTTAAGCGCTTGTGTTAACTGCGGCAACATAGAACCATAAATGAGTTTACGTAAGGAGGGTGCCATTCGCTCCCGTAACGACGAGATATACGTTAAGGTATACTGATAATCCGCGCCATTGGACACGTGATTATCCACAAATACATCGGGGTTTAAAGCATGAAATATCTTCGCGAAGGTTAGTGCATTTTCGCTATCCATTTTGGTGAAATCACGATTTAGATCCAAGTTTTGGGCATTCCCACGAAATCCATAGACCTCAGGTCCGTTTTGGTTTGCTCTGCTCGTAGCACTACGAGTTAACATGCCACCGACATTGTATGCGGGAATAAAAGCCACTACCGGATCATTGGGATTAATGCTATCCAAGCGCATATAATTTTCCGTATAAATCAAACACGCATTGATACCATCGGGCTCCCCGGGATGAATTGCGTTATTAAAAAGTAAGGTGGTCCCTTTCCTTGCTTTCAAAAAGGTAGCACTTGAATCTTCCGCACCATTTAAAATGCAAACATATATGGGCAAACCGGGCACATCAGACGGTCCCATGTTGAATAAACTAACCAAGGGACTTTCTTTATCCATTCGTTTAAGCTCATCAATTAAGCGATAATAATCTGGGGATGTATTCCCTGTCCATTTCGATTGTGCCCATAAACTCCACCCTGTGCTTATGATAAGCAAAGAAAAAACAACTCTCATCATAAGGTAAAGGTAGCACATGCAAACGAATTGACGGGTATTTCCTACCTTTGAACATGCGAATTGATATCCTTACGATTTTGCCCAAACTATTTGATGGACCATTTTCGGATTCCATCCTGAAACGTGCCCAAGAAAAAGGACATGTATCCATTCACTTGCATAACATACGCGATTATTCCACAGACAAGCATAAAAATGTGGACGATTATCAATACGGTGGCGGTGCCGGCATGGTCATGCGCATTGAACCTATAGCGGCATGCATAGAACAATTAAAATCGGAGCGCGTGTATGATGAAATCATCTATATGACGCCTGATGGGGAAATTCTAGAACAAGGCACATCGAATCACCTTTCAATCAAGGGAAACCTCATGATCTTGTGCGGACATTACAAAGGCGTAGATGACCGAATCAGACAACACTACATCACCAAAGAAATTTCTATTGGGTCCTATGTCCTATCTGGCGGAGAACTTGCTGCTGCCGTATTAGTAGATTCGATCGTTAGATTGATTCCAGGCGTGCTTAACGACGAAACCTCGGCCTTAACCGACAGTTTTCAAGACCAATTATTGTCTCCTCCAGTATATACTAGACCGCCAGTGTATAACGGATGGAGTGTGCCTGATGTATTGCTCAGTGGAAATTCTCAGGAAATCGATCGTTGGAGAGAAGAACAAGCTCTTGAACGCACAAAAACCCGAAGGCCTGATTTATTGGATTAACGGATACAATCTTAATTTGTAACTTTGCGGCATGATAGAACTCTCTGAACGTTTAAATGCCATGGAAGAGTCGGCTACGCTGGCCATGGCTCGGTTAAGTCGCGAATTAAAAGCACAAGGAAAAGACATCATTTCATTGTCTTTAGGTGAACCAGATTTTAATACGCCTCAATTCATTAAGGACGCAGCTGTGGTTGGGATAGCACAGAATTTCACCACCTATACTCCGGTGTCTGGTTACGATGATCT
>DBCM01000109.1:4727-26376 GCA_002293045.1 Flavobacteriales bacterium UBA958 | reverse complement strand
ATCGCAAATTTTAATTAAATTAACACTCTCAAAACTACCGATTTATGAAGAAATTAAGCATCATTTTTTCTTTTCTTAGCCTCAACCTATTTGCTCAGATGAATGAGGTTGAAGTAAAAACCATGATCAAAACTGCCGAAGAACCTCAACTGGTTACAGAATGTTCGCGATTTCTTCAAGAAAACTTTTACCATTTTGCCGATTTAGTTACCGACAAACTGTTGACTCTACAACCGAAAAACGGTAACTACAATTACCGAAAAGGCTTTATTTTACTGGGAATGAACAAATCTCCTGAATTGGCACTTAAGCACTTGGAATTAGCTTCAGCGAAAACAGAAATCAACTATGATATCTATTCTCCAAAAGAAACAAGTGCTCCAAAGGATGTATATTTCTACTTAGGAATATGCCATCACCGCTTAGGAAACTTAGACAAAGCGCTAGGTTTTTACAATCAGTTTTTATCAGAAACCCAAAAAGGTTCCACACTCATCCCAATGGCTGAAATTCGAGTAAGTCAAATCAATACCGCAAAAAAATTAAGTAATGCCCCGGAGGCCGGAATTGCATTGACTTCTGTGAATACGTTATACAATGAAGCAGGTGCCTTCATTTCTCCGGATGGAAAGTCCTTGCTGTTTTCCTCTGCGAAACCTCTAAGCGACAATGGCTCTGCAGCGTACGTAGAACCTATGTTCAATGTATTGCCTTCGGATGTTTACCAAACCAGTATGGATCGTAAAGGAACTTGGTCTGAGATCTCCGCATTCCCTGTAAACGAAGTTAAAATTGACGAACTCATCAGTGGTATCAGTGCAAATGAACGCGTACTTTATTACTCCAGCTGGAACAATCCGAATGTCTTCGTAACTGAATTAACGAACGGTGTTTTTTCCCCTTCAAAACCGGTAAAACTGAGCGTAAATAATGGTAAAGAAAAATCTGCTCCTTTTAATATGCAGCTTAGCGTAAGCCAAGACGGCAAATACGCCTACTTCGTATCCAATGCCATGAGCGGAAAAGGCGGGTGGGATCTTTTTCTTTGTGAGAAAAATGGTGAAACGTGGTCTGAAGCAAAAAACATGGCGATGCTTAATTCAGAAGCTGATGAAATGGCCCCATTTGTTTCGTTCGACGGAAAAACACTTTATTTTGCTTCGAACAATGCGCAAAGTATAGGCGGTTACGACATTTTTAAATCTACCAAAGATGAAAACGGAATGTGGTCAAAACCTACAAATCTTGGTACCTCAGTAAATTCATTCTCTGATGAAGTGTATTTTAGTGTAACAGGCGATGGAATCACCGGTTACGTCACTTCTAATCGGATTAGCTCCATGGGAATGTATGATATCTACCAGGTGAGTCCAAACGAAACTCCATCTGCGATTGCAATGCTTGACGGAAGAATCGTAAATACGAAAGGAAACGCAATTCCTGAACAGTCTTACATTACCCTAAAATGCACCAACTGCGCAAATTCCACAGAAACCTTGTTATCTCCGAGAATGCGCGACGGGGTTTTTGTTGCTTCGTTAGAAAAATGTAAGGAATATGAACTCGCATACTACTACGGTCCGTTGACCACCAAGCCATACACCAACCGATTCAATACCACGTGTGACGCCTCCTTTGAAATCATTAATAAAAAAGTCCTAATCATTGATGAGGATTCTAAAATTATTCCGTTCCCTACCTATGAAATTAAAGGGGTCGTGGTGGACATTGAAAGTGGTGCTCCTGTTGCAAATGCCTCAGTGAATGTATCTATTGATGGCAAAACAGGTACGGCAATAAGTGGTGCGAATGGAATGTACCGCAGCGAACTGATCGCCTCGTATGAATATGAGTCTCACATTGCTGGAGAATTAACGGCGGGTGCGGAAGGTTACTTAAATGCAGCCTCCAAAGTGGATACCGATTTATTAGAAGATTCCGTGGTTACCGTAAACTTCAAATTAGAGGCTACACAAAAAGGATTTATCGGTCCGTATTTGGTAAATTACCAGTTTGACCGCTATAACCTTACTGATTTCTCAAAAAACAAATTGAAAGAGGTTATTCAGGTTATGAATGATAATCCAAGTTTGAAAATCGAAATCCGTTCTCATACAGACAGTCGCGGACCAGCAATCTACAACCAGTGGCTTTCGGACATGCGTGCTAAAACAGCCATGAACTACATTAAGGCCTTGGTGGTGAATCCTGAACGAATCTCTGCGAAAGGATTTGGTGAAAGCGAATTACTTAAACCATGTGGAGACGGAGTTAGTTGTTCAGATGCGGATCATTTGGCTAACCGTCGTACGGAGTTCATTATCCTGAAATAATGCGCTTATCGCTCACGAAACCCTTGTGTTTTTTCGACCTTGAAACGACAGGTACACAACTTACCAAGGACCGAATTGTACAGCTTGCTGCCGTGATTTTATTTCCGGATGGACGTCGTGAATCCCGTAATTATATTGTCAACCCAGAAATCTCTATTCCTGAGGAGATCACTGCCATTCATGGGATCAGTAATGAAATGGTGAAAAATGCTCCAAAATTAGCGGAGGTTGCAGAGGAGATTATTGCCTTCATGGGTGAATCCGATTTAGCGGGCTATAATTCTAACAAATTCGATATTCCTTTCATGGTAGAGGAATTCTATCGCGTTGGTCATCCCTTTCCGATGGAAGGCAGAAATTTTGTAGATGTACAGAACATTTTCCATAAAATGGAACAGCGTACCCTATCTGCCGCCTATCAGTTTTACTGCGGTAAACCCATGGAGAATGCGCACGACGCCTTGTACGACACAGAAGTTACCTTGGATGTCTTTCTCGCACAATTAGATCGATACGACCAACTTACCCCCGAAATTCCAGCCCTCGCTGCATTTTCAAGCAATAGCCCATTGGGAGCTGTTGATTTTGCCGGAAGATTAGCAAAAAATCAAAAGGGAGAAATCATGTACAACTTTGGTAAACACAAGGGGAAAACAGTTGAAGCGGTTATGAAATTAGAACCTGGATATTACGGTTGGATGTTAGATGCGGATTTCCCGTTCCAAACCAAAGATTGCTTGCGTGCGGAAGTAAACCGGTTGAAAGCGCTTAAAGAACCTACCAAGGAGGCTGGATTTCAAGATAAACTCAACCAACTTTCTTCGAAATTCAATAAAAAATGAAAATCATTTGTATTGGACGAAACTATGCGGATCATGCGGCCGAAATGAACGCGGAAGTTCCAAGCGCCCCTGTTTTCTTTATGAAACCTGATACAGCACTCTTAAAAGATGACGTTTTCTATTTTCCAGGATTCACCAACGAAATTCATTATGAATGCGAACTAGTGGTCAAAATTGATCGCGTTGGCAAACACATCGACCCGGCATTTGCGCACAAATACTATAGCAGTGTTGGTCTCGGCATTGATTTTACAGCCCGTGACCTTCAAGCCGAATGCAAAGCGAACGGACTGCCATGGGAAATAGCGAAAGCCTTTGACCAAAGCGCCGTGGTGTCATCCCAATGGATTCCAATTACCCATGAAGCATTTGATTCCCTGTCCTTTGAGTTTCATCAAAATGGTATACGCAAGCAGCATGGGAATCCAACCCTGATGTTATTTAACATTGATCAAATCATTGCCTACATTTCCAAGTTCATTACGCTAAAAACCGGTGATTTAATCTTTACTGGAACCCCTGCAGGTGTTGGTCCGATTTCCATTGGTGATGAATTAGTTGGGACCTTGAACGGACAAGAAATGTATCGGATTACGGTGAAGTAAGATCCTGGAAAAAAGATTAAAGCTTTACCACTCGTCCAATCGGTTTTCCTGCATGAAATATGAGATAAACCCCCTGTTGAACATCCCTTAAGGATAAAGTACACTCCATCGAATTACAGGAGGAATCCAAGATGCATTTGCCTGAAAGATCAAACAAGGTGACGCTCCCCAAATTAATCGATGATTTAATGGTGATGTCGTGTTGGGTTGGGTTAGGGTACAAGGTTATGGCAGGATCCAATAATTCCGTTTGACTTAAATTACTTCCTGCTTGGTGTTCTAATCGAAAAATCCCGCCTAAATCTTGCCCAACATAAAGGTCCAGTCGACCGTCGTGATCAATATCGTCGACCGCTACGGCAGAAAATGATCCCACTTCCAATCCTAAAAATGGGAAAGCGCGCAAATTAAAGGTGTCATTCAGGTGCTCATCGATGCTGTCGTAAAAGCGGATTTTACCGTCGTACCCTCCAATCATTAAATACGTGGTATCTTGCCATCTAAAAAAATGCGGTTGAGGAAATCCATCTGGAGTAGCGGTCACGATGTCAATACCCCCGAGGCTTGGGTCCATTAACGTAAACGTTGGAGCCGCTGAAGTACCCGTATTTTGGAAATACTGTAAGGTCCCTGTTTTTTCACCGATTATTAAATCCAACAGCGAGTCTTTGTTTAAATCGAATAATTGTGGTGCTGCCAGCTGTCCGACGTCGATGCTCTGAAATTGGGTTTGAGCTGGACCAAAAACTGGGGAAGACCCCGTACTTTGATTTGGGTAATACCGCAAGGTACCATCTTCCAATCCTAGGATTAATTCTGGCCTTCCATCCCCTGTTAAATCTCCAAAGGTGGGCATAGTTCTATACCCGAGATTCAGCTGGCTTAAGTTCAGAAAATCATTATCTACAAAGGTGAACACTGGATTTGCTAAGGTTCCAGTATTTTTATAATAGGCAATTCGAGATTCAGTTAAAAGCGTCTGTTTATAGGCAAAATAATTCGCGACAAATAAATCAGGAAGGCCATCATTGGTAACATCGGCAAAGACTGGAACGGATCCAATGCCATGCTCAATCATGTCGCGCTGCAGGAACGCATCAGTTTCATAGATAAAATTTGGAACCGATACCGACCCTTGATTTTTGTATTTCCATACACTTTGTTCATTCTCAGAAGTACCTCTGGCATTCGGACTACAAAGCAAGTCCTTCTTCCCATCAAAATCCACGTCCAAATAAAACGCACCCGGAAACAATTGAAGGTCCAAAGACACCGAATTTGAAGGAAAATTGGGATCTACAGAAATCATCTGCGAATTCGTATTCGGGTTAGTTCCGCCATTCATCAATTTATTCAAATTTCCGTATGCTACATCGCCAATCAACAAATCAAGTACACCGCTGTTGTCTAAATCCAGCGCCAACAACGTAGAGCCCGCATGTGCTTTTTCTTCTTCTTCGGGTTTCGGAATTACTGGTAGCTGCGGATTAGGTACGTTTCCTGTGGTGCATAAACTCCCGGTATCGAACAATGTAATGGCATTTGAAGTAACTTCTTCTCTGAATCCTCCCCAGCATTTGTTTTTAAGGACAAAAATCAAGCTGTCACAATGGCCATAGAGTTCTTTGGACATGTTTTTGTGATACTCCACATGATCTCCCGCAATGGAAAAGGTTAATATATCCAAATCCGAATCTCCGTCTACATCCACAATGGCGGGGATGTCTGCAGAACTTACATAGAGTCCCATGAACATGCCGTTATAATCTGAATAGAGCAAATTCTTTTCAAGCACCCATTGCAGCCCTACCCCACTGTTACCCGCATTTCGATACACTTTTACACCGCCTATTCCATAGGTAAATAAATCATTTTTTCCATCTAAATTATAATCTGCCAAGAACATTCGATAGCGCACATCCGATGGGAACAAGGCATCGCCGTAGGGGTTGAATTGATAGGAATGTGCAGCCCCTTGAATCCGATGTTCAAACACACGAATTTGGTCGTTGCTTCGATCTAACAAAATCAAATCCAGGTCACCGTCGTAATCATAATCCAGCTCAGAAAATTGCGCATAATTAATGCCTCCTGCCCATGGGAACTTAAGGGTATTCCCCAACTTAACCACTGGAATTGAATCGTTGTAATTGAATTGAAATTGAGCAACAAATGAATTCAACAGAAACAGTGCACTGATTAAAACCGAGAATCGATGGTGTATGAAAGAATTCATGTTGTAAATTTACGGAAGAAAAAAATAGCACATGCAAAAGCCTTTAGTAATACTCCTCCTCTTTGTTTCATCGCTCGGATTAGCTCAACAGCAATTGAATGTGCTGTTTATTGGGAACAGCTACACCTATGCCAATGATTTGCCCGGAACGCTCGTTCAACTTGCAGCGGCGATGGGAGATCAAGTGAATGTAGATTCCAAAACCAACGGCGGATATACCTTTCAAATGCATACCCAAGATCTGGTAACGTATCAAAAAATTAATGCGCAAGCGTGGGATTACGTAGTAATTCAAGGACAAAGTCAAGAACCGTCGTTCCCATATCAGCAAGTGAATACGCAATCCCTTCCTTATGCTACACAACTGGCGGATTCAGTATATGCGAATCATTCATGCGCGCAGGTGAATTATTTTATGACTTGGGGAAGAGAGAATGGAGATCCCCAATGGGACAGCATCAATACCTTTTATAAAATGAATGCGCGATTGCGTGATGCGTATTTACGTATTGCAGATTCCAGTAATGCGGGAGTGAGTCCTGTGGGTTCCGCATGGCGGTATATCCGAGAAACACAACCCAGCATTCAATTGTACGTTGGTGATGGTTCGCATCCGTCGGTGGCGGGCACGTATTTAGCGGCCTCTGTATTTTATGTTTCCCTATTTCATAAAGCCATTTCACCAAATTTAGCCTACACGGCAGGGCTGGATGCGATCACGGCGCAACACTTGATTGATGCGGCAAACTTAGTGGTCTTGGATAGCATGGGTACGTGGATGCTCACCCATCCGGATTCTTTGACGCAGGTGGAAGTGGTTGCTGAAATGAATGGGATTTTACCCGGTAGTTATATGTTCGATGCCACCTGTAGCGCTTGTGATAGCATTGTTTGGGATTTTGGCGACAATGCTACTGCATTCGGCGGGAGCGTAATTCATGTATTTACCGAAGGTACTTATTGGGTAACCTGCACGGCTTCAGGTCCATGCGGACAAGCTATAGATTCTATGCAAATAACCGTTGGGTCAAACGGTATTTCAGCGCTTGAATCAGAGATTTCCATCCAAGCCCTTGATGAGCAACAATGGCTTATTAAAGGGAGTAACCTAAATCAATTCGCAATCATGGCCTTCGATTATTCGGGAAAAGCACTTGAATTAGCGCTTCAGGATACTTCGAAAGACACCATAACGTTTTCACTTCAAACTTCATTCGCATTAATCCGCTTAAACGGGCACTATTATCGCTTGCCGGTGATTGTACAATAAAGTTGATTTTATTCGTTTTTGACAGCATTTCTATATGTAGTACCGGCCCTTCGACAGGCTCAGGGACCGGCACAATGACATACGAATCAACTCTTTTATCAACGAAATACAATGGTTGGATATATGTACATATTGAACTGTGGGAATGGAAGTCATTATACTGGAAGCACAAAAAATCTTGAGCTTAGGATGATGCAACACCAATTAGGTTTAGGCTCAAAGCACACGCGAAAACATCAGCCCGTGAAATTGGTATACTATGAGAAATTTAATCGAATATATTTGGCGTTTCTTCGAGAAAAACAAATACAAAAGTGGAGTAGAGCAAAGAAAATAGCGCTAATCAATGGGAATTTTGATGCATTGAGGCTAAATGCAAGATGCAGGGAACAATAACCGCCCTTCGACAGGCTCAGAGATTGGTTATTGTTATGTTTTGGGACCGGCCCTTCGACAGGCTCAGGGACCGTTTGAAAATAATACAATATGGGGCCCTTCGACAAGCTCAGGCCCCCCAGTTAACTCACAACTCTACAGCTACTTCGTTGCGTCTAGCAATGATATCCCAAGGCGCATTGTAAGCCATGAATAAAAATGGTTCCTTGTAAGAAATCTTGGCATCATTCAAAATTTGTTTCAATTTGAGCTGATGTTTTTCAATGCGTTTGTCGTTGGCCCATCCGCCAAAGCGAATTACTGCCAAGCGCTTTGCGCCTACCTCTGTAATGTTTACGTTCGCTGAGTTTGGGTTTGGTAATTCATCCTTCGCGTATTGCTTCGGCATCACGAAATACATGCTTGCATCAGATCCCTGTTCCATAATCACCGGGGAAGTCATGGCGATTTTCTGCTGCTTTTGATTATTTCCAAAAATGTATGAGGCAATGCTGCGGAATCCTTGCGATCCATATTGATCAAAAGATGCACCTCCTAGGGAAGTTTTGGCTACGACCATTGCCGAATAAGCTCTGATTTCTACCTTATTTTCTAGCACACGTTCAACACTGTATGCTGGTTTTTCTATTCGTGACATGTAAAACGAGTTAAGCCCAATCAACAAAATTACTCCAACGAAGAGCCATGTTAAGAAACGTTTCATAGGGTTGGTTTGTAACTAAAACAACTGGAAGACTGAAAAGGTTGGAAATGTTAAGAAATAAACTAAATCAAAAAGTGAACTTATTGGGTGGAATTAATCCCTAAGTCAATTAATCCCTGGGTGCGGATTTAAATCCGCACCCAGGGAAATTAGCTTCTATGCATTTAACGTTACTTCTGTATCCAGAGCGATTCTGTAATGCGCTGCATGGATCCAAGCAATTGAATCACATACATTCCAGATGGAAAGGCACTGATGTCCAAGGTATTTTTTCCTTGATTTTCAAGGGATTGTCGTAAGATCATTCTTCCCATAGCATCAATTATGGCGATTTCTTCAATGGCTGCCTCAGCATCCACTTCAATGTTGAGCTGCGTTGTTGCTGGGTTTGGATAAATTTTATAACCTAAGCCGTGATCCAATAGCCCTGCGCACCCTTCGACCGTGATTTCTTGAGTATAAAACGATGTTCCGGCTGCGTTTTCTACATGAACCGTCACATGATAAGTGCCTGTTTGTTCAAAGTTCACCGTGGGATTCGCTTCCGTGGAATAGGAAGGGATTACGCCATCGGAAAACGACCAGAAATACTGATTGTTGGTTCCGGTACCGTCGTAGGTTAATTGTAGGGGAACTCCAAGGCACGCCGGGGTAGCATCGGCAGTGTAATGAGCAGCGGGAACCACTTCCGTTTGATCGTCGTTGCGGGTATACCAAATGGGAGAAGTGAAAATCTCGTCGCCATCCATCTGCACAATGCGCGCATAGTAGTAAAAGGTTTCTCCATTTTGAATGGGGTGATTGTAGGACACCGTATTCTGAGCACCAATCTGTGTAAGTAACGTGGCTTGCTGACCACTGCCTGGGACACCGTAATAAATGGAAATATAATTAATCGGTTCTGAGAGGTCTAGATCGATGCAGTCAATAAAAATAGTTGGATCACCCGCCTGTTCTATGATGCTTCCCATGGGTTGCTCGTTGATGCGAAAATCCGGCCTGAAATTCCAATCGTCGGTGGAATAAAAATGCATTTTCCGCAAGGCATACATGATCTCATTCTTGGTGAGGTTGGGTGCTAACAAGCCCATTCGCCCCTGCTGAGAACGACCAAAGACGCTATAGTGAGTATCATGGTCTAAACCGACGCCTACATGATAGCCCTGTTTTAACAATTGGGTATATCGAGACCAATAAGAGCCGGTTGATGGATTGCTGTAGGTGAAATTTTGTGAGAAGGCGGGACCGCTTCTGAACGGCATGCCAACAATGGCTTGGTCTGCACCCGCATCCAATGGCTTGAGTAAAAGTGAATCGTAATCTGCCGCTTGTGGATGTGCCAAATACCCGAAACAATTCGGTTTACTATTAATCACATTCCATAAACCTTGAAAATCTGTAGGCTGCACGTATTCATCGTACAAGTTATTTTCCCATCCAATTAAACTATCATAGCCGTAGATCAACACATGCCCTCCTTGCGAGATGATACCCCACTCCATGCCGTATAGCGCCACAAAATCATCTTCAATGGTTGCAAGTTCTGCATCGGCCACTCCATTGTAATAATTTTGTTTGCTGCTCATCCCGGCATTGCTGTGATTGTGCTCAGAAATTCCATAAAAATCAATGTGTTCAGATTCCTTCGCATAAAGAAAATCTTGGTAGGGCGTATACATTCCCGAAGTTAGGCTGTCTTTGTTTCCATCTGAATATCCAGAATGTGCATGAATGTTACCAAAGTAGAAATTATAGGCCTGTCCAAAAAAGCACGTAGACGAAGAGGCAAAAAAAAGTGCAAGTAGTAGTTTAGTCATTAGCGCAAAGGTAAATAAAATCAAGGATTTTCAAAAGGTATCACCCAACTTTGATTTACATTAATTTAATATTGAATTAATATTAACATCAACTGATTGGAACTCAAAGGTGGTTGGTTTGGGGTCAAAGTCAACAACACATCGAGGCCAGGAAACCAATACCAGATGCATTAACACCAATCATTATAAATGGAATGAAAGCTTAACAAATGGAGATGAGCCTTACTCCTCTTTTAATTCGAGAAATACTTGTCTGCGGCTGATCCAAAGCATGAAGACGGCCATGGCCGCACCCAATACAAGGATAAAAATACGTTCCCAACCGTGGAGGGAGAAAGAAATTCGCAATAAAAACGTGGCTAACACATACCCTGAATTCCGGATAATGAGGACGGTGTTCTTCAGATTTTTTGCACTGCTGAGGAGCAACAATACATCCGCAAAGGTGAGTAAGGTAAAAAACTCTTTATAAAAAATATGCGAAGGGTCTTCCAGCACGGCAGAAGAATTCGAATAATGAAACAAGCCAATGACCCAGTCGCTAAATGAATAAATGGAGAGCACGAAAAATACTACCATCAAAACAACCGCCATACGGTCTTTCAGTAATATAAATCGCTCTGAAAGTTGAACCTTGAAATCTACGCGTTTTGCATCGAGGTAATAAAAGGCCCACACGAGCAACATGAGCAGTACGAAACCTGTCAGATCCTTAATCAACTCACTTTGAAAAAGTAATTTCGTGCCATCGGTTAGGCTACCTGCATCTTTAAAACAGTTTCTCAAAAGAATGAGTGCCATGATTTCCAACTGCTTAGAAATACTTTTGGTGTAGCTTTTTCGTAGGTAATAAATCAACAAATAGACTTCATACACCAACAAAGAACTAAAGGGAGAAAATAAGGCGGAAAAAGGATTTCCGAATAAATTTTTTGGAAAAAACGCAGCATCCAACCAACCCCATTTCAAGAAAAAAATAATGGCGGCATGAATAAAAAAGGTGCTAATACCGAAATAAAGCGTAACCAATTCAAAGCGCGATTTAAACTTTTCGGTAAAAAACATTGTAAAATATTGATAATTAATAATATAGAACAACGCCAAGCATTAAAAGTTTACAAAAGATATTTATTTAAACAGGAAGGATAAGGTAATTGCTACCCACACACGGTCACATGGATGCATTTTGATTCTGTACACAATAGAATCTTTCCTTCCTCCTGCATTTCTTGGAGTACATTTTCTAGTGCCTTCATGCCTACATTGCAGTTTTTATATCGGCTATGTAACCTGTAAATATCAAATGCAACGCCATAGGAATGCGGCGAATGGTCTTTTGTACATGCAGTTGGGTATCGCTCGCAAATTTGAGTTTGCTGCAGTTGGCTTCGCGTAATGGAACTCACCATAAAATAACTCATCTTTTCATCCGGATTTTGAATGCTCGCTCTAAATCGTTTACCCAGCTCGTACAAGCGTTTTTTTGCCAAAGGCGTTAAATGAGCAGTGCTGAAGTCAAGCTTAGAAATGCCAAAGCCCTCCATTTCTTCCACGGGAACTAAGCGACCCTGCTTTATCCATTTCTGCCTCAAGGCTTCATTTCGAATGTACATTTGATTGCTTATGCGTTGCGCTGCAGGTTTATGTTTCGCTGAAAAATCGTCTTTTTCCAGCGAAAGGGAAGACCAGGTACAATCGCAGCTTTGTTTGGCCTCTATAGTACGAATCACGGGAATTCGCTTGATTAATTTCGGGGCTCTTCGCTCAATCAGAAAAACCAATATTCCAATACAAAAAATTCCGTATAAGGCAATAAAAATGAACGATTTAATCCAAGAGATCCTCTTTTTAAACGACCTTATTCCAAGAAAAACGGTTAAGCCAAGACCTATGAAGGCCAGCATCAAAAATGTTAAAAGTATGAGTTCCATATGTTCTATTTTTTTCGGTTCTGGTAGGCATCGTGCAAGCCTTCCCCGCGCATGATCATGGACATACATTTTACAATGCGTGAAGCCCGTGTTTCCGACTGTTTTGGTTGCGCAAAATGCAATAAATACGCACGTTGCCTTCCTGGGGTGAGTTGATAAAATGCGGTCTTAAATGCTTCATCTTGCGAAAAAGCCTCCTTCAACTCATCGACCACCGGATCTTCCTGCGTACGCGTCGGAACTTTCGCCCCAACTTTTTCAAGCGCAATCGCGTCAAGAATAAAGGCCTTGGCCAATTCACGTTGTTCCATGAATCCTTCCAAAGTCGTATAGCGCAATTGACGTCCCGCCGTTACATGTTCTGTTTGCCGATGCAGTATATTTTCCGGATCGGTTAATAAGGCGCCCTTCATAAACATGATACTACAATATTCCTTAAATGCATGAATCATGAGGACGTTCTTACCATTTAGGGTATAACAAGGAACTGACCATTTAACTTCTTCGGTGAGCAAACATTCCTTGGCTAATTCACGCATGGCTACTAAAATGGGATGCCATGTATGAACAGTACACTGGGGTGTACCCCCTTTACTGCATCTTCCACACCCGTCTACTAAATATTGATCTACAGTGGTTGCTTTCATATTACTATGGTTTTAATAATTCCTGCCGCTATCGTGGCATTAGTTGTTTTATCTATAAGAATGATTCGCTCTTGATTCGCTTGAATTCGTTCCATGAGCACATCGATGGGAGCCGATAAACTCATATCAAGGTGCTGGATATCATTCGGGTTGATTCGTTTAGGAAGGGCTATTCGTGCCCGGCGTTCTGCAGTACCTCTCCGAAGTATAAACTCCAAGGTGCCCGGCTCCATGGCCTCACCCATCCAACAAAGTTCTACGGTACATTCAGTAAATTGCAAGGGCGCTTCTGCTGCCCATTGCTGACCGCGTTTTAAGGTGGGCTCTTCGGGAATTTGAAAAGCAATTTGATCACCCGGATGCGCATTTTCACAAGGGACTCCGTTTACATAAGACTCCTTAATTTCAAGTGTATGTATGCTGTTCTTCCAAGTCGTTGAAGCGCTAAATGTTCCTTGTACTACTTTTCCATAGGCATAGCCCTTTACAAGCCCTTGGATTTCTATCAAGGAATTCGTGCTGGGATCAACTGGATCTTGTGGAATTGATTCAAGGCATTCCAGGATACTTGGTCCCGTATACCACGGCATAACCTGGGTACGTTTCACCACATGATCACCAGCTAAGGCACTGATTGGAATCCAATGCAGGCGTTGGTTTTCTAGCAGGTTAAGCACCGCCTTCACCTCGGATTGTCGCTCCAAAAACACGGCCTGTTCAAAGCCAACCGCATCCATTTTATTCACCGCTACGATCACGTGGTTTATACTCAGTGCCTGCATGATTTCTAGGTGTTTTCTCGTTTGCGCTTCGATGGGTTTTAGTGCATCAATGAGCACTACAGCAACTTCACATTCAGAGGCCCCTGCATACATGTTTCGAGTATATTCCTGATGCCCGGGCGTATCTACTAGAATATACTTCGTTTGCTTGGTAGTGAAAAATTTATAGGCGACATCAATGGTAATTCCCATACTTCGTTCTGCGCGCAAGCCATCGGTTAACAAGGCAAGGTTAGGCACACCTCCCCCCTGCTCCGTGAGCTGATGCAGGATATCTACAGAAATGGAATCACTGTCTAAGAGCAAGCGACCCAACAAGGTACTTTTCCCATCATCCACATTACCGCACGTAAAAACCTTCAGTATTCGCATCTTTGTTTTCCCTTAAAAATATCCTTGTCGTTTTCGATCTTCCATTCCCGCTTCGCTAATTCGGTCATCCAAGCGGGTTGCTCCACGCTCAGAAATTTGAGTTTGATTCAATTCCGCGATGACTTCTTCCACCGAACCTGCCATACTCGGAATTGCCGCCGTACAGGTCATATCACCGATGGTTCGAAATCTTACACTTCGCTCTATCAACACATCCGTTGATTCTAAGCGCACATAAGGATTATACGCCATCAATGCGCCATCAGGAAGTGCTAAGCAGAGTCGTTCATGGGCAAAATACAAGCTTGGTAAGGCAATTTGCTCTCGCTGGATGTAGGACCACACATCAAGTTCCGTCCAATTCGAGAGCGGAAATACGCGCACATTCTCGCCAGGATTTATTCGGCCGTTTAACATGTTCCAAGGTTCCGGACGTTGACTCAAGGGATTCCACGTTCCTTCTTGATCGCGAAAGGAAAAAATCCGTTCCTTGGCCCGCGCTTTATCTTCATCCCGTCTACCTCCTCCAATGCAGGCATCGATATTCAGTTCTTGAATGGCATCCAGCAGGGCAAAACTCTGCATGGAATTCCGTGAGGGGAATTTCGCCTTTGGTTCGGCGATCTCGCGTTTGCGCATTGCTTGAGTAACGGATCGAACTTCGATGGACAAGCCCATGGTATGCACAAGTTCATCGCGAAAAGTTAAGGTTTCTGCGAAATTATGACCGGTATCAATGTGCAATAAGGTAAAGGGAATGGGATTAGGAGCAAAGGCCAAGCGAGCCAAATGAACCATGCAAATGCTGTCCTTCCCTCCACTGAACAGAAGCACAGGGCGCTCAAATTGGAACGCAGTTTCGCGTAAAATTTCTATGGCTTCTGTTTCGAGATATTGGAGATGATCCACCTTGTTTTTTTTACAAAAATAAAAAAAGCCCCGCTTGCGCAGGGCTCTATCGTGGTTGGTTGATGGACTAATTTAACACCTTAGGTGCAGCAGCAAGAATTTCAGGCGCTGTTTCTGCCTCGAATTTCTTGAAGTTCGTTATAAACTTTTCCGCTAGACGTTCTGCCGTGGCATCGAATTCCCCCTTGTTTTCCCATGTATTTCGTGGGTTAAGGAGCTCTGAAGGCACCCCGTCACATGACGTAGGAATAGCTAATTCAAACATGGGTAGGGTTTCAAAATCTACCGAGTCAAGCTTGCCTTCTAAGGCTGCAGTGATCATGGCTCGGGTATAGGAAAGTTTCATTCTACTCCCTACCCCATAGCTACCACCGGTCCAACCCGTATTGATTAACCATACGCGAATATCCGTTCCTTCTAATTTTTCACCGAGCAGTTTCGCGTATTTTGCCGGATGAAGCGGAAGAAATGCTGCGCCAAATCCTGCTGAAAACGTTGTGGTAGGTTCGGTAATTCCAACCTCTGTGCCTGCTACTTTCGCAGTATATCCTGACATGAAGTGATACATGGCCTGTGCCGTGGTGAGGCGAGCAATTGGAGGCAACACGCCAAAGGCGTCTGCCGTTAGGAAGAAAATGTTTTTAGGTGCAGTCCCAATCGAAGGACGCGCGATGTTGTCGATGTGAAAGATCGGGTAAGAAACACGAGTATTTTCTGTTATTGATCCATCGGCATAATTCGGCTCGTTGGTTCCTTTGTTAAAGCCAATGTTTTCTAGTAGGGCGCCTGGTTTGATGGCATCAAAGATTTGAGGTTCTTTTTCACGACTTAAATCAATGGTTTTAGCATAACATCCCCCTTCAAAATTGAATACCTCATCGTGTGCCCAACCGTGCTCATCGTCACCGATTAAGCGGCGATTTGGATCGGAAGAAAGAGTTGTTTTTCCGGTTCCAGACAAACCAAAGAAAATCGCCGTATCGTTGTCTTTACCAATGTTAGCAGAGCAATGCATGGAAAGTACATTCTTCTTGTGTGGAAGAATAAAATTCAAGGCGGAAAAAATTCCTTTTTTAATCTCTCCGGTGTACCCGGTTCCGCCGATTAGAATCATTTTGCGCGTAAAATTCAAAATCGCAAAATTATCTTGCCGGGTACCATCCACCTCGGGGTCTGCTAAAAACCCGGGAAGACAGATGACATGCCACTCTGGATTGAAGGTGTTTAATTCCTCCGCGGAGGGACGCAAAAACATGTTGTATGCGAATAAATTCGACCATGGATATTCAGCTACCACCCGAAGATTTAATTGGTATGTGGGAGAAGCGCAGGCATAGCCGTCACGGATGAACAATTCTTTACCTTCGGCGTAGGCGCGCATTTTATCGTACAAGCGATCAAAGGCATCTGAATCAAAAGGAATATTGACGGCTCCCCACCATACCGCATCTTCTGTTTGGACGTCTTTAACGATGAATCGGTCCTTGGGAGACCTTCCAGTGAATTTTCCGGTATCAATGGCCAGTGCACCGTTTGTAGCTAATTTGCCTTGTCCGCGTTCAAGTGTGGCACGAACCAATTCGTCTGGTGCTAAATTCCAAAATTCTGCCGAGGCGTTTTCAAATCCTAGGGATTCTGTTAAATCGGAGTGAACCCCGAACGTACCAACTTTCGACATAGGCGTTTTTTATGAAAATTCTTAGGCAAAGCTACATGAATTGCATAGAGAAAAAAGCCTAAAAGATGCGGTATTTACTAACACAGGCGATATATTTCTGTGGAGAAAATAAATTGTGAAATGTCTATTTTTTTTGTATATTCAAGTAAGTGTCAAACGTACACTTTCTATGCCTTATTCAATCCAATAGAATGATTAAATTCGTGGTCATGAAAAAACGTACGCTGTTAACCCTCGTTGTTGTATGTATCGCAATGCTTGGTGTATTTGCCCTTACGGGACTTGATTCCCCCATAAAACCTCAGGCTCAAGAACATTGGTTAAGTGAGCCCTTTCGGGGCATATCTGCCTATGACGAACTTGTGAGGGCAATCGACACGCATGCAGTTTGTCTAAAAAACACCCAGTGTTTACCGGTAAATGATCTAACCGTTTCAACTGTTTATGTGAGTCTGGGAGGAAATTCTGATGCCTTCCATCAGGGAATTAAACGGTTTTCAGATGGACGATTTATACAAATATTTGCCGAGGAAGACTTGGGTCTCTTAGACACATTAAACGCAAAACGCATCATCCTGAGTTTACATCCGGCACATCCAGATTCACTAACCATTAATGCTTGGATATGGGATGCCTTGAAGCGCGTTCCTGAAGCTCAAGAACGCATCGTATTGACCTTTGGAAAGATCCATCCACAGATGACGGGGCTATTAGACACGTTCGATGGGATTTTATTGGCCCCAGAAAATCATACGCAGATGCAAGACCGTATCTCACAACAGCTTATGGGGGCTATTCCAATATCAGGAAAATTAAAACAAAGTCTCGGAGTTTTCAAACGAGGGACCGGAATTAAAGTATCTTCGAATGGGCGATTGCGCTACAGTTCTCCGGAGGAATTAAACATGCGAAGTGCCGATTTTAACCGCATCGATCAATTGGCGAAAAATGGAATATCTTCGGGAGCATATCCGGGATGTCAAATCGTAGTTGCAGTCAAGGGCTCCATTATCTATCGCAAGTCCTTTGGGAATTTCACCTATGAAGCAACATCAAAAAAAGTCGACAACGAAGATGTTTACGACATTGCTTCGATCACCAAAATCGCCTCGTCAACCCTGATTGCCATGAAGCTGTATTACGATAAGAAATTAGATTTAAATGCTTCGCTTAGCGCGTATATTCCAGAGGTGACGCGAGAAACCCCTTACCACCACATTATTATTCGAGAGATGATGTGCCATAAAGCAGGATTGGAGCCCTTTATTCCATTTTACAAACGTACCTTAACGGATGGAAACCCCTCGGGGCCATGGTACCGTAATTCAATGGATGAAGAACACGGGTTAGAAGTAGCGAATGAGCTTTTTCTGAAAACTGCCTATAAAGACAGCATGTATGCGCGGATATTGCGTAATCCGTTGAAAGAAAAAAAATATGTGTATTCTGATTTATGCTATTATTTCATGCAACCTATTTTTGAAAAAATAACAGGAGAAAAGCAAGACGAATATGTTCGAAAGCACATTTATAACCTGATGGGTTTGCGGTATGTGAATTACAA
Source organism: Flavobacteriales bacterium UBA958 (assembly GCA_002293045.1). Taxonomy (GTDB): domain Bacteria; phylum Bacteroidota; class Bacteroidia; order Flavobacteriales_D; family Crocinitomicaceae; genus UBA952. The sequence continues at coordinate 8,291 of DBCM01000109.1, read as the reverse complement.
ACCGCTCGCATACTATCCAATACATCAAATTGTCCCCACAGAAAACGACCAATATTTTCGAAAGCAATTGCTGCAAGGTCATGTGCACGATCCGGGCGCTGCGATGTTAGGCGGAGTTGGCGGACATGCCGGTTTATTTTCAAATGCTACGGACTTAGCCGGAATTATGCAATTGTTCCTAAACAACGGAGCTTATGCAGGACAGCAATTTTTTGACAAGGAAACGGTTCGTTATTTTACCAGCGCTCAATATCCGGGCAATAAACGGGGAATCGGATTTGATAGGCCTTCAGCATCTGGTGGCGGAACCTGTGACGAACTGGCTTCTCAGCAAAGTTTTGGTCATTCCGGTTTTACCGGAACCTTAGCCTGGGCCGACCCCAAGAACGACGTAGTCTTTGTGTTTTTATCAAATCGAGTGCATCCAAGCCAAGACAATTGGAAACTACGAGACATGGGCATTCGAACCAACATCCAGCATGTGGTGTATGAGATCGTGAATGCGCGATACGGGAAGTAGATAAACGGAAATAAGGACTTTAGGACTTTGGGGTTCAAGAGCCTGGAAAGCGGCCCTTCGATACGTCCTTCAGACTACTCAGGGACCGCTTAACAAAAAAAATAATTTACGTCTAAATGTCCGCCTGTCTATTTCACCCGGTTAAAGGCCATTGCTTTTAACATCCAGGTAGGTAAGAATTTGCCGACAGGGCGATTTTTAAGATTAATATACCATCCCAACTTTTTGATTACGGGTACTTTATGAGTTTCAACAAATTCAATCCAAGCGCCATCGGGATCTTCGATGTACGAGAATCTACCGCCTGCTTCACCCATATCAAAGGTATCTGAGCTATCCACCGTGAAAGGAAACCCTGCCTGTTCACAACGTGCTTTTAGTTCATCCATTCCCTGGATATCAAAACACAAGTGAATAAAACCCCAGTCTCCCCAAAAACGGTTTTCAAAGATGCGTTTCACGTCGCTACGATCCATGGATTGTACCAATTCAATCGAGGTTGGTCCAAGCAATTTTGCAAAAGGTCCTTTTCGATCTTCCCGGTGAATTAAGCGTACCCTGCGAAAAATCCCTGAGGATAAGGCGCCTAAATCTTCGAAAGACCGTGTTTCATCATACACGATGGATTCATATCCAAGAACCTCTTGGTATAACTTAAGTGATGCCTCCATATTTGAAACACCAATGATGCTTCCTGCCACACCACCGCAATGCGATGGATGCCCTGTGTTGCTAAACCAACCAAGCCCCTGCACCACTTGAAAAACATTACCATTTGGGTCTTCCACAAAAAATGCCAAGGTCCCATCTGGGGTTGCCGTAGGCTCATTGAGAACTTTCGCGCCATTTGATTTCATGTGCTTGTATGATTCACGCACATTTCTTGATTTAATTTTGCAGGAAAATAAGCCAAGGTCGCCTAGCTTTACCTCGAATGATGGTTTTTCCGTGTTTCTGCTGGTATATTGCCAAATCTCAAATCCACCACCGCTATCCATACTGAGTGCCAAGGTTGCGGTACGCGCATGCACCACTCCACCGGTATACTTAGTCATTAAAGGCGCTTCAGCGGCCTCTTCAAAAATTCTGACATCTACTCCAAACATGGTTCGATACCATGCCCATATTTCTTGAACATTTGGCACTCCAATTCCCATTTGTTGGATGCCACAAATTATTGGTTTCATTATAACTGTTTGTGCAAATTTAGTATTTCTAACGAACTGCTCGCTCGTTAAACAGCACATAACCGAAGCTCACTTGAAAATTTAGCGGAATCGAGTTCGTATATTCGTGGGGTAATGTTATTCGATCACGAGTATAGGCAAGGTTAATTCCTGCCCTGATTTGGTTGAAATTTTTAGGAAAAAATAACCCTTTCCGAAGTCTGCTTTTACGGGAACATCTAACGGCTCAACGTTCATATATTGAACCCTTCCCTGCATATCATAAATGGAAATTTTTTGAATATATTCGGGCTTTGACACCTGAAAAACAGCATTCGCCCTTACGGGGTTTGGAAGCACATTAAATTGATTAAAATCGCCATTTTGTGCTAAACCCAATTGTGAAAAAACTCCTTCTTCTGCACCAATCTCATAGGCCGCACCTAATGGGAGTGAATGCCAAAAATAATCCATGAAACTGCCAATGCCGAACGTGGTCAACAAATCTAAGCCTTGGTTAATAGCAGGTGAATTTGAAGTAAGGCGATAGCTCATAAGGGATTCTGTTGGATTTGGATACAAAGTAGGTGCAGGGTTCCATAAATTGGTTAACTGTGGATTGGATACTATGCCATAATCATTATTCAACCATTTTTCACAATAATTACCTGCGGTACGGAAAGAAGCCAATGAGTTATAAGAACCTCCATAAAAAAACTCCGGTGTTTGACCATTGGACCAATACAGGTTATTGATAAATCTTGGTTCATCGCCTAAAAAGGTCGAGGGAACATTAATCAATGGCAATCCATCAGTAATGAACTGGTTATTGTAGCATTGAATCCCTGCCATGGTGCTGCCGTAATCGGTCATCTGAAACGCTCCAAAAGTAGGATAGTTATTCGTGTTAGTGGAAGAGGTTATGACCGTATTGTTATGAAATGTGAGTCCCCACCATTCCGTTCCAGGTGCGGTAAAAAGGGTAACCGAACTGTTGTTGGTTCTGGCATCGTTCACGCTAAAATTGTAACGTACTGTGTTGTTACCCCAAGGCCGCGCACCCGGAAAATTTCCTAACAAAATCCCCGCACCATCGTTGTCATGCGAGTAATTGTATTGTAATACGGAGTTGGTTGTTCCACCGTCCAAATCAAACCCTAAACCATCACACCCATTTCCAGATCCCGATTTATTGTGATGGCTTTCATTGAACTGAATGGTGACATTATTCGCTGCATAAACCCAAATGCCACCGGGACCGCCACAAGCAGTATTCAGGCTTCCGGTATTGTATACCACACAACGTTCAATCAATGCTGAGTCAATTTGGGATAAAACAATACCACTTCCTTTGTGAGAATTAGCTGAATACCCCGTAATATCATGAACCTTGGTATGTTTGATCTGAAAACCGTAATGTTGGTAGTTGGTAGAATTTTGCGTATCGTAGGCGATGCTCACAATCCCATTTTCGCGGCAATCATGAACCGTACAAGAATCAATTTTAACATTTCGAAAACCGGAATTGACCGATGCTGACCAATTCGAGTAGAAACGAATTCCACAATATCCAAATCCTGAAACTTCTATATTATTTAGCTCAATATTTCTAAGATAACCAGACGGTAAGTCGGTGTAGAATAAAACCCCGTCACTGTTCGATGCTGTTGCAACACCTGGTCCTTGAAACATCAGATTTTTCAAAATAAATCCTTGGGTGTTGGTCGCCTTGAAACCACATTTTGCCGTCGTAAGCGTTTGAATCGTAGCTATTCCAATCCCGTAAGAACCTATATAAAAAGGGTTATTTGGATTGTTTGCATCCAACGCATCGAATTCGAGGTTACCGGTGTAACTGAAATTACCCTCAAAAAGAAG
>DBCM01000109.1:0-4672 GCA_002293045.1 Flavobacteriales bacterium UBA958 | reverse complement strand
GCGCTGTTAGGGCTTAATCCGTTGGTATTGTTCCCGTTTGGACTGACATAATAGGTAGTGCTATGCGCTTCAAAAGAAGCTACAAGACAGAACATTGTAAGCCATATTTTATCGAATCTGAAGTAGTTTTTCCGACAATTGTTTTCCATTTGAAATTTTTAATAAATAATTTCCTGCTTTAATGTTGGATTTTAAATCATATGTCAAAATCTGTTCGTTTTGCTCCGCCTCAAATACCTTCTGGCCATTCAAATCAAATAAGGTAATACTTGCTGGAAGAATCACCTTACCGAGGTCCAAGGTAAATGATCCAGTAGCTGGATTGGGGTAAACTTCAATATGACCGAATGCTGTTTCGTTAAGTATTGCCCCTTGCGGCTCATTGAATATTTCAAATAACCCTTGAGCGTACCATCGTGCCAAATAGTCATTTGGATGAAGGGAATTGGCTGTACAGTGATTGGCTCCTTTGCGCTGATAAATCGTGTCGCTCATCGAAGTCATATCGAACACTACGGTACCTACAGTATCCAAATTCAACATGGCTGCTCTAAATCCGTACATATCTATTGCACCGTTCGCAGGAGCACCCATTCCGTTGACATCCGGCAACATGTTCGAAATTAAAATAAATTCCACGTCAGGGTTATGGGTTTTCATTTTATTCATTGCTGATTGTAAGCTGTTCATAAATGACGCCGTTGATGTTCCCCAAATATCATTCATTCCCATGTCGATGATCACCAAGTCAGGGTTATTGGGATTCACCAATGGCTCACAATAATTATCGACCCAAGCAATCGTTTTACCGCCACAAGAACTGTTGAGCATGCTGGTATTATTTCCAAAAACTTGATTAAGTTTTGTGCCAAGCATATCGATGTAACTATGCATGTAGGGGACATTGGCTTGAAAATTATTCGGATCACCGATGAAACCGCTCACATTCAAACCGCAGGTAATGGACATTCCAATCGCCTGAACGGTTAACGGAAGTTGGTTCTGCAATTTTGCCATCGTCTTTGGTAATTGTTGTCCACGATAAGTGAAATTGTTGTTGGCATTCCAATTGGATCGATTGGGAATATACGTTACATTGGTCCATGAACTGTGCTGTTTATTTTCCAATCCGCTGCCAAAGGTAGTGGTCACAGAAGTGGATACATTGGGACTTATCTGAGTAATGGTATTTCCATTCAACTGATAATCGACTCCTTGAGTAAAGGACGTATTGTAATTGTAGTTCTTGACAGAAATGATTTGGGCTGGTTCAAACATTAAATTCGCACTTGAACCTACACCATCCAACAATATTAATTCGTTGTAAATGGTGTCACAATTCCAAAATGGATTCATGTAGCGGTTAAAATTTATCTGAGGCATGTTGTTTCCATAATGAGGGAACTCATAATATCCGCCTGCAACTGGCGAAACCAATACCCACGCCGCTAGTGCTGGTGAACATGACCATGAAGCTTCACCGGCGGGAACTGCCAATAATTGGTTGCACTGAGCATCGTAGAAAGTACAGCTTCCACCCGCATAATACACCGTATTTGGATTGGCTGCAATAGCACCAGCAGGAGGTGTACACTGGGAATAAATACTGGAATAGCAGCAAATTATCACGAATAGTCTAAGCAAATTCATAAGTTTATAGTATGTTGTTTGAACTAAATTTAATGCTTAAATAGCTATTTGTCAATTAGTTCACTTAAAAATAATTTAAAAGTAAACGAAACTTAATAATCAAATTTGACAAACTCCACGCTATTAAAATCGATCGGTTTTATCATCAAAATGGAAGGGAATTTTATGAATTCTCGATTTTTAACGATAGCGTTACAACCACTTTTATTAATTAAGAGTAATTTTTGAGCATACACGAATACATTGCCCCACCCTCTCTGTATGATTGTTTCTTTTCTTATATTTCTAACGAACTGCTCGCTCGTTAAACAGCACATAACCGAAGCTCACTTGGAAATTTAGCGGAATCGCTTGTTGAGGGAAATAATTGAGTGTTGCGCGTAGTGGTCCCAAGGGCGTATGATACAAAAGGCTGGTAGAGGCCAACCATGTTTCTCCTTTGAACGGTTTAGAGTATTGTATAGAACCATCGTCTAATTTTTGTAGGATCAAAAAGGGTTGATAATAATATACATCCAAGCGGTATTCCAACGCTTTTGTAATGGGAACCACCACATTCGCTCCAATTGAAAAGAACTGAGGCGAACGATATTCCTTAAAAAAGTAGGTTTCCAAGTCCGGAATGACATTTAGCGTTGGCATGGAAAGTAGGCTTGCTGTGTAATTGGCAAACAAGGATTGAGAATTAACCATAGCCTTCCCGTGAATCCCTAAATGAAAATGTGGTATCGTTAAAAAATAATATCGGCCTTCCAGGTTAATGTTCAACCAATCATGTTGTTTAGTCACCGTGCTGTCAAATTGGGCGGTTGTCCCAGGAACCGAGCGCTCCAAGCCAGTTAAATACTTAATTTTAAAGGTCAGGAAATGACCTTCATTTGCAAACTGTTTCCGATTCAGGGAATTATCCGTGATCTCGTAAGAGAGCAAACTTCCATTCAACAAGGTCATATCTGCCGTATCGGTACTCAAGAAATTCTGTGTCTGATAATAGTCATCCTCCAAATTAAACCAACGCACATCAAAGACCGCCTTGGAATTATTCAAGATGGGATGTTTTAATTTCACCCCGTAGTACATTTCATTTTGGACTAAAAATGAAGGTTTTACATCTTCAAAAAATGTAGCGAAACTCCTAAAATAATCCCAGCGATTCATTACAAAATAGGCAGATGCGGATACAGGAAAGACACTGGGTATATCGAGTGAAAGCTCTCCCTTGGCTGAACCGTAAAATTTACCGAAGTAACTCTCTGCATGAATTGAGGTGGCTGTTCGACCTATGTGGCGATAGGTAAGGCCCAAGTAACCGGTATTTACAGGCCTGGATGAAAGATGCCCCCCTACAGATAATAATAAAGGTTTCGATCTACGGACGTACAAATTCAGGTGGTAGGTAGAATCCTCCTTCTGATTTAAGGTGGGAAATAAAAAATCAACTTGTTCTGCGGCGTATAACCGAAAATACCGATTCTCAAATTTTTCCCAAGTCATTTGCTCCGCTTTTTTAGTTCGCAGCAATGCCTGAGGAACGTAAGAAATCGAGCGTTTCCCATGAAACTCAGTAGACATTGAGCTTATTTTCCGATGCTGACTTTTCACATTCAACAGCGCTCTTTTTGCCTGCAGGGCCGCAGTATCCGTTTCGCTTGTAATCAGCTGCTTAATCGAATCTATGTAGCGTAAAGCATGTTCATACCCCTCTTGAATGGCCTGTTGAGCATCCCCAAAATCAAAGGTCCCTACGGTAATTTTCGGGGAAATAACAATTCCCTGAACACAAGGTATCTCATAACTTGTTGGGGTACGTGTCATGTGATCCAATAAGCCAATAAAATTTTGTTCATCCGGAATGGGTGTGTTGTCCGAAACATTACTTCCAATGATTACATCTGGACTGAATTCCTGATACATCACATTTACTGGGAAGTTATTGTATAGTCCACCATCGAAGTAAATGACCTGATCAATTTTTATTGGGTTCACATAAAGTGGATAGGTCATTGATGCACGCACAGCTGCATTTAAATCCCCAGTGCTAAACACTACGCTTTTCTTATTGATAACATCACTTGCGACACAGCGAAACGGGACAAGTAAGCTATCGAAATTACGGTGGGAAGAGGCCCCGATTTGACCCATGAGCTTTAACATTTCAAAATCCAAATATATCGGACGAATGATGTTCATGGGAATAGAAGTCTGTAGCAAGGAATCTGGACTAAATGGAATCGATAACATACCCGCATTTGCCTCTTTCTCGCGGTACAAGAATCTACTTCTCGATGGAATTTCACCACTTGTCATTAACTGAAAGGCAGGCGAGGTCACAAAGGCTTCCATTTCCTTTGGTGACATGCCGCAAGCGTACATTGAACCCACCAGAGCCCCCGCTGAAGTTCCGCAGATGTAATCAATGGGAATGTGATGTTCTTCAAGAGCCTTGAGTACGCCAATGTGTGCCAAACCGGTTGCACCCCCGCCACTTAAGACCAGTCCTACTTTTTGTTGCGCAAGGTAAGAAAGCGATACACTGCTTAAAAAAAAGAAAAATAAAATGATGCGTATCCCCCTCAAAGTTTGTTCATTTGTACAAAAATACGCGCAATACAGTGTCAATGGCAAAACAGATATCGGAAAGTGACAAAAAATTAACAATTACATTAAAATGTTTTTATGGATTCGAGGAGGTACTCATGGAGGAACTTCAAGAATTGGGATACACCGATTTGATGAAGGGCAATCGGGCGGTATCTTTAAAAGGAAGCTGGCGCGATGTTTACTATTTAAACCTGTACAGCCGCTGTGCGATTAATGTCCTAGTTGAAATCACACGGTTCCCTTTTAGAAATGAAAAAGACATTTATGACGCTGCGCTAAGCATTAACTGGTCTAAGTTATTTCATGAACGGAATACCTTTGCCGTGCGTGGCGCCATACAAACTAAGAAAATACGTAACACCCACTACCCTTTCCTTCTGGTGAAGGACGCGGTGGTAGATCATTTTAAAGAGCTAAACAA
>DBCM01000087.1 GCA_002293045.1 Flavobacteriales bacterium UBA958 | reverse complement strand
ACATCAAACATGCCTGGACCAGCACCAACGCCAGTAACAGCTAGGCGATAAGGGAGCAATACCGCACCAATACCCAATCCTTTTTCCTCCAAATACCCTTTAAAGGATGACTCAATGTTTCCCGCAGTGAATTCAGCAATTCCCTCTAATCGAACCATCCATTCATTCAAATAGCCTGTGGTTTCAGCTTTCCATTTTTTTCGTATAGTTTCCGTATCAAATTCACTTGGATTGGCCAAGAAATAGGCTCCATCCGTTAGGATGTCTTCTGCGAAGGTGGCTCGTTCTTTCATCAAGCCAACCAAGGTTTCCAAGGCGGAATCAGAAAGCGTTAAAGACGGTGTTGTTTCTTTTAATCCCTTAGCGATGTCAGCGTCAGACTGCATGCGTAACCAACTTTGTTGAAACCACTTCGTTTTTTCCGGATCAAATTTCGCCCCGGATTTTGATACCCTTTCCAACGAAAAGGCGTCTACTAACTCATCTAGGGTGAAAATCTCCTGTGGGGTTCCTGGGTTCCAACCCAATAAAGCCAACATATTAATAAATGCTTCAGGTAAGTACCCTTTTTCGCGATATCCCGAATACAATTCCCCTTCTGCGGTGATCCAATTGGTCGGAAATACTGGAAATCCTAAACGGTCACCGTCTCGTTTGGATAATTTGCCGTTTCCATCCGGTCTAAGTAAAAGCGGAAGGTGTGCAAATTCAGGGGCATCCCATCCAAACGCTTGATAAAGTAGCACATGCAAAGGCGCAGACGGAAGCCATTCCTCCCCACGGATTACGTGCGAAATGTTCATCGTATAATCATCTACGATGTTCGCTAAATGGTAGGTAGGCATGCCATCACTTTTAAACAATACTTTGTCGTCCAAGTTGTTGGTGTTTACAACCACCCATCCACGGATGAGGTCATGAAACCGAACGTCTTCATTGCGCGGCATTTTCATGCGAATCACATAGGGATCTCCATTGGCTAAGCGTTGTTCAACCTCGGATTGAGGTAAGGTTAAAGAGTTTTTCATCGATGCCCTGGTCACGCTATTGTATTGCCAGTTGGGCATCCCCATTTGTTTAGCCTGTTCCCGCATTTGTTCCAATTCTTCTGCGGTATCAAAGGCATAATATGCATGTTCTTTTGACACCAACTCCTCCGCATACGGACGATACATGGCTTGTCGTTCCGATTGCACGTAAGGACCGAAATCTCCACCCAATCCAGGTCCCTCACTGGGCATGATACCACACCAAGAAAGCGCATCCATAATGTAGTCTTGTGCACCGGGTACAAAACGCGTTTGATCCGTATCTTCAATGCGAATTAAAAAGGTTCCGTTATGTTTTTTGGCAAAGAGGTAATTATAGAGAGCAGTTCTTACCCCACCCATATGTAAAGGTCCAGTAGGTGAGGGGGCAAAGCGAACGCGAACAGGTTTTGACATGGGGTTATTTTTTTTGCAAAGGTAATGAATAGCCTTAAATGAACGAGTCTTCGGGAGCGTGATGTTTGATTCTCACGTAATCGGTTAATTTAGTCTGTATGACAAGCCGACCTCTTTATTAGGGTGTCTTTGATAACGGTTATTTTTATTGGCTTTTCTTTCCATCTTTCATACCTTTGGAGTATGAAATATTGGATCCCATTTCTTTTTATTCTTGTGCTTTCCTCCTGCGTTAATGTGGATTACCTGCCGCACATCATTAAGATTACCCAAAAGCATCATGCTATTGCCGTATTGCCTCCTCGGACAACCATTGAGCGCAAAATTTGGATGAGCGACGACCGCTTCAATGAGCTTACGCTTCAAAAACAGCGTCAATTACAAGAGCAATTGATTCGTTCCTTTGCTCGGCGCATGAATGAAGGGAAGTGCTTCGTTGAAGTATTGGATATTAACTATACCAACGATATTGTACTCCCTGCCGGCTATAATGAGGGTAGAATTTCTCCGAAAGAACTGTGTAAATTATTGAAGGTTGATGCTGTGTTGGAGTCAAATGTTCAAATTCTTGAACCCGTTTCAGAAGCAACAGCCATTTTCTTTCAACAGGCCACCGGAACCACATTAATTACCAATGCGATTACGCTTCGCGCCTCCTTAGTAGATACCCTTGGGAACGCTCCGATTTGGAATCTAACGGCCATGAAAAACGGAAGCTTAGGTTCGCTTAAACAGGTGATGATGAATAAGGTGATTCGCCGAACTACCAGAAATACGCCATACAATATCAAAAAGAATCCATACCGAAAGCTGTATGGGAGTTACCTCGAAAATAGGGGGGATTAATTTTGGGATGATTATTTACAAATCAGAGACTCGCTACAAAAAACAAAACTGCTAACTGTGCAATAAAAATTAACAGACCAAATAATAATCCCTTTCTTCCGGAAATTAGTAGTTCTTTTAAATTTACATTCATTCCAATGGCGGCCATCGCTATCGTGAGTGCAATCTTACCAAACCACTCGTTCCATTCAATCAATTCGCTTGGAATCTTGAATATACTTACAAATGCCGTAATGAATAAAAAGCCATAGATGTACCAAGGAATTTTAACCTTTACTCGCTCAGAAGCGTTGTTTTCACGTCGATTCATAGCAACGATAACCAATAATGCCGGGGTTAGTAAAGCAACACGTGCCATTTTTATTGCCAAGGCTTCATTTCCGAGCGCATCACTAAGACCATATGCCGCACCCATTACATTCCCCACAGAATGCAATCCTCCCCCTATGATTAATCCGTGGTTTATTGAATTTAACAAAGGAAGTTGGAAAAGTAGGGGAAGTAGGATCATACCAAGCGCCCCCCATAAATTAACTACAGCTAAGGACATCCCAATGTCGTCTTTGTTTTTTGAAACAAAAGGTGCCGCAGCAGCAATTGCCGAGGACCCACAAATGGCTGTCCCAATGCCAATTAACCATCCTGCCGAAGCTGGACAGTTAAAACGTTTTACCAGGATTTTGGTGACCAATAATACTGCCGTGATGCTGGTCAAGATCCCAAGGATTGGAATCCATCCGATATTGACTAAAAAGCGATAGTTGATTCCAAAGGCAAGGAAAAGTATGGAATATTCCAACGCTTTTGAGCCTATGGTCCCTGCCGGTTTTTTTACTTCTTGCTTAAATTTTATGAGCGTGCCAAGAATGATTCCAATAAGGAGTGCAAGCATGATACTATTCAGTGCACTTGGGGTATACGGTGCAATAAACCATGCTGCTGCACCGATACCTCCAACCCAAATTATACTGAATAAGCGCTCTTGATTCATTATTTTTGCGACAAGGGGCCTGTCCAACCTGAAATCCCGCCTTGTAAATTATATATACTAGTAAAGCCTAGTTGTTCCATAGCATTCGCCGCTTTTCCGCTTCGATTACCGGAATGGCAATATACAATATAGGTTTTAGTTTTATCTAATTTTTGAAGTTGATCTTGGAAATTTCCGTCGAAGAAATTAATGAATAAGTCCGTCCCAGGTATAAATCCATTCGCTACTTCCTCCGGGCTACGAACATCAATAACTACCGTGTTTGTATCTTTTTCTTGGGTGTTAAATTCGCTCGCTAAAAGTGTTTTTATACCCCCACCTGCAGTGCTTTGAATTTCTGTGCCTTCCGAACCTGTTGACGCACATGAATGCCCAATAAAGGCCGTTAAAATAAATACTATTGCATAAAATGTATTTTTCATGGGGTAATAATTTTCACAAAAATCACTCGAATTTATTAAATGAATTGAAACTTAAGTTACACTAATCTAAAATAACGAAGTCCCATCAAGTCCTGAATTCGAACTCGAAACCCCAAGCCATTTCATCATTGTCGGTAATAAATCAACCGTTTCGCCTTGAGAAATCATGGTGCTTGTGAAGTTTGGGGTTCTTACTGCATACCACACAAACCGTGTTTCAGTAATGTTATCCTGCCCACCATGTCCTGTGCCTTGACCCCCATGATCCGTTGTTAACACGACCATCCATTCCTCGTTAAATTGCATTTCTCTTAAATAAATTTGTGTCATTATTAAGCCTAAATAATAATCTGAAATTTCTATGGCTGATTTGTATTCAAGCGACGAAGGGTCAAAGCCAAACTCATGGCCGGAATCATCAGGAAAGTCAAAGTGCATTAACATTACATCTGGGGTACATTCGTTTATTAATTTGATGGCTTCTTGTGTCATTTCTGGATCCGTATCAAATCGGTTTGCATATGTTTCTTCGCTTGTAATTTGCAGAAATGCGTCCCAATTGCTTAAGGTAGCAAGCCCTAAATTTGGTTTCGATCTACGAAGCAATTGAAAAATATCAGGGTATTGTTTGTAGTTGTTTTTTTTGAACGAGTTTTCTGTTAATCTATGCTTTTCAGGCCAGACGCCATGTAAAATTGTAGACCAACCTGGGGTGCTTACCGTATGTGGTCCACGATCAACATTGAAGGAGTAAATGGCGCTTTGAAGAAGGCTATCGAAAGTTGGTGTGTTGGAAGCAAGTAAGGCATCAGATCGAACACCGTCCCATCCAATGAATAGCACTTTTCTTATGGGTTCAATACCAACAGGACAGGTTGTTTTGATTTCTTTTTTGGGTTTAAACTTATCAATACAACCCGGAGCAATGGCAAAAAATAGAATGAATAAAACACTGATAAATCGAGTTTGCATTGGTTGATTTTTAACTAAGCTAGTTATTAATTCAATGCAAATTCAATCTTCGGGTACTTACTTTTTCTCACTAAAAATTTCAGACAAAAATCGTCCCCTTCCAGTTGGGAATCCAACATGCATCATTTTCGATATGGTTACAGGAATGTCAATCATTTCCGCTTCTGTGTTTATTTCTCGGTTTTTAGGAATGTCCGGCCCCAAAACCAATAAGGAAATATGCCGACATCCATCACACCCATCCCCATGATTAACAAAGCCGTTTTTATGACCTTCCGTGTGCCGACCATGGTCGTTCGTGATAAATAAGGTGGTTTTATCTTTGAGTAAAGGATTCGCTTGAATTCCATTCCAAATTTCAAGGGCATACGCGTCTGTATACTTGATGTTATCCAGGTATTTTTTCCAGTCGTTGCCATGCCCATTTACATCTACACCTAATAAATTCACCAGCATTAAATGTGGCGGGGTCGCAGACGACAAGGTTTCTTTTACTTTGACCATCGTTTCACGGTCAGGACCATAACTCAACCCGTTGCCATTGGGTCCGCAGTAGGAATATGGACGAAATTTATTTTTCCACTGCCGGTCTTTTGTATTGGATAATACATTCAATTTTCCTTTACTAGCAATGATTTGAGCATCGGTATTTAAGGCATGACGTTCCTTGATATAGTATTGAAACAAGGATGGATTTCTGGGCAATCCTGCACCTACATTTGAGATTCGTTGGTAAATTCCTGTCATTAATGCGGTATGTCCGGGTACGGTATACGTTGGTCCGTTATTCCGAAAGTTGGAAAAGAAGGTGCCTTCAGGCATCAATGAGTTGCATATATTGGGGATATACGTACAACTGGTGTCACCATAGGTTTCTGTATATCTGGGGCCATCAATGACTAAAATGACAAAGAATTCTGACTTAAATTGAATGTGCTTTTCTTGAGAAAAACCAACCATGGAAAGGCCACAGAAGAACAGTAAAACAGGTAGAGTGAGTTTCAACATATGACAAAGTTAATTAAACCCTGACTTTCCCTGCAACACTTTGTGAGATTGGTTGTTTTTATTCCTATGCAAGTGAATATTCTATGGTTTAAAAGGGATTTACGCCTTGGTGATCACTTGCCGCTTAAGCGAGCCATAGAACAAGGGCTCCCCGTTATTTTACTGTATATTTTTGAGCCTGAATTGATGGAGGCCGCAGATTCAGAGGTGCGTCATTGGCGTTTTGTTTATGAGTCCTTGAATCAATTAAAACAGGGATTACCCAATCACTGCGTTACCATTGCGCACTGCAGTGCTGATTTAGTGTTTGAAACACTGAGCACCCAATTTGAGATTCAAGGTGTATTTTCTCATCAAGAAACGGGGAACTGGATTTCGTACGATCGCGACAAACGTATCGCGGCCTTTCTAAAATTGAAGCAAATTCCGTGGTACGAATTTCAAACTAATGGCATTATTCGAGGACTGAATGACCGTAAAACTTGGGACAAAGAATGGCTGAAATTCATGCACGCCCCGATGGAAGAGCCGCCACTCGAACAGCTAATTTCTGTTGATGTTACTTGGGATTTACCCAACGAGGCTTCGTTACCCGAAGGAATTAGAACGTCAAATAAAACCTTTCAACCTGGAGGGATATTCAACGCAAAACGCTACATGGATACTTTTTTTGAAACGCGCCATCGAACCTATTCTTTACACATTTCTAAGCCTGAGGCGGCGAGAAAATCCTGCAGTCGATTGTCACCCTATTTGGCATACGGAAACCTATCTATGCGCCGCGTTTATCAGGAGGCCCTTAACGCCAAAAAGCAGGGTGGGAATGCGCGTTCTCTGGCTAATTTTATTTCACGGTTGCATTGGCATTGCCATTTCATTCAAAAGTTTGAAACTGAATGTCGAATGGAATTCTTAGCCGTTAATTCGGCATTTGAGGACTTAGGAAAGGTTAAAAATGACGCGTTTATAGCCGCTTGGCAAGCAGGGAAGACCGGAATTCCCTTGATTGATGCCTGCATGCGAAGTGTCGTTGCTACTGGCTACCTAAATTTTCGAATGAGGGCCATGGTGGTTTCTTTTTTTGTGTATAATTTATGGCAGGATTGGCGGGACCTGCATTTTTTAGCGCGGCAGTTTCTGGATTATGAACCGGGTATACATTATCCTCAAATCCAAATGCAAGCAGGATTAACGGGTGTAAATACCCTAAGAATTTACAATCCAATTAAAAACTCGGAAGCGCATGACCCGGATGGGGTTTTCATTAAAAAGTGGATACCAGAATTAGGCGATGTTCCCCTTACCTTCATCCATGAACCGTGGAAAATGAGTGAAATGGACCAGGTCTTTAATAATTGCCGTTTGGGTATGGATTACCCGTTTCCAATCGTCGATATCGAGGCATCTCGTAAACATGCTTCCGACATCATGTATGGCATTAAAAAATCACCCAAGTCCAGAACACTAGGTAAAAAGGTCTTGGCCAAGCACGTTTCACCCAATCGAGTTCAACATGAAAAACGTTAAAAAGACGAATCTTCCTGAAAAAATTTGTCCTGTGTGTAAGCGACCCTTTGCGTGGAGGAAAAAATGGGAACGCGTGTGGAATGAGGTAATTTATTGCAGCGATCGCTGTAGAACCAACAAGAATTCATGAAAATAAAAGAAATACGCCTGATATTAGGAGATCAATTAAACATAAATCACTCGTGGTTTACTAAAATTGATCCCTCGGTTTTGTATGTGTTGATGGAAGTAAAAACAGAATCAGCCTACGTTACTCATCACATTCAAAAAGTAGTTGCAATTTTTGCGGCGATGCGGGAATTCGCATCCCTTTTGAAAGATAAAGGACATCAGATCCGATATGTTAAGATCAACGATTCCGACAATCAACAGGATTTTATTAAGAATTTGACGGCATTAAAACAGGAATTTAGTGCTCAAATAATATACTACCAACTCCCAGACGAATACCGACTGGATGCCTATTTTAAGCAGGCTGAGATCCCCTTATCACCCGTAGATTCTGAACATTTTTTAACGAAGCGGGAAGACCTTTCAGAACTGTTTAAGGGAAAGAAAACCTTTCTCATGGAAACGTTCTACCGGCACATGCGAAAGAAACACCAGGTCTTGATGGAGCAAGATCAACCGGTAGGCGGCCAATGGAATTTTGATCACGATAATCGAAAAAAACTTCCGACGAATGCAGCAATTTTTACCACCGCACTGGAGTTAACAGACCAGACAGCAGTGTATGAGGAAATTCAGCGCGCGCAACTTAAAACCATCGGTGAGATTGTTTCAACTGAATTTTCATGGACAGTGACCAGAACCGCTGCACTTGAGCTTCTCCAAGCCTTCATTGAACATGCCTTGCCTTTATTTGGGACCTATCAAGATGCCATGACCACGCAGCATTGGTATCTGTATCATTCGCGTTTGTCGTTTGCTATGAATGTTAAGTTGCTGAGCCCCATAGAAGTCATTCGAGCGGTTGAGCAAGCCTATATTAATAATCCAACAGGCTATGCATTAAATCAAGTGGAGGGTTTTATTCGACAGGTGTTGGGTTGGCGAGAGTACATGCGCGGTATTTATTGGGCTAAAATGCCTGAATTTTCTACATTCAATTATTTTGGAAATGAAGCTCTGCTGCCCACATGGTATTGGACGGGTAAAACAAACATGAATTGCTTACACCATTCCATCAAGCAATCCTTAGATCATGCCTATGCGCATCACATTCAACGCCTGATGGTTACAGGTAATTTTGCTTCCTTGCTTGGCGTGCATCCCGATGAGGTGGATCGCTGGTATTTGGGGATTTATATCGATGCCTTCGAATGGGTAGAAATTACCAATACCCGGGGAATGAGTCAATTCGCCGATGGCGGGATTGTAGGCTCAAAACCCTATGTTTCTTCGGCGGCTTACATCCAGAAAATGGGCAATTATTGTGACGGGTGTTATTACAATTACAAAGATAAATTCGGAGAGAAGGCTTGTCCATTCAACACGCTTTATTGGGATTTTTATGACAGAAATCGTTCCTTATTGGAGCGCAATCCAAGAATAGGCATGATGTACAAGGTGTGGGATAAAATGGAGCCCACACAAAAGCAATTAATTTTAGAAAAAGCACAAGAAATTAAACAAAACATAGAACAGGTATGAGACGAGGATTGGTATGGTTTACCGAAGATTTAAGGCTCGATGATAATGAAACATTATTGAAGGCCATTGAAGAGAATGAGGAAGTACTTCCGGTCTATTTTTGGACCGAGCACGAACAAAAGCCCCAATTTGGGATTCCCAGACTCGGGGACACACGAAAGTCATTTATTCAAGAATCGTTGGCGAATTTACAGCAGCAATTGCATGCCATAGGAGGATCATTATTGGTGTTGAATGGCTCCCCGGAAGACCAAATAACAAAACTTTGCAAGCAATTTGACATACGAAAAGTCTATACAAAAAAGCAGGTTGGAAGCGAGGAAAAAACGTCTCAAATCCGCGTAAAAGAGCGTTTATTGGCGATTGCTGTGGATTTTGAAACCTATTCTTCCAGTACCCTTTTTCACCCGGATGATTTGCCCTTTAGTGTGCGGGATATTCCGCTGTTATTCACCAAATTCAGGAAACTTGCAGAGAAAGAATCTGTCGTACGTTCACCCTTCAATCCACCGGAGCGCATTACCGTGCCACCCTTCGAGGAGGTTATCATGGCGCGAACGTTGTCTTCTAAGCCCACTTGGCTTCAAGGGGGAGAAGACCATGCCTTGGAACGCTTGCATCATTTTATTTGGGAGCATCAAGCCATCAAGACATACAAAGAAACCAGAGATCAACTCTCAGGCTTGGACTGCTCTACTAAGTTCTCCGCTTGGTTAAGTCAAGGCTGTATTTCACCGAGGCGCATATACAGTGAAATAAAACGTTTTGAGCACGAAGTATTGGCCAACGATTCCACCTATTGGGTGATTTTCGAATTGTTGTGGCGTGATTTTTTCCGTTTCAGTTTCAAGAAATACCCCAAGGCATATTTTCAACTGCATGGATTGGATCAACAGGCGCTTTACACCCAATTTGATCCAAGCAAATTTGAAGCATGGACGCAGGGTAAAACGAGCGAAGCATTGATCAACGCCGGCATGAATGAGCTGCGCGAAACGGGCTTTGTTTCTAACCGCATGCGACAAATCTTGGCGAGTTATTGGGTGTTTGGAATGCAACAGGATTGGCGCTACGGCGCAGCGTGGTTTGAGCATTGTTTGGTGGATTATGATGTGGCTTCGAATTGGGGGAATTGGGCCTATATCGCTGGGGTAGGCAATGATAATCGAGGTGGACGAGAATTCAACATCGAAAAACAAGCGCAGTTGTTTGATAAGGATGGGGCGTACCGTGCACAATGGCTTACATCGTAAATTCAGTTCATTAGGCAACCATCTATTTGTCATGCCGTTATGCGAAATATCAGGGATTGATTGGAATTCCAGGCGAAGAGCCTTCCGCGCGCAAATTAAACCACTGATGTCTTGTTTAACCTTTTAAATTCTACTGCCATGAAAACAAACATCATGTTATGCCTTGCTGTATCTGCAGCCGTTTTACTCTCATGTAACAAGCACCGAACGCCCACCTATGAGGTCGGACAAGAAGCCTTTGGAGGTGTAGTTATCAAACTGGATGCCTCGGGTGAACACGGGGTAGTCGTTGCCAAAGAAGACCAAGTCACCATTTCTACGGGGAATAACTACAGCGAATCTGTATCCATCGTAAGTTCATATGATGAAGGGGGGGCCGGGTGGCGCTTACCCTCTAAAGACGAGTTACTTGCGATTTACAGCATGAAAGCGAGCCTAGGGTACTTTCAGTCTTGGCACTATTGGTCTTCTACTAAAAACGGAAGCCAAAACTATACGGTGCACTTTGGTACTGGTGCTTCAAATTGTTATTGCAATGGGAATTCTAATTTTTGTTCTAGAGCAGTGAAAGATTTTTAGTCCCTTATTTTTTGTAACAAATTTAAACGCATGGGTTGTAGGGTAAAATCTACCTCATGCGTTTTTTCATTGTGTTCATTTCGATGGCGTTGCTCCATCAAACAAGCGCTCAAGCCTACATGCGTAAAAAGCAAAATATAGGGTTCTACACCGGAGGAACCTTCAGGGATGCGCAGTTCAATACCGCTTCGATAGGGCTAACTCGGTCCGTTTTCAATTATTTTGAACCGGAAATCGGGCTTAGAGCGACACTTCCCTTGGCTGCTCCCGCGGATAATAGTCAAATGCATCATGTATACTTGACCACAGGGTTAAATATCCGTAAATCCTTATTCCCGATTAATCAACGGAAAAAAGGACGCTCTTGTCGCGGAGAAATCATCGAGATTTTTGCTGCCCCGGAGTATAATTACTTGATTAAAAGCAATACGGATCGATACGATAGAGGTCAGTTTTCTGTTCGTACTGGACTCGGAATCTTTCATTATCAAACTGGATTCTCCAAGCGCAGTAAGGCCTGGAATGTGAAGGCGCAGGTTTATTTCCGCTACGTTCCTGGACCAATTACCAATACCATGTCTATTAAGAACGAATTCGGCATTCAATTGCGGGTTTTCAAATTCAAAACCTATGATTTTGTGAAGTAGATTAATTCACTTCGTATTCCAAACGGATCGTGATGTGTGCAGTTTTTCGTCGCGATGAGGTGTTAAAACTACCGCCCCAGGCAAAATCTTCAGAACTATTTTCAGCAGTAATTTGAAAAACTCCCATTTCGGCATTTTTCATGCTACCCAAACTACCTCCACCATTTTCAGCAATTTTTTCAGCACGCAACCGTGCATCGCTTGTTGCTTTTTCTATCATTTTAAGTTTTAAATCAGCCATTTTGGTGTAATAGTATTCTGGAGATTGAGAATTGAGTTCGATCCCTGTATTAATGAGCTCAGAGACTTCTCGCGAAACTTTCTCCACTAAATTCACATTTTTTGATTGAACTTTAACGCTTTGCGTAATGCTGTATCCATCAAAGCTCGTAGAAATCAAATTGCCCTCATCGTCATAATCATAACTGTATTGCTTTTCAATATTTGCGGCTTCAATGATGATGTCTTTTGAGTCAACACCCTTCTTTTTTAAGTAACCCTTGAGTTCGTTTAAATCTTGGTTCAATGAAGAATATGCGGATTTTAGGTCATAATCGTTTCGGCTAAATGAGGCATTCCACACGATTAAATCGGAATCAAACGATTCTTCGCCCATTCCAACGACGTTAATTTTAGGATCGGCCTTCCCTTTTGCTAAATAGGATCGGCCAAGGATTAACCCAGTAATGATGACCGAAATACTGATTAAAAGAATCGAAAAATTTTTCTTGAGAAATTCCATGGCTTTTTTGTTCGAAAATAGGTTAATTTTTTATTTAATCAACACAATGTGGCCTGTTATTCGTTCTTTTTTAGCCGAATCCTTATAACCAAAGGTGATGTTATAAATATAGACCTCATCTTGAACCGCAATTCCGTTTAATCCATACGTGCCATCCCAGCCAACCGCTGCATCATAGCTTTCCCATATAATTTCCCCCCATCGGTTATAAATAACGGCATGATATGCTTGCGGATTGAGCCCCTCCGTAAACACCGGCTGCCACACATTATTAAATTGATTGCCGTCAGGAGTGAATGAATTTGGTACATAGAAGGCCAATTCTTCCGTTATCTCAATTTCTTGATACGTGGTATCTGCACATCCAAATTCATTGTAGGCAACGAGCATTACTTGGTAGGAGGCACCTTGATTATCCGGGAAATTATGGTAGGGTTCGTCTTCGTTGCTCGTGGGACTGCCATCGCCGAAGTCCCACAGGTATCCACCAGCTCCGCTGCTCAAATTGGTAAAAGTTCCCCCGAAATTGATGGTGGTTAAGGGCTGTTGAGGCAGATCAAATTGTGCGATAGGTAGCGGGTTGGTGCACACGGCATTGGTTTGAGTACTTGAATAGGTGCATCCAAGCGGGGTGCTAAGCGTGAGCGTAAGATCAAAACAACCCACTTCAGTGAATAGGAGCTGTGCGGAATCTCCGATCTGAATATCCCCGATGTTTGAAAACCATGTGACTTGGGTAAAACTATTTCCTGTAGACATGTTGAATAAGCTAACTTCCAACGGAATGCATCCTGTGCTCGGACCGGCTATAAAATTCACCGTTGGAATAGAGTCAATACCTATGTGAATGCTATCAACTGCCACACATCCGTGTTCGCTGATGCCAATGGCACTTAATGTTTGGTTTGTATGAATAGGGATTATACTTCCATTGCCAACTTGATTAGACCACAGAATTTGTGGTGCGCCCGTCGCCTGAAGTGCTATGGTAGTCCCTGCACAAACGGTGGTGTCGTTTCCTGCATGTACCAGCGGTAAGGGATATACTTCAATATAGGTTGAATCGGAAGAGGAACATCCATTGGCATCGATGCCATGAACCACGTACGTATGAATCCCTACGGTTTCCATTACCCATTGTTGGTCTTGATATCCATTTTCCCACCAAATGCCCTGAAAGGCATGTGCCGTCAGTTGCATGCTGTCTCCTAAGCAAACGAACCCCGGAGCCATAGCTTCAACCGAATCGATGTGGTGAATTTGAATTAAAAAACTATCACTTACCGCACATTGTAAACTGTCCACACCAAAAGCAGTAAGGTATTCCGGCTGGATTGGTGTATAAATTTGCCCCTGTGTTAACCCTTGTTCCCAGGTGATGTTGAGTGTACCCTGAGCGTTAAGAACAATACCATTACCCGGACAGATTGCGGTATCATTTCCTGCATGTAAGTAGGGGAGTGGGTGTATTGTCAGAGGCATCCATACCGTGTCTTGACATCCATTCAATCCTACGCCGATAATTTCAATCGTGTACGCTCCAGGGTTGGTATATTGATGTGTTACCTGAGCCCCTGAGGAATGGGAAGAATTATCGCCGAAATCCCAAATAACCTGCGTTATATTCGGGTTTCCGAGTAAAGAGAAACTGGTTTGTTGTTGAATGCAGGGAGCATCAACGGTTGGTGTAAGATGTGGAGTTGGGAGCACATTAATCTGTTGCTGAATGGTATCGCTACACCCGTTTGAACTGCTCGTAATTAATTCAACGAGGTGATTGCCGGGCGCGTTAAAATGCGTGTTAGGCGTATTCCCGGAGGCTGAACTGGGGCTTGCATTTCCAAAATTCCATTGATAGGAAAGGCTCACATTTGGTGTATTTGTGGTTATCGTTGAATTTGCCTGAAAGGTGAGGGGTTCGTTTTCACAGGTGGCGGTATACGAAAAACTTGAATTTACCAAGGTTGGACTTGCCTGAACACTTAATTCCACAGCACAGGTTCCTTGGTTTGAATACGTAGTCATGGTGCATGTATAGGTTTGATTAAGGCTAGGGTTTTGGATGGTAACTTGCTGCCCGCTTAAATTTCCAGGGTGCCAAACGTACGATTGGAATCCACTCGGGGCGGTTAAAATGAGGGGTTGATTTCCTCCACAATAATTAACATCGATGGACAAGGGTAAACATTCTGCGGCTAAGTAGGCATATCCAAAATGTGCTCCTTGTGCGCAATCCCACGTGGTGAATTCTACTTGAATGCTTTGCCCCATATAGGGCGTTAAATCTAATCCGACCGTAGTCCATGGAAGCCATGTTTTTCCTGCACATTGCTGAAAGTTCTGTCCAGGCTGTCCCCCATATACCGTGTAGGTTCCGCAACCACCCCCAATTGGCATTCCCAACGTATTTAATATTTTGGTTTCAAACTTGGGTTGTTGCGCAGGAATGTGACCAGGGTTTTCCAACACCACGGCATACTTATAAATGAACAGGCTACTTTGTGGGGTAACTTGAATGGCATACACTAAACGCTCCGATTGGGCACCACTCGACGGATTTCCAAGTTTAATGGATTTGGTATGCCCACTTGGAATTAAAGAAAGCTGATTGCAGGTATTGGGATCTGTCCCTTGTTGGGAAATAACGGTATGCCTGCCGTTGACAATTCCAAAGGCGGTTCCTGGGGAATAATAACTGCCCGTATATCCGTTCCAATTTGTGAAGTTGCCCTGCGATACATCTACATTCGGACAAGCGTTCTGTTGTGCGTGTATGAAAGGCATGGTAAAAAATACAGCAAGGGTGTAGGCAAGACATTTAAGCATTTGACAAGAAAGTTTTGGGTTGATGGTGGAAAAAACGAAGTTCTCTAATGTTTTGATGTATCCTGTGGAAAAATGGCGTTTTTGATTACTTTTGAGTATCTGTATCCACGAATTGGCAACCCTTTTGATAAAAAAATCGTTGTGTGAACAAAAATTTATAAATTCGAACAATAATTTACCTTATGAAAAAATTAATTTTACTTTCCGTTTTCTCGTTGGTCACTTGGATCAATCTCGATGCACAGGTTTATGCAGTAGCTGCATCAAAAGATGTGTTTGCTTCTCAGAAGTCCAGTGGTGTAATCACTTTTCAGTTTGGTGCGGATGTTTTACCAGAAACTGTCTTAACCCAAGGTGAGAATTTTACGGAGTATTTTACTACGGTATTCGATGCGGGATCGTATGTTGGAACATTTACCATGAAAGAGAATGTTGAAATGAATCGATTGATGCTTGGCCGTTTATTGATTGGTTGTGGTGTGGAAGTCATTGAATTTGAAGGAGTTCAGCTTCCCGTGTATCAGTTTTCCAATGAACAATTAAAATAATCAAATCCAATCCCGCGAGAGCGGGATTTTTTATGTCATATAATTTCCCCAAAATAGAGTTGCACCTACACATTGATTGTTCCCTGAGCTTTCAGTTTGTATCGAAGCATGTCCCAGGAATCAGTAAAGAAGAATACCAAGCAGTTTATAATACGCCGGTAAATTGCTGTTCCCTAAATGATTACTTGGCATGCGCACAGGCCGCAATTTTATTAATGCAAACCAAAGAACAATTAGTTGATGCAACCTTAGATGTGATTCGTCAACTGGAAGCTGATCACGTAATTTATGCAGAATTGAGGTTTGCGCCACTGCAACATCTAACCCAAGGCTTAACGCCTGAAGAGGTAGTAGAGGCTACCTTAGAGGCAGTGCATTCCTATACTGGACCGGTAAAAGTCAATCTAATTCTTTGCACACTTCGCCATTTCACTAAAGAGCAAAGCGACCTCACAGCGGATTTAGTCATTAAGTATGCTGCTGAAGGAGTCGTAGGATTGGACTTGGCAGCAGATGAGGTAGGATTTGGTTTGGAGAATCACCAAGAAGCATTTGAACGAGTCAATTCTCATGGAATCTGCTGTACAGCCCATGCAGGAGAGGCGAGGGGTGCTGAATCGGTAATTGAGACCTTATCCTTGCTGGGAGCAAAACGCATCGGGCATGGCATACGCAGCGTGGAGGATTCCAAGCTCCTGGCAATGCTTAAAAAAGACGATATCCACTTAGAAATTTGCCCAACGAGTAATCACATTACACGTGTATTTCCAGAGGGAGCAGAATATCCGATCAATCACCTGTTATTGAACCGCCTTTCCTTTGGAATTAATACCGATGGAAGAGCTATTTCAAATGTAACCTTAGCCGATGAATACCGATGGCTTAATGAAACTAAAGGTTGGGATGTTAAAGACATGTTGTATGTGAATGAGCGAGCACTTGAAGCGTCATTCATCTCTGACAAGGAAAAAGAAATTCTTCGAATTAAATTGCACGAAGGATTTGAGCCTTTTATCGGTTCTTTAAGTTAAATATTAGAGAGGCACTTAGTCTGTAATACGTATCCTTTTGATTCAAATCTCCTCTGCGACTTCCCGGTAGGAATTGTTCAGGCTCAATGCTTGGATTAGATAAGTAAAGTGCTGCAGGATCGGTCAAGGTTCCGGTTTCCGGATAAAACGTAGACACATCATCCATGTAATCCGTAAAGGTTTTAAAACACGTGGCCTCAAAGCCTATTCGAATTTGTTTGGTTAATCCAAGTCGCATACCAAATCCCAAGGGCATGATAACGGTGGCTTTTCCGTAGGGAGTGGTCTGTCCCTCTGTTTTTAGCGGGCGAAGTTCGATTAAGGTGCCATTATAATTGGCCTTTGGGTTGAAGGTTGCAAAGCCCATTCCCCCAAAAGTGTACAATTGAAAATTTGACCCTTTGTGACGAGCTCTGGACGTAAGGTTGTAGAATTTTCCATTGAATTCTTGGGCTAGAAATATAAATTCAAGGCGTTGACTGAATTCGAAATTATAACTTTCAAAACTCAGGTTTCTAGCCCTGCGTTTAGCATTTTCCGAAAATGCATCGCTTCCTTTAATCTGAAAATAACTGAACTCTGATTTTGTTGCAAGATAGCGGTTGAATCGAAACTTGAAAGCCACTTGAGCCCCTTTTCCTAAGGCCTCTTTATCCATGTCTTTCATCGAATAGTCAATGCCTTTACCCGAACCCCCACCTAAATCCCCCGTAAATTGGGTGGCACAGAAACCCGCTTGAATTTCCAAGCGATTGGCACGCCAGTTCGCTCGATTATTAAAGTTCTCCCATTTAATTCGTTGAGCAACCCCTATTCCACTGAGGAAGATACATACCCCAAATGTTAACAGTGTTTTTTGTGACATCGATAGTAGGCTGAAGATTAATTGGTCCGTTTAAATGTTATAATTACTTGTGCTGCGAATAAGCCGATTATTGTTCCCATAAACATTGGAATAAAAAGACTCATCTTACTTCCGCTGCAAGATGCTTCACAGGGGGTTAACGTATGATATAACCATCCGCCAATTGCTCCGATAATTAACCCGATAAATGTAATCCAAAAACTATTAAATTTCATCCTACTAAATTACATATTACTTCAGCCGAATTGAAATTATTCTAAGAGATTATGGTTGAAATGATTTATCCCTGCATTGTACTTATGCCCACGCGATTAAAAAAACGCAAAAAAAAGTCTGCGTTAACAGACTTTTGATGGGTGCTTAGTACTGACCGAGGTACGAGCGTCAGTGCCCACGACTGGATTACTTCATGAACCAAAAAGGTTTTTTCGCTATACAAATCAAAGCCTGACGGTTTCACCGTTCTGTGCTTTTCCCCTTTTACCTTATTCAAGCGAGCTTGCAACGGATTAAAATGAAAAAAGCCCAGCATTACATACCAGGCTTTGATTTGGTGCCCACGACTGGATTCGAACCAGCACGCCTATTGGCACCACCCCCTCAAGATGGCATGTCTACCAATTTCACCACGTGGGCATTAACCGAGGCAAAGATACAAGAAGCCTACTAATATTTCAAATAAACTCTTCGTGGTAATTTAAATCCTTAGAAAAGGTTTCTTTTAGGTGATATATTCCCCAAAATGCGCTGGCCACACTGAGTAAGCCAACAATCAAGGCGGAAACCCCAATCGGGAATAAAGAGGACAATATAACAAACAGCGAAACAATTAAAAAGACACTTCCCCGCACGAAATTAGGGACGGTATTGGCTGCAGTAGATCGAATGTTTGTTCCAAATTGTTCCGCAGCAATGGTTACAAAAATTGCCCAATATCCCGTGGATGCCCCGAGTAAAAAGCAATATAGGTAATAGGTTTCTTCACTCACTTTGTTGGAGCCAAATAGAAAGCTGCTCGTAACAATTAATGTCATCAGTAAGAATATCATCACCACTTTCCTCCGACTCTTTAACCATTGACTAAGTAACCCCGCAATTAAGTCACCTATTGAAAGTCCAATGTAGGCATACATAACCGCCAACCCGTTGTTGATGGTTTTTATTCCGAGTAAGGGTCCAAAATCATCTTTGGAGTTCATTATTAATAAACCTATTACAAACCAAATTGGAATGCCTACAGAAATACATTGAATGTACTTGATTAAATTTTTCCGGTTTCCGAAAATCAGTCTCAGATTTCCTCGTGTTGTCCCTTCCTGATGCATTTGCTCAAACATTCGGGATTCCAAACTTCCCATTCTGATGATTAACAACAATAATCCTAGCATGCCGCCTACGAGGTATGCGACTTGCCAATTGAGCAATGTAATTCCAATGGTCGCACCCAAAAAGGTACCCAACGCTTCTCCTTTCGCTCCAATTAGGGTGGCAAATACAGCTCCTAAAGCTCCAAAACAAACAATAATCATCGTTCCATAACCTCGCGTTTCCTTCGGCATCAATTCAGAAACCAAGGTGATTCCCGCCCCTAATTCACCTGCAAGACCAATCCCCGCAATGATTCGAATGATGCTGTAGCTTGGGATATCCGTTACAAAGGCGTTCGCAATATTGGCCAGCGAATACAATAATATAGATCCGAAAAGTACCTTGACCCGGCCCTTTTTATCCCCTAAAACACCCCACAATAAGCCACCTATGAACATTCCAATCATTTGATAGTTGAAAAGCATTTTTCCAGTGGCGGCACGCACTTGGTCGCTTGCGTGTGGGAGAATCGTTAATAGACTATCGGCCTTCACTACTCCAAAAAGTACTAAGTCATAGATGTCTACAAAATAACCCAAAGACGCAACAATGATGAGTAGTAAAGTTTTCCGATTTAACGCTTCATTTTCCATGTGTCCAAGGTACGGATATTTTTATTTTTCATTTGCGGTCCCTCGAAACTTGGATTTTCTGAATTGAATCTCAGAAAGATTTGTTTCTTTGTATACATTAAACATCGGCAATGGAAATAAATGAAACCCCTATTCAAACTGAAAAAAAACCTTGGTATCGCTTGTTGTATGTGCAAGTGATTTTTGCGATTATAATTGGAATTGTACTTGGGAATTTTTGGCCAGATCAATCAATCGGTCTTAAAATCTTAGGTGATGGGTTTATCGCTTTGGTGAAAATGATCATCGCGCCGGTTATTTTTGTTACCGTAGCTACCGGTCTGGCGTCCATGAATAATTTAAGTACGGTAGGTCGAGTCACCGGAAAAGCAATGCTCTACTTTCTTACCTTTTCTACCTTGGCCTTAGTCATTGGAATGGTTGTAGCTAATGTAGTGCAACCCGGACATGGAATGAACATTGACGCCAGTTCCTTGGATCCGAAGTCCATTAAGGATTATGTGGATGCTTCAAAGGAACATTCATTAACGAGTTTTATCTTAAATATCATACCAACATCCTTGTTAAGTTCCCTCACTGGAGATAGTATTTTGCAGGTCTTGTTTGTCTCCATCATGTTCGGAATTGGACTTTCCATGACCCAAGACAAAAGCAAGCCGGTGATTGATTTTTTACACGCATTAGCACATCCAATTTTTAAAATCGTTGAGATATTAATGAAGTTAGCACCCATAGGTGCATTTGGTGCTATGGCGTTTACGGTAGGTAAATACGGTCTTGCCGTGTTGTGGAATTTAATCGGACTTGTAGCAACCTTTTACCTGACAGCCATTGTTTTTGTGATTGTGATCTTAGGAGCGGTTGCGTGGTATAATAAATTTTCGATTTTCAAATTGTTAAGATACATCAAAGATGAGTTATTCTTGGTACTAGCAACGAGTTCTTCTGAGTCTGCCTTGCCGAATCTAATGAAGAAACTCGAGAAGCTTGGTTGTACCAAACAGGTGGTAGGACTGGTGGTTCCAACAGGGTATTCGTTTAACCTGGACGGCACCAATATTTACATGACCTTAGCTGCACTATTTATCGCACAAGCTTGTAATTTCCCACTTACGCTAAATCAACAGATACTCATTTTATTGATTGCGATGCTCAGTTCCAAAGGTTCTGCCGGAGTTACTGGTGCGGGATTTATTACCCTTGCAGCGACACTCGCGGTGGTGAAAGGATTCCCCGTTCAAGGGATTGCCTTGATTTTAGGCGTTGATAAGTTTATGTCTGAATGCCGTGCCTTAACCAATTTTATCGGGAATGCGGTAGCGACGATTGTTGTTGCACGTTGGGATAAACAACTCGATGAGGAAACCTTAAAAAAAGAACTTGGATAGCATATTTTAACAGCTGTTTGCCCATTAATTTGGTACTTTCGTAAAAAATCAAC
>DBCM01000121.1 GCA_002293045.1 Flavobacteriales bacterium UBA958 | reverse complement strand
GATGCTTCGAACAACATGAACGGAAGCAATCAGAATTTCGATGCAACCTCATCCGCGGTGATGTTTGGTCAAGGGTTGCGATTTAATGTATCTTTGTCTTATCAATTCTAATTATGAAAAAAATCTTTACCCTCATTGCGGCATTGTGCACCTTAACCCTCGGTGCGCAAACCATTCAGCAAGTACGAAACATGTCTATAGGTGCCACGGTAACCGTAAAAGGAGTCGTTTCAAACGGAACGGAACTTGGATCGATTCGCTACTTGCAAGATGGAACAGCGGGAATCGCGTGTTACGGGAATAATTTATCCAGCATTGCTGCCGGTGATTCCATTACCGCCACAGGGGTTTTATTTGATTTTAGTGGTCTTTTAGAACTTTCCCCAACAAGTACATTTACAAATCATGGTGCAGTAACTCCAAATGTACCTCAGGTAATCCCTATTACAAGTGCTGGAGAAGCCTTAGAGGCGCAGTTGGTTCGCATCGAAAATGTAACCTTTGTTCAAAGCGGAAACTTTGCGGGGGGAAATAGTACGGTACAAATCACCAACGGTGCGAATACCTTGGATGTTCGAATCAACGGAACAACGAATATTGACGGAAGTGCCATCCCAGCAGGTCCGGTTACCATCACTGGATTAATGGGACAGTTCAATGCCAATTATCAAATTGTACCCAGAAGTATCTCTGACATTATTCCTTATGTTGCCCCACAAACTGAAATCAATGTAAAAATCAACGGAACAACCGCCCTGAATAATACCAGCTATGTGATTGGGAACACCGCAAACAACGTCATTACCATTGAAAACAGTGGAATCGCTAACCTCAGCATTACAGGCACTACCCTATCCGGCCCCAATGCTGCTGATTTTACGACCAACTTAAATGTTTCAAGTGTTGCTGGATTAGGTTCAGAAAATTTCACCTTAACCTTTACTCCTACAGGAAATGGTTCAAGAACAGCCACCTTGACTATTTCAAATACGGACAATGATGAGAACCCTTATGTGCTCACCTTGTTAGGCGTTGGACTGGATAACCTGGCAACAGAACCAACATCAAACCCTACTAATCTTACGTTTTCTAACGTTCAAGCATATACGCTAGCCGGTGCATATACCGCTGGAACTGGTGCTGAAAATTACCTTGTCCTTTGGTCGAAAAATGCTCCTGTATCAGGGACACCTATGGACGGAATTAGTTACCAACGAGGAGATATCATAGGAAACGCAAAAGTTGCCTACACGGGAAGTTCTGTTTCATTTGTTCCACGCGGAGTTCGTGCCAATCAACCGTACTATTTTTCAGTATATGCCTTTAATGGACCAGCTGGATTTGAGAACTACAAAACAACTACCCCAGCTACGGGGACTGTTACTTCTACCGGTTTGAATATCGGGAATTACTACAGCGGCATCAATGCTACATCCCCCACGTTTGTGAACGACCTATCCGCTTTGATCAATCCGCATACCTTCATTTCATACTTCAATTACAAGCAAACGGTAATGAATCAGTTTGAGGTTTCGGATACCACCAACGGACAATCTTTTGTAACCTGCGTTTATACTGGTGAAAATAAAGTATTCAACGATCCATTTGATTGGACCGCTACTGGATATTCTAGAGAACACACTTTTTGTCATTCTTGGATGCCAACTTTTCCTTGCGATAGTCCGGAAGCACCAGAATATACAGACCAACATAACCTATACCCTACCAATTTAGCAAATGCCAACTCCTACCGAAGCAACCTTCCTTTGATGGATATTACCGGGAATGTATTGTTCACCTATCTAGAAGGAAGTGTAGGTTACAACGGTGCTCAGATGTGTTACGAACCGAGAGATGCACAAAAAGGTAACGCAGCGCGTTCTATCTTCTATCAAGCCACATGTTACAACGGTCAAAATAACCTAAATTGGGGAATCGCGGCCAACCAAGACCAAGCTACCTTAAAAACATGGCATTTTGCTGACCTTCCAGACTCTTACGAAATTGCGCGTCAAGAGTACATCTACAGCGTTCAAGGAAACAGAAATCCATACATTGACTCGGTAAACTTTGCTTGCCACGTTAACTTTGACAACATGTCTTACCTGGAAACTTCATGTAACGTCGGGATTGAAGAGCAATTGGCTGCGAATTTATCCGTATTCCCTGTTCCATCGAATGGCAATATATATGCCCAAGTGAATGGCCTTGCCATTACTGGATATACCATCACTGATTTAAGTGGGCGGATTGTTAAGGCTTCGCAAGGAATCAATGAAGATGTACTCATTGTTTCTGGAAACGAATTGAACGCTGGAAAATATTTGATTGAAGTGCGTACCAACCTAGGCGTTGCTCGCGGTAGCTTTATCAAAGAGTAATGCGAAAGCTGGTTCTCTGTATACTTCTTGTTGCAGGAACCCTGAGTTGTTCCTACCAAGCACACGTTTCATCGAATTCAAAAAACATGCGGGTTGATTCGAGTGTGAATCCAGCGCAAAATATCGAGCAATTCATTGTCCCCTACCGAGATTCATTAGCCCTTCAAATGGGTGAAATCATCGGCAAGGCCGACACCAGTTTCGAGGTCGTATTTCCCAGTTCAAACCTCATGAATTGGGCCACTGATGCCCTGCTTTCGCAAGAAACCCAAGCCGTTCGCTTGTCGGAACCTGTGATTTGTATATTAAATGCCGGTGGATTGCGTGCGAGCCTAAACAAGGGTCCAATTACCGTTGGTGATCTATTCAAGCTGATGCCATTCGATAATGCGGTAGCGTGGGTACGTTTACCGATTTCGCGGATTGAGGCCATGGAAACATTCATGAAAAATCAGCCTAAAGGAGTTCCACTCGCGAACGCTCGATTTGAAAAAGGAACACTTACCATTGAAGGGTTAAATGAAACGCACACGCATTTTTGGGTAATCACCTCAGATTATTTGGCGCAAGGCGGCGATAAAATGACCTTTTTCTTAACGCCTGAATCATACCAACTCAAGCCGAAGAACCTTCGTGACGTGTTTATCGAAGCCGTTAAACGGCAGGGGACGCTCATTAATAATTCAGAAAAACGCTTTATCCCATGAATCGTAGAACGTTTGTAGGATTGGCTGGATTAACGAGCTTAGGGGCCCTAACGAGTTCCTTTGAGCTTCGCCCATCAGCGCAGCGCAAGGGAAAAAAACTTACCATTCTGCATACGAACGATACTCATTCGAACATTGATCCCTTCCCGGTTAATCATGCAAAATACCCAGGCATGGGGGGTGTAGCAAAACGCTCGGCCTTAATTGAACAAATACGAAGGGAAGAAGAACATGTGATTTTAGTAGATTCGGGAGATATTTTCCAGGGTACACCATATTTTAACCGATATCACGGAGTTTTAGAGATGAAGTTAATGTCGGCCATGCAATACGACGTAGCGACCATGGGGAATCATGATTTTGATATCGGAATGGAAGGATTCAAAAACGCGCAACGGTTTGCGAATTTTCCTTTTGTGTGCAGTAATTACGACTTTAAACATACAACCTTAGCGAACCAAACGCTTCCTTACCACATCCTGAAACGTGGAGGGGTAAAAATTGGATTTTTCGGTATTGGAGTAAATTTAGACGGCCTCTCTCCTGCTTCGTGTTATGCCGGAATGAATTACATAGACCCCATAGCGCGTGCTAACGAGATGGCCCAAAAGCTGAGTGATTTAGGCTGTGATTTGGTAGTTTGTCTATCGCATTTGGGATTCGACTATTCGAGTACGCCAATTTCTGACAAGGTATTGGCGGCGCAGACCGCAAATATTCATTTGATTCTTGGAGGCCATACTCATACCTTTATGGAACACCCATTAATCATGGAAAATGCCAGCAAGAAACCCGTCTTGATCAACCAAACTGGCTGGGCAGGACTATTTCTGGGTCGCATCGATATAGATTTCCAGGGCGGGATGTTCAAGCATCAAGCGCTTTTAGTCCAGTAAGGGTGTTCAAGTATCCCAACGAACAACCTCCAATTAAGTATCGGGGTTGCTCAATAATTTTAGCAAATCATTGATATAGAGTTCATATAATACTAACGAAAATCGCTTACTATTGTATTAAAATTCAACGCATATGAAGCCTTTCTTCTACTTTTATTTGTTGGTCATTAGTGCCATGTTGACTGCTGCTTTTGGGCAAAATAGCCTCACTGCTCCAGAGTGCATCGCTCCCTTTTATCACGGCGTGGCCTCAGGTGATCCATTAAGTGATCGAGTGATTATTTGGACGCGAATTACACCTACAGACTTTGGACAAACCCTAACAGGAACTTATCACGTGGCGACGGATGATCAATTCAACAATGTGGTAGCTAATGGAACTTTCAGCACGGATTCAACGATTGACTTCACGGTGAAAATCGATATTACAGGACTCAATCCCAATACCTTTTACTACTATGAATTTGAACATAATGGTTCCTATAGTCTAGTCGGTAGAACGAAAACACTTCCCCTTGGTGCGGTAGATAACATGCGATTAGCAGTGGTGTCATGTGCGAGTTTAGAGTCTGGTTATTTCAACGCCTACGAGGCCATTGCAAACCGAAATGATGTGGACGCAGTTCTTATGCTTGGGGATTACATTTATGAATATGAAAGTCAGGGGTTTTCTCCGAATGCCAATGTCGATCGAACATGGCAACCCGCAGAAGAAATCACGGAATTAAACGACTACCGCCTGCGATATAATTCATACCGCTTGGATTATGCCTTGCGGAAATTACACCAAAATTTTCCATGGATTTGTATTTGGGATGACCATGAAACCGCCAACGATTCCTACCCAGGTGGAGCCGACAACCATCAAGCGAATGAAGGTCCATGGCCACAGCGAATGTCGGCTGGCAAAAAAGCGTATTTCGAATGGATTCCGATTCGCCCAAAAGCGCCGGGCAATCAAGAAATTTTCAGAACCTTTGAGCTCGGTGATTTAGCAAAAATCATCATGCTCGATACCCGTTTAGAGGGAAGAGACCAGCAAGTGGGTACAAACGATCCTGTATTCAACGATTCCACACGTACGATACTTGGTCCAACGCAATTCCAATGGTTTAAAAACGAGCTAAGCACCACCACTCAACCGTGGAAAATCATTGGTAATCAAGTGATGATAGGTGCAGTAGAAATTTTCGGCACGCCAATAAATACAGATTCTTGGGATGGGTATCCCGCAGAGCGCCAGAAGTTATTCGACCATTTGAGCACGAACAACATAGACAATATGGTAGTGCTTACAGGAGACATCCACACGAGCTGGGCGGTGGATCTTAAAGATGGAAATACCCCGGTTGGGGTTGAAATGGTTACCCCCAGTGTAACCTCACCCGGGTCCCCTATTAATTTATCCAACCTTATTACGCTACAAAACCCAAATATCAAATACGTTGAATTAACAAAACGTGGATTCATCTTGGTAGACATTACGCCTCAACGGGTGCAAGGCGATTGGTACAATGTGAGCACCATAAATGAAATTAACGCGTCCTCATCATGTGTCAAATCCTACGTAAGTAACCTTGGAAATAATTCATTAACCTTAACCAACACCCAAGCCAATGGGCATGGTGCGTTTCCGCAAGCCCTAGCAGGACCTTGTAGCCGATTTTATGTAGGATTAG
This sequence comes from Flavobacteriales bacterium UBA958, assembly GCA_002293045.1. Classification (GTDB taxonomy): domain Bacteria; phylum Bacteroidota; class Bacteroidia; order Flavobacteriales_D; family Crocinitomicaceae; genus UBA952. Next base: position 3,577 of record DBCM01000121.1, on the reverse strand, counting down.
AAGATGCAGCAAAAGGTATTGTTTTAGGGTTATACCCGAACCCAAGTGCAGAACTGATAAAACTACAGACACACAACATTCCGTTGGATAATTTTTATGTTATCGCTGCGAATGGAGTAAAGACACCTGTACAGCACTATTCGAATTCTTGGGAAAATGGAACGACCATTACCGCAGTTGACCTTGTTGGTCTTTTGCCAGGAAACTATTACTTGGTTTTTGGAAAGGATTCTAATTTTCACACAATTCCCTTTAACATACGATAAATAATGCAACGATTTATTGCCCTTCTGTTCCTAGGTTATGCCGCAAATTCCTTCGGTCAACTTCCGTGTGGAGGAAGCACCTTTACCCTGACCAACTCCCAATTGGGCACCGTGTCTTCCAATGTCAGCAGCTACACCTATTCAATGGCAACCTTCAATATGCCGTTCAATGTATTCGTTCAGAAAACTTCGGGAAACGGGCCTAATTTTTACCCTTACGGCACCAACTCGCTGTGGGTGGGAAAAGACAACAATGTGAACTTGGATTCTGTCGTGGTGGAAATCACGTTTACGGGCGAAGTGTACGGGGTTATGTTGGATTTTGGGGCCATCAACAACAACGTTGACGGAGAAGAACAAATTCAACGGATTTATCCAAAATTATCCAATGGACAGCTGCTTACACAAGGGGTAACTTACACTTACCAACCCGGTGTTCCGAGTGGTACTGTAGGAGGGACCTATTTTGTCAACAGTTCGAAAACCATCAAAGCTTATTCAGGAAATGCGGACAATGGTCGGCTGATCATTTCGGCATCAACTCCGTTCAAAAAAATCCGTTTCACCCAACGTGAAATCAGTGCTTTGAGCGTATCTGGTCCCAACGGCATTTTGGTAAAACGCATTTCCTATTGTCCAGTCATTCCCGACATTGCAGTTTCGGTACAAAACACCAACCAATCCATGAATTCTACTTCATCGTTCGGTACCGTGGGAATTGGAAATAGTGTTACAAAAACCTTTCAAATCTCAAACCAAGGAACGGGTAACTTGACCATGAATTCATTTAATCTCACCAACGGAGTCCACTGGCAAATCTTGAACAATCCAAGCCTAACCGTTGCTCCATTGGATACCGTTTTCCTAAATGTAGCCTTCGCACCCACCGCTTCGGGGAATTTAAGCGACCAAATAACCTTCACATCCAACGATTGGAACGAAGCCAGTTACCCCATCAATCTAAGTGGAATCGGCGTTGCATCTCAGCTGCAACTGCAACACCTGGGACAAAGTATTCCCGCCTCAGGGACCATTAACGTCGACAGCACCTTGTTGGGAACTTCCTTAACGGATTCGGTTTATTTGTTCAACAACGGACTGGGCACTTTAACCGTTAGCGGAGTGCAAATTTCTGGCTCCTCCTTTGCGTGGGTTCCTTCTGCCCTACCCATTAGCCTTGCATCCGGCAGCGGTCAATACCTTCATTTTACTTTTACCCCTACAGCGGGAGGACCGTTATCGGGGTCTCTTCAACTGCAATCGAACGATCCAAACAGTCCGCAGTCTTGGATATTGAACGGTTATGGAATTAATCCCTTTGCTGCAACCCCAGAAATCCAAGTCATATACAATTCTTCGGATTTTTCCAACGGAGCGGTATTGAATTTTGGAGGGTGTACGGCTGGCAGCACGCTCACCCTTCCGATTACCATCAAAAACATTGGCCTTGCAAACCTCCTATTGTCCAATCCCCAAAGTTCGAGTGTCATGTTCTCTTTTGGAAGCTCCATTGCAGGTACATTGGCCCCCGGAGCATCGATCAATACCACTGTGCAATTTACGCCAAGTATTATTGGCCTAACGAATGGAACTCTTTATTTTACGACCAATGACCTGGATGAAAACCCATTTATTTTGCACTTGGTGGGAACAGGAATGGCCCCAAACCTGAGCAATTGTCAAAATTGTAACCATTTAAAAGTAAATTCTAATCCTATGCACAAAGCCGAATGGGTGGATAACCTTCCGATTTTGGAGTGGCAACACGAGGAAGGAAAGGGTATCGCCTATTACAAAGTTGAGCTTTGGAAAATCAGCAATGCAAACAATACCGAAGTTGCCGTGACCATAAACGGAAACCTCATTAATACCGTTAACGCACCGAATTCTGCGAGCCACGTAAAGTTGGTAGTAACCATACCTCTTCTCTACAAAACCTTGTACAGCTGGCGTGTGACCGCTTTTACGACAAACCACCTCCCTTTGGCCTGTTTCAAGCGCCAATTTACCACCATTCCAAAACCGAATCCTTTGCCCTTAAATTGTTCGGGAGTACCCGCTGGCGTAGATCCCTTCGGAACCAAATTAGGTGCAGTTAACAACGTACCTGTTTATAAAAACGGTGGGTGCGAAAACGGAATTTACAATAAATTAAGTACGTTGATAAATAGCCAAAGCGGGTGGACTTACGGGTGGCAATGCGTGGAATTACCTGCTCGTTACTACTTTACGCGGTACCGAATCAATATCCAAGGGGGCAACGGCAAGGATTACTTTGATGTTACAGGAAACCGAAAAGGATTGCGGCAAATGACCAATGGACTTACAACATCTGCCCCAAAACCCGAGGACATGATTACGTTCATGCGCGCAGATCCAACTTCAGCTGGGCATGTATCGGTAGTTAAAAATGTTAGTCCCGCCATAAGCCTTAACGTTGCCAATTATACCATAAAAACATTCCAACAAAATTGGGGGAGCAACGTCGCGCAGCATTTGAATTATTCCATTGCACTAAAATTCCAAGCTGGAAAATGGAAAGCGACCAGTACCTACCCTACCACGAGAGGTTGGGTTCGAGCGGTGCCTGAAATCATAACTCCCGGATCAACGAACAGCATACCAACCATTAGCACTACCACGCCCACCTTCACATGGATAAAGCATAATAATATCAAAGGATATAATGTTCGTTTGTACCGCCTTAACGGCACATGCTACCAACAGGTTGGAAATACGATCAGCATCACAGGAAACCAAATCAACGGGCTTGGATTCCCTGCGTTAACGCCGGGTGCAACCTACAAATGGACCGTAGAAAATATATACTACAACGTCGCTCCCATCGTTTTTAATCAGAGTACGAGCATCTCCAGTTCTGCGGTAAAATCCGTATTGAGCGACAATTACTATTTCAAAGTAAGCGCCAGCGCTCAAGGAGGTAATGTTGGTCCGGTTGCTGTTAGCGGTGGTGCGGTGGCAAATCTGTTCCTACAGAGCGTTGCATCGCCCCTCAACGGTACCTCGATTTTCATTAAAAACCACAACGATTGGGTGTACCTCGACGAAACCCATGGAAACGGAGCCACTGACATATTGCAGGAATTTTCTCCAAAAATAGGTGATTCAATCGCCCTAATCCGGCCTGGTTTTTACCCGCTGACCTTGGCATTGAGTAGGAACAACATTACGGACAAAACCAAGGTCCCATTGATTGAGCAGTCCCCAGCCATCAAATTTTCAGTAAGCCATGAACATCGATTGGGTCAAACCTTATTAAAAATTGAAGGTGCCCATTGGAAAGGCTTTCG
>DBCM01000141.1:3571-4002 GCA_002293045.1 Flavobacteriales bacterium UBA958 | reverse complement strand
GCGATTCATCGCGAACAATGGGTTGGATTTGATGGTGCTCCGCGCTCCACTACCTTAAGCGTTCATACGCCCCTAAATTATCGTTCTGTAGGTTTAGGCTTAACGGCTGTCAACGATATGATTGGACCTGTGCGACAGACTATGGTATATGCTGATTTCTCTTACACCTTCAAACTCGGCAAAACTGCGCGCTTAGCTATGGGATTGAAAGGTGGGGTGAATATGTTGAATGTCGACAAAATTGACCAAAACGTTCAAGCAGATGATCCTGCATTTGCGAATGTTCAAAATCAACTTAATCCGAACGTAGGTTTTGGTGTGTATTATCACGACGAACATTTTTTCCTAGGCCTAAGCTCACCTCGTTTGATGGAAAGCACAAACTCAACTACCTATCGTGAACAACGTCATTATTTTGGAATCGTTGGAGG
>DBCM01000141.1:0-3493 GCA_002293045.1 Flavobacteriales bacterium UBA958 | reverse complement strand
GCACCGATGAGCATGGACCTTTCGCTTGCTGGCATTTTCAATGATAAACTGTGGATTGGCGCCATGAACCGTTGGAATGCAGCCGCTGGTGGATTTGTTCAATATCAAATTACTCGACAATTCAGATTGGGTCTTGCGAGTGAATACGGTTTGACTCCCCTAAGAAATTACAACAATGGAACCTTTGAAGTATTGATGTCCTATGACTTCAACTACAAGAAGACTGACGTTAAATCCCCAAGATACTTTTAAGCTCTGTAACCATGGTTAAACAACTGACACTTTTTTGTTCACTTTCTCTTGCTGCGTTCGCGTTTTCGCAGGAGAATAGTCCGTATTTTTCATTAACTCCTGCAGCATTCAATTCCGACAATGCAGAAATTGGCGTTTATAAAAATGCTGGAAACAATGCCTTAATTCTGGTCACAAGCAAAGAATGGGGAATCGTAAAACGCGTAAACGGAAATGAACAACATTTCTTTAACTACTTCACTGTCGATGCAAAATCGAATAAGATAGGTAAATTTCAACGCACATCGAATAGTAAATTTAATGAAGGTCCTCTAAGCTTTACTCCTGATGGAAAAAGGGTATTTTTTACCAGAAACTCCAAAAAGAAAAGCGCGACAACTCAGAAAAGAGAACTCATGTTATTTACCGCAGCAGTGAGCCCTGAAGGCAAATGGAGTAAGGTTACCCCATGTAACATCAACAATCCCGCGTATTCTGTTGGGCATCCAACTGTTTCAAAGGACGGTGAATTCATTGTTTTTGCGTCTGAAGCGCCAGGTGGACAAGGCGGGACAGACTTATATGTTGCGGCATTAGACGCTAAGGGAAATATCGGAGAGCCCCTAAATCTTGGTCCAAAAGTAAATACTTCTGGCAATGAATTCTTTCCATGGTTTAGTCCAGAAGGACAATTATTCTTCGCTTCAAATGGATTGAAAGGAATGGGTGGATACGATCTATTTGTTACGGAACTGAAAAACGGAAAAGATGTATTTAATCCAATGAATCTGGAAGCCCCCATTAACAGTGCCTCCGACGATATTGCGATCGTTTATCACGAGGATATGAAAGGCTTTGTAAGTTCGAACCGCGAGAAAAACAACGATAACATGTACAACTTCACGCAACTTCGTCCTATCGTCTTTAAAGTGATCATGTCAGGGATCGTTACAGACCTAAACACGAACGATACCTTGCGTGAGGCTACCTTAAACATCAAAAATCAATCTGGTGAAATTGTAGCGACGCTGACAACCGACGAGAAAGGCGGATACAATGTGAATCTCGAGCCGGATCAAACGTACACGGTAGAGGTTCAGAAAGAAAACCACAAAAACGAACAGTTTAATCTGAATACAGATTTTAATACCCCTAAGGTTAAACAAAATGTCGCTCTTGAAAATCGACCTAATGTTACCTACACCGGTATTGTAACCGACACCAAAACTAAAAATACGCTTCAAGGCGTAAAAGTTACCTTGAAAGACTTAAGCTCTGGAAAGGAAATATTAATCACAAACTCCGACGTCAATGGCAGTTTTACCAAAGCTTTCCAAGATTTAAAATATGGGCAAACCCAGAAATTCGAAATCAAGTTAGAGAAGAAAGACTATGCAACCAAATTAATAGACTTTAGCTATGCACCAACCATCACTGGTTCAGTTAGCATTAACGACTTAATTGATTTAAGCATTGGCAAGGTAGAGGTTGGTGTAGATCTTTCTAAACTCATGCAGTTAGGAGATATATATTTTGACTACGGAAAGTATGAAATTCGGGAAGATGCCGCTATTCAATTGGATAAAATTGTTAGCATCATGAATGAATACCCGAATATGATTATTGAATTAGGATCTCATACCGATTGCCGTGGAGCGAAGGATGCGAATAAGAAATTGTCTGATAATCGCGCAAAAGCATCCGCTGATTACATTCGTACCCGAATTACTACCCCAACTCGTATTTCAGGTATTGGTTATGGAGAAGCTAAACTAAAAGTAAATTGCCCTTGCGAAGGCAAAGTAGTTTCACCTTGTCCAGAAGAAGAACATGCAAAAAACAGACGAACTGAATTTATCGTTAAGAAGGTTAAATAATCACGATAAAAAAAATAGTAAAAAGCACCTTTCGAGGTGCTTTTTTTATGGGATAAGTTTTGGATTAATACCCTAGTTAATTAAGACATTCATTCTTTAACGACTTCAAATATATCATTGTATTTCAATGCTTTAAAGTAAAAAAAATCGAATATTATAGCAAGGATTTTAACCCTAAGCTCTTTCGGTTAAATAATAAATTTCGTATTTTCGCTCCCTTGTTTAACATATACTCAAAACATGAGATTTTTTTCCCATATTCTTTTTCTGACTTTTGTAATCTCCATAGCCTTTTTTAATACGGTTGTTGGGCAAACTCCGGGTATGATTGTTCAGCCGGCAACCGGTGCAGGGACTGCCATTCTTGACCCCAATGCTGATGGCTATGTTTCCCAATCCAACACAGGATTTGTTACGGATGACCAAATTGAGAGTGAAATCCCTTTTACTTCCCTAATTTTCCCCGGAACAGAACCGATTGGCGATATCAACAATGGTCCGAATTGTGGATTTACCGACTTTGTGGATCAAGGCGATAGGGATCCCGCCCAAAAATATTTAAGTCCCGCGGGCAATTGGTTGTTCAGACTTAGACTGGGAGGAATCGCGCCAAATGCCAAGAGTTATTCTATTTTGATCGATACCGACGGCTTATTCGGAAATACGGGTAGTTTTGCTGATCCAAATTATACGCTTGACAATCCGGGGTTTGAAATTGAAATCGTACTTGCCACACATTTTGGAGTCTTTGTTTACGATGTTAGTAGTACGGTACCCAATTGCAGCCCAGTCATCTCTTATCCAGGAACAACACATTATCAAAAATCGATAGCAGGCTCCACCAATTGCAGCGACCCTGATTATTTTCTTGATTTTTACGTTGTTTTCGCAGATCTAGCCTCACATTTTGGTATCAGTTCTTCCACCCTAATGCGTTATGTAATCGTGGATAACATGGCTGCTCAAGCATCTACTGTTTGTCAACCGAACTCTGCCTCAGATGTTGGTGGGGTTGGTAATTGCCCAAACCTTGCCGCATGTTTCCAAACAATTATTAATTATCAAGGATTTTGTTCGCCAAATACACAAAACTGTACTGAACGGTCTCTTTGTCCACAAATTAATGCGCCGATTAATTCAGGTTCAACCAGCGTAAGTGGAACTTCAAGCGAAGGAAATGGAACAACGATTCGAGTGTTTAAAAACAGTGTTCAAATAGGAACAACTACGGTAAATTCTGGTACTTGGAGTTTAACAAGCATATCCCCTGCCCTTGCTGCCAATGACACCATCACCGCCTCGGCCCAAGCAGTAAATGAATATGTGTCAGAATCACTTTGCGATGTAACTATTGTTGGAAGTACATGTACCAACGCCCCTGTATC
>DBCM01000079.1:498-12344 GCA_002293045.1 Flavobacteriales bacterium UBA958 | reverse complement strand
TCTTATTACGTCGATAACCACTGGGTGAGTACCTTACCGGTTGATGTGAGCCTATTAAGTGATGGCGTAATGAAAGTACAGATTTTGGAACAAGGGTTCGATTATGGATTATTGGTTCGTACTGAATCTACTCATGAAAGTGTGACCTGGTTTTGGCTTCTGGAAGACGAAACACGTGTGAAAAAAATCACGCGATTTGTCATTGAAAAGGCTTCCTAGTTCATCGTTTTATCTTTCCAAACTGCCCATTATGAAACTTTTAATCTTCAGCCTGATAAGTTCATCTGTTATTCAAGCACAGACATTAAATCAACGTGTTATGAATAAAATAAATGAATATCGAGCATCCTATGGCATTACACCTTTCGCCTTTGAACCCAAGGCTAAAAAAGCGAATGACCAAATGCTCAATTATATGATCGAAACTTCCACGGTCCCCTTGGATCATACACAACGAATTCCCTCCAGTTTTCCAAAAACATTCGAATCGTTTGATGACCGTGTAAATTATATCTATGATAAAAAATTCATTTGTATTGGAGAAAACATCTGTAGTTTTCCGGATTTAAAAACAGATGAAGAACGAGCAGAAAAGATTGTAACACTATGGAAAAATTCAGTCTCACACAATGCCTTGCTATTAAGCTTACGGTTTACTGGAATGTATGTTGGGAATCAATTATCAAACCAACTTTTTGTCGACAATTTTTACTTTTATGAACCCATCCGATACGTGGTCTTAACCGTTAATAAATGAATGGAAAGATTGCGAGTTTTAGCTGTTCAGTGTGTAGCCATTACTTTTGAATATGTTATCTAATCAATTGGAATGATTTTTTAAAGCTCTACCTCCCCCCAAACACCGCATTCAAACTATCCATTCCATCGAGGAACGAGTTCGAAATCCACTGATTTGCGCCCACCTCCGCCCTGCGAAGTTTGCAAAACGAAGCAGAACTTTTTATCATCCTTCGAAGCTTAAGCGAAGCTGGTCTTTTATCGTCCTGCGAAGCGTTAGCGAAGCAGGAATTTACCCCTTCTGGAATCACGTTGGAAATCCAACCGTATTATTCTGTAACTCCCCCTATCTTTGCAGCATGAGTTCAAAACAACAGGTATCTTCCATTCTCTCCAATATTGGATTTTTAGAACTAAATGCCTTACAGCAAGAAACCCTAAGTAGAAGCGAAACTGCGCGCAACCTTATGATTCTTTCACAAACGGGTACCGGAAAAACGTTCGCCTTTTTGTTGCCTTTATTCTTGAAACTCGATTCAAGCTCAAAAGAAATTCAGGCGGTGATTGTAGCGCCATCAAGAGAATTAGCCATTCAAATTGAAGGTGTTTTTCGTGCCATGAAAACGAATTTTAAAGTATTGACTTGCTATGGCGGTCACTCGATCACGGTGGAAAAGAAAAGCTTAAAAGAAGCTCCAGCGTTGCTTATTGGTACACCTGGAAGAATTTGCGACCACATTGGTAGAAATACCCTGGATTTATCACACGTCACGCAATTCGTTGTGGATGAATATGATAAAAGTTTGGAATTTGGTTTTGAAGATCAAATTAAATTCATTTATCAAGAATTACATGCCTTGGTTTTTACAACGTTGGTTTCCGCCACGGAACACAAAGAATTCCCCAATTATTTAGCGTTTCGCAATCCTGAAATCATAAATTATTTAGAAAATTCAGAAACTCCAGCGATTACATATTGGAATTATCCAGTTCGAAATAGCAATAAATTTGAAAAGCTTTTTGATTTACTCTGTTCGTTCAATGGAGAATTAACGATTGTGTTTTGCAATTTCAGAGAAGCTACTGAATCGGTTCGTAATCAGTTGCTCGACAAGGGTTACGACTCGAATATTTACCACGGAGGAATGGAACAAGACGAGCGTGAACGAGCGTTAATTCAGTTTCGAAATGGCAGCTTTCACACCTTGATTTGTACCGATTTAGGTTCACGCGGTTTGGACATTCCTGAAATTCAACACGTGGTTCATTTTCAGTTTCCCCATAGCGAAGAAGCATTTATTCATCGAAACGGTCGTACGGCACGCATGAAATCGAATGGTTCTTCCTATTTATTGCTCAACATAGACGAAAACACCCCTGATTATTTGGAAGTTCCAAGATCAGCATTCATCTTACCAACAAACCTTCCCCATCCCGTTGAAAGTCCTTTTGTGACCTTGTATTTCAGTGGAGGAAAAAAAGACAAAATCAATAAAATCGACATTGTAGGATTTTTAGGTCAAAAAGGAAATCTATTAAAAGAAGAAATTGGCTTGATTACGGTGCTTGATTTTGCGTCTTATGCGGCTGTGAAAAGAGACCATGTCAAATCGCTTCTTGCAACAATTCGCCATGAAAAAGTGAAAGGGAAGAAGTTAAAGATTGAACTCTCCAAATAATTTCGATGTTTTGATTAGCTCGAACCTATCTAAATCCTACAAAAAGGGGCGGGAAATTCAATAATTTTTACATACTCTGATTCATTTACTTACTTCACAAAAATCAAGGTATCATTTCTTATTTCAATGCTTTTATACACGAAATGGTCGATGAAGTACTGTCTTTCCTCTTCGGTCCAACCTTTCATAATCTCAAAATCGCTTTGCACGTCGGTACGTTTCTTATCGGCTTCTTGCTTGTGCTGTTCCAATTCCGTCATATGATCCGGGATAGTGGGCTTAGAAATGCCGCAACTCGCTACCAGCCATAGCATGCCTATACTTACAACTTTGGTTATCATCATCACGAAAGAGCCTTAAGATTCACATATTGAACGAACAAGCAATGTTTGGTTACAGCATTTTCAACCATGTAACGAATCTGGTCTTTCGTATTATCAAACCTCTAAGCTCCAAAAAATGAAAAAAAATCTCTTTATCGCCCTTGTCTTGTGTAGCACTTGCGCTTATTCACAGAAAACCATTGAGGCCGATACCACGGATTATGTCTCTATTTCCAAATCCCTAGACGCCTTTGCCGAGGAAGCCGAGTGTTGGACTCCCGAACAAAAGAAAGAATTTGCGGAGGTGTTTTTCATCGAACGAGGAAAATTTACCATTCCAAAAGAACCCATTGTACTTAAATCCTTTGAAAAACCCTAAACTACCCTAGCCATGACCTTTTTCCGTTCCGTGCTCAGCGTTTTTACTGCGTTCGTTTTATTTTCATCCTGTGCAAGGCACTCCGGTCCTGCCCCTTTAAATTTAGAAGATTCATCCGTTCAATGGACGGCACCTGATTCTACCATAGAAGATGATATAAATATCCAACAACGCGCTTTGGCGATTTACATCCTCTCCTTACCACCAAAAGAACGTGCAGCGTGGGTTTCTGGAACCTTTACAGAACAGGAGCTGAATTCCTTACTTGATACATTGCAACAACACCCGAAATAAATAAAAAATTAGCCCATGAAAGTTTTATGTTTTATGCTAGTTTGTGCCCCTTGCTTTGCCATGGCTCAAGATACGATTCAATCTGAATTACTCGACTTGATGATTTGGGAGAAAATCAATTCCTATAGGACTCAAATCAATGTACCGAAGGCAACGATCTTTGAACGCGGACTCATGCGCTCTTTCAGCCGAAGAATCACAACTGGAAATGCCTTTTCAGGTAAAAGTGTTCACTCTGATAGTGTAGGTTACTATTGTAATACAGAATGCCTTTTTAATTTACGTAGTAAAGGTGATTCGCCAAATATAAAGGCGCAGGTGGAACAAATTAGAGGTGGAAATTTTGACTATCTCGCAGAAGCCGCTGTGCAAGGATGGATTAATTCTCCTTCGCACTGTAAATTAATTTCTAGACCGGAATATACCATCTCCACAGTAACCTCAGTAGTCATTATAACTCCTTGGGAAAACGGCTACAAGATTTTGTTCGAAGCATCACATCACAGCTTATCAAATCGTATTGGTGCCACCTTTACAGATGAAATGGACAGCTATGTAGCAAAATTGTTAAAAAAAGGCTACTAAAATACCAAATTCTCTATAGCATCATGAAAATCCTGTGCTTTACAAAAATCATTAATTTCCTCGTTTAATTTGTCTATGAACATCTTGATTTGGAATTTATCACTAACTTTGATTAAATTTTAAATACATTATTATGAAAAAAGGATTGTTAGTGCTTCTTGTGGCAATTATTGCTGTTGTCTCTTCTTGTTCCAAGGATGCAAAAATTAATCGTCGACTTGACGGCGAATGGAAGGTAGTCACCATCGGTGGCGTAGCGCCAGAAGTAAGTGAAAGTTATTCGTTTAAATTCACGAAAGTAGACAAGTTAACCGGTACCGGTACGTTTACGTATACGTTTTTAACGGAGTCATTTACCGAACCGTTAACATATACGGTATTAGATGAGAAACTTACGGTAATTATTGACGGTGAAGTTGAAATCTTTACTGTTACTACATACGAAAAAGACCGAATGGAGATGATTGATACAGACGGAGATATTTGGGTGCTTGATCCAAAATAATCTGCCCCGTTAATATATTAAAAAAAACCGTGAGAAATTTCTCACGGTTTTTTTGTTTCTATCACGAAACGCTTAATCTTAACTTTATAACTCAGTTTAAAGGTCGCACCAAATTATTCAAAGAAAAGAATCAAAAGAAAACAACAAGTTCATATATCAGAGCAGACAAGCCTCCTGAATTAAGAAACCAACCATTGGATTACTGTTCATTTTATTGTTAATTTTAATGCTCACACTTGACCAAAAATTAATGATACGAGCGCCAAAATTCATAATTCCTGTAGCGATACTTTTTTTCATTAATCTGCTTTCGATGAGTCGCTTATCTTCAGCCTGCGCTCAAACGAATTCGGCATTCACTTCCTCTGTTGCAGAGCAAGTCGTAAAGGGGAATTATAACCCTATGTTTTATTCCTCGGCAAATGCGATAACCAATCATGAACAGATCATTTCTTTCATTCAACAACATGTCAACGCAGATTCTCTAAAATCTTACATCTTCAAGCTGGCAACATTTCAAAATCGCAATACCGCTTCCGACACACTTTCAACAACCTTTGGAATTGGTGCGGCACGACGTTGGGCCTATGATAAGTTTCAACATATTAGTGTAGCGTCTGAAAATCGACTACTCCCCTCCTATTTTCAATTTGAAAGGACCATTTGTGGCGTGATGCAACATAGAAATGTACTTGCTGTGCTTCCGGGGACCGATACCTCAAATCATCAAGTAATCATAATTGAGGGCCATATGGATAGTCGGTGTGAAAACGAATGTGATACGCTTTGTCAAGCACAAGGGATTGAGGACAATGCATCAGGAACTGCCTTGGTTCTTGAACTTGCACGGGTAATGAGTAAATGTGCGTTTAAAAACACGCTCGTATTTATGCTGACGATTGGTGAAGAGCAGGGTCTTTACGGCGCTGATGCTTTCGCTGATTATTGCAATCAATTTGATGTTCCAATAAAAGCTGTTCTTAATAATGATGTCATTGGGGGCGTAATTTGCGGACAAACCTCATCTCCTCCCCCCTGTCCTAGTTTTAATGATGTTGATTCAACTCAAGTACGTATCTTTTCTTACGGCGGATTTAATTCTGTACATAAGCAACTCGCTCGTTTTATTAAATTACAATACAAAGAAGAACTGCAACCTATAGTTAATGTTCCCATGCTCATTACGATTATGTCAAGTGAGGATAGAGCGGGAAGAGGTGGAGACCACATTCCTTTTCGTCAAAATGGATTTGCTTCAAGTCGATTTACCTCAGCCAATGAACACGGCGATGCATCGAATATACCCGGATATACGGACCGGCAACATACGGCAACAGATATTGTCGGATTAGATACCGATGTAGACGGGATAATCGATAGTTTTTTTGTTGATTTTAACTATTTAGCGCGAAATGCTTGTATCAATGGCGTTGGGGCAACCGTCGCGGCTATCGGACCCAACAAACCCGATTTCACGGTTGCTAATACAATACCTGGTCCGGGAATAATTATTCATATTACCCAAGAATCCCAATACACGAATTACCGAGTAGGAATCCGATCCACAAGCAACGATTGGGATTCAGTGTATACGATGACAGGATATTACGATACGATATATCCCCCAACTTCCAACGTCTATTACGTCAGTGTAGCGGCAGTCGATGAACATCAATTGGAAAGTCTATTTTCCAAGGAGCTTATCATTCAACACAGTCAAATATCCGTTGATGAAATAGCCGATGAGGAGTTAAAACCTTTAGATCTTCTACAAAATAGACCGAATCCTTTTGATGAGGTAACCATCATTGGTGTGGCGGTAAACACGCCAATAGCCTATAAAAATGCGTTCATTCAAATTACGGATTTAAACGGTAAACTTGTTGAACAATTGAATATTGATTTAAATCTTGGAATCAACGAAGTATTTTATCAGCACGGTTACGGAAAAACAGGAATTTATTATTACTCGCTGATGTTGGATGGCAAAGAAATCGCAAGAAAGCCTATGATTTTCGCCAATTAACGTGATGGTTTATCGCCACCTCAATGCGCATCCACCACTATCTTCTGTACCCAGGTGCCTCCGTTTGTTGAAACAGTGACCACATACATACCCGGTTTATCCATGGAAAAAGAAGTCACTCCAGACTGGATGTTTGATGTTAACACCACCCTCCCCAACATATCGACAACCCACATTAATCCGGATTCGGCAGCTAAGTTAAGGGTGAATTTACCATGCGAAGGGTTGGGATAAATAACAAATGGGTTAATATCGGCGGATGAGGATATGCCGGCATTCCCACAGATTTTTTGAGCATTAAAAAGAGATTGAAGGGAATCGATAGGCTCAATGTTTGTTCCGCCAACCGTTTGAACCCCTATTTTAAAAGAGGGATTATTATAGGCATCGGTGGGCTGGCTCACTTTAAGAAAGGCGAACAGGGAGGAAGTTCCAAAAACCAAACATCGTGTATCTGCTCCAACCACATTGGCACCCTGCAGCGCAGCCATGAGTCGACATGATAAATCACCACTGGCATTTCGAAACATAAATTCCATAGAGTATAGAATGTCTTGTCCCAATACAATATTGCCTTGAATCGAATAATAAATACCGTTAATGTTACCCGTTATATGGTTTTTATAGTCCATACAATTCGTACCGGTAAACCCTGCAGCACTGATTGTTGTGCCATTAAAACCAACGATTCCATATTGTCGAACTTGCGGGTTTGATTGCGCATCATTCGCAGCAAGCCAATTGACAATCTCTGCAGGTGAGTCCCCTGCAAGCATTCGCGCACGGGCATTGTTTTGATTGGCTAACAAATAGGCCGCTTGGGTATTTATCGAACCTAAATTCGGCACTAAATCACCTAAAAAACTAGGATCTGTAATGCCGTAGTCAAATAAATTGACACATGAGGCCCCTGCACTTCCAACTTCCCGAGTGGAAGAGTCTGCCGCTACAATGGAAAACGTATCCTGAGCAATTGAAAAACTACCAAAGCAAATGACCAAGAAAAACGAATGGATAAGATGTTTCATGGAAATAGGTATTTATAATAAAATTAACAAAAGATTTCAATTTTACTTCATGATGCTCTTAAGATGAATTTAAAACAAAATAACATCTTAACCGTCAAAGCTATTACAGGATAAGTAAGATCGCTAAGAGGAACAAGAATTACTCTTTTTTTCAGCGTGACCCAAAAAGAATCATTGTGACTGGCATCTAGAACGTTAAGAACAAGAGCATAGCACCAGCGATCTGTTATAATCCCTACAACTCGATGTACTTCAAAAACTCCGTTTTACGTGCTTCCTCGTTGAATTGTCCAGAAAAATGAGAAGTAACGGTGCTGCTGTTCACATCCTTAACCCCTCGAGAAGAAACGCACAAATGCGTTGCATCGATTACTACCGCTACATCATCCGTTTCAAGGGCTTTTCTCAAGGCATCTGCAATTTGTACCGTCAACCGTTCTTGAACCTGCGGACGTTTCGCGAAATGTTGCACGATGCGGTTGATCTTGGACAGACCAATCACTTTTCCCGAGGAAATATACGCCACATGGGCCTTGCCGATGATGGGCACAAAATGATGCTCACAATTAGAGTAAAACAGAATGTTTTTCTCTACCAACATCTGTTGGTATTTGTATTTATTGTCAAATAACTTAATATCAGGAAAATTCGCTGGATTCAAGCCGCTAAAAATTTCCTTAACATACATTTTCGCTACGCGACGTGGTGTACCTTGCAAACTATCGTCCGTGCGATCTAACCCAAGAATATCCATAATTTGTCCAAAGTGATGGGTAATTTGATCAATTTTTTCCTCATCACTTAATTCAAACGCGTCCGCTCTTAACGGTGTATCTACGGAGGTGCTCACGTGCTCATCACCCATTTCATCAATGGTGATGTCAATGGTTGGTGACGCCTCATGAAATCTGTTTTGTTTCATCTTTTATTTTATTTGTTAAACAAGATTGCTACAGAAAAGTTCTTGACGCAAACGAAAAGGAGGTTTTTACCTTGAATCGAACCAAAGGACGTACCTTTGCCAAAAAATTAACCCCATGAAAAGATTAGTCTTGGTCGTCGCAACATTTTTGGTTGGAATAAGTTTTTCCCAATCCGTTAAAGGAGAAGAAATCACTTTTACTTACATTAAATTACCTTCAAATCCAGTTACCCCGAAACCTACAAATTACTTATCGTATGTGACGGCATCCTACGAGGCTGAAAACCAAAAATTACTCGCTCAATACGAAGCAGATAAAGCGCTCGCTGAAGCGGATTATCAACGTGAAATGGCTGAATTACCGAACAAGCAAAAAGCCGCAGATGAGAAATATGAGCGAGAAATGAAAGCTTGGAATGAAAAATCTACTGCCTCTAAAATCATCGAAAGCAAAGTATTGAACGAAAATAATCGTCCGGTGAAAGATTACGTTCCACAACCATACCGGAGAACAGTTTCCGCCCCTGCTCTTAAAACAGCGTATGACTATAATTCATTAGCTTCTACCTATTTGCACATTGACGGGTTTGAAAAAGGAAGCAATAATGCCATGATTTATACGGTTACCTTACAAGGGTTTGAATCGACGGCACCACGGGTGGTTTCAGAAGTAAAAAAGGAAGTATCTCGTGTAAACAATGTAAGCACCACCACGGATGTCACCTATTACCACATCGAGTTCACGTACCGTCATCCCATGAGTTTCCGCGTCACGAACGCATCCAATGTAGAAATTTATGCGGCATCTCCTGCGGAATTCACGGAGTTCAAAACCTACAAAGGTCCTGCAACGAAAACCAGTCCGTCTACAGATATTTCGGCCATGCTTAAAACCATGGAAGACAAAATTCTGCAAGACAACCTAACGGCAATTAATCATTTGGTAAACGACCGCATTGGGTTTGAGAAAACGGACCGCAAGACAGAGATTTACTGGGTGAAATCAAAAAATGAATCCCACGATGACATCAAGACCGCGTACAACAATGCGCTCCTTGGATTCAAGTTATTTGGAACAAGCGAAGAGCAAGGATTGGTAAAACTTAATGAAGCGGTGAGCAGTTGGAAAAATGCCTTGCTAGAATCAAACATTGATGATAAAAAGGCCCGTATCGATAAAGACGTAACGATTGCCCTTTACTACAATTTGTTGGAGGCCTATTTCATTACCAGAAATACCACAGAGGCTGATACCATCCTTCAAACCATGACCTTGATGGATTTATCCAATCGCGACAAGAAAGACCTTGAAAAGTATAACGAACTTTACCTTAACCTGAAGCTAAGAAAAGCGGCTAACGGACTTTAATTACTGCGTAATAAACTGCAGCATTCGATTGATATAATTGGTATACCCCATGGCTGTGGGCGTTGTCTCATGTCCACCGCCGGGAACCAGTTCTTTCTCTTTCGCTCCTGATTTATTATCATAAACCAATTGACCGTGATGCGCTACCGTTAAAAAGGAATCATCCAATCCATGTATCCATAATAAGGGCACATTTACTTTTTTGATTTCGGTCGCATTATCAATCTTTAAGTCTACTAGAAAACTCCCCGGCATACTTAACAATCCCCCATCTTGAATTAAAATTTCTGCCGAAGCAAAGGGAGCTTCTAATATGATCTTACCTGGATTCATAGAAAAGCGGCTTGGATTTCCCGCGACCTCACATACAGCCGCGCTTCCAAGCGAAAACCCCATCATCACTAAGCGATCGTTCGTTAATCCCTGACTTTTCAGCCAAGTTAATGCCAATTCCGTGGACGCATACATGTTAACTTCCGTAGGCTTTCCTTCACTCATTCCGAAACCGGGATAATCAAACATCAAGACACCAAATCTTCCGAGTTGACCGATGTTCGCATAGAGTTTCTGACGTGGCCAATAGAAATCCATATGGTCTTTATTTCCATGACAATACAGCAGCACTGTGTCTATCGCAATGCGTGATATGTCGCCTACATAAATCGCATGTACTTGGGTAGATTTACCTGCTTCTTGTAAGGTCCATTCAAGGTGATGAATTATGAAATCGGGCACAGCGAATTCATCCCCTACAGTAATCGAAAGCTCACCCGTATAATTATCCAATTGATACGAGGTTAGCGCCGACTGGTTAAACAAAAACGAATCCAAGCGTTTTCTACACGCGCTAAGCGAAACAAGTACAATCACCCCAAGTACGAAAATATAATTCATCTTATTTTAGTTTATAGTAAATGGAAAAATAAGCTCCCAAGGCCCCTTGATTCCCGAAAGCGCTCGGATAATTCACCACAATGTCTTCATTCGAATAGATGGGCGCTAGGAATTTCGCCTCGAACTGATAGACCCAGTTATTTTTCTGCCACAAGTGACCGATTTGAATGCTGGGAATCCAAACCTGTTCATTGGTCCTGCCTTGTGATTCGGTTAAATACGGATCAAACCAGTTACTTAAGCCCGCATAAACACTTCTGATTTTTTGAAATCCTTTACCATTCTTGGCTTTGGTTCGCCATTCCGCATAATCCCAATAATAATTCGCATCCAATTGGGGCCAAAACCGATTCGCACCGGTATAAAAATCCACCGCTACATTCAATGTCGGCTGAAGGGTAATCCCCATATTTTTTCGCGACCAGCATCGATACGCTGCACCAAGATCCACTTGTCCAACACCAAAAAGCAAAGAAGTCGTATGTAGGTTTCCAAAAAGTGTCAGATGCTCTTTCAACCCATAGCCATACCCAACGGTAGTTAACGGCATCGGAATCACCCCAATTCCAGGAACTTTTGCAATCGGTCCACCTAAATTGACCTGCAGTGCGTGTTGGCCTTTATCCAAGGGCTTCACATAGCGCGCCGGAGCGCAGGAATATAGAACGATGAGAAAAACACTGAGGGCTAATACCGACTTGATCATTGATTTCATAGAAGCCAAAAATAACGGAATTTTTTAATTGGATTGGATTTACCTAATTTTGCAATAATGTCTGAAAAAACAAATACCTCTGTCAAGAAATCTGGTTGGAGAAAATGGCTTAAATACACCTACCTAACCGCATTACATATTCTTGCCGGTGTTGCAGCGTTTTTAATCTTGACTGCCTTAGCGGTGAAGTTCAAGTGGACCAATGATGCCGGCGATGTAGATATCAACAACCGGTATTACGAGGATATCGCAAGCCAATACGGCAATGAATCGAAAAAAGACAGTGCCACGCTTGCAAGAGACGAATACATCATGTTTCAACGGTTGGGTGTTCTGTCACGCTTTTACCCGCACAATGCGAAAGTGATATCTGAAGCGTATCAGCACGA
>DBCM01000079.1:227-401 GCA_002293045.1 Flavobacteriales bacterium UBA958 | reverse complement strand
ATTCGCGCCATGAAGGAGGTAAACGAAAAGGCCACCTTTAACACCGGCTCTGTTTATGCGTGGTCAAACTATACCGTGTGGAAGCAGTTTTGCAATACCATTATAAAAGATAAACGCGCCATTGACTCGGTATCTCGACTTACGGGTGTGGAATCACGAATTATTGTCATGTGT
>DBCM01000079.1:0-124 GCA_002293045.1 Flavobacteriales bacterium UBA958 | reverse complement strand
GAACCGTGGATATGGGGTTTCTGGCATCTTAGAGCATACTGCCCTGCGCATTGAAAGCACCTTATTCAACGAAAAGGATCAATTTTATCCAGGCGATTATTTCCAGCAAACCATTAATGTAAGG
>DBCM01000059.1 GCA_002293045.1 Flavobacteriales bacterium UBA958 | reverse complement strand
TTTCCCGATGTAAAAGCAAGCTTTTCCACCGTTTTAAAAGCAAAAAAGCCAGCCTTTCGGCTAGCTTTTTAATTGTTTTGGCGGAGAGTGAGGGATTCGAACCCCCGGAACCTCGCGGTTCAACGGTTTTCAAGACCGCCGCAATCGACCACTCTGCCAACTCTCCACGGCAAAAGTACTTTTTTTTTGTTGATTTGCAAATAAGGCGCTAAATATTCATTAAAAGCCTGTGAATAATAGGAACATATTATCACATAGTAAATGTGCATTGGAAAATAGGTCGTGTGTTTTTATTTTCACTAGAATTTTAATACTTTTGTTAGAATAAAATTGTTTCCAATGAAAAAACTACTACTTTACCCCTCTTTGATGCTATCTAGTTTAATTTTTGCTCAAACCACCTTACATCAGTTGGATAGCGTTAATTCACCAGGATCGAATAAACAGGGTTACATCTACAATGCATCCAATCAACATACTAATACACAAAATTTTCAATTCAACGGGTCAACGGGTACGTTTGCCTTACAAGATCAAGTAAATTATATGTACAATGGGAGCGGAGATTTAATTGAGCAGGAGTTTTTAGGAGTTATTAATGGTGTTCTTACTCCGAACGTAAAAACACTCATTAATTACAATGCTCAAGGGTATATTTCAAGCTACACAAACTTATGGTACGATGTGAATGCACAAACGTATTGGAATTCCTCCAAAACGGACTTTGCAAGAGATGCGAATGGCGATGTAATTGAAGAATACATGTTCGCTGATCAGTCAGGGAGTTGGGTACTCATGGGGAAAACAGTCTATGCGTACACGAATGGACTGGCGATGTATGCCGTAAATTTAAACACGGTGAATAATGGAAATACCTTTGACAGCATTGCCAAACAAACATACATGTATGATGCCAATGGGAGTCCGGTTGAGCAAACGTTTTATTCATGGAATAATGGTGCGTGGCAAGGCATGAACAAAATGGTGTACACCAATGATGCGGCAGGAAATCCTACACAATCATTAACATACAATGCGAATGGTTCTTCTTGGGATGAATTTTTCAAGGAGGATATGGTGTATAATGTGAACAATGATCTAACCTCATACGAATCGTTCATGAAACAAGGAAATAACTGGAATCCTCAATACAAATTAGCCAATAGTTATGATACCCCTTTATTTCAAGATTTAATTGTTCCGAATGATTTTGAATACAACAGCAAAATTGATATTGCTGAATTTTACGAGCCTTTTGGAGGGACAGGAGCAAATTGGTCATTAATTAAGACAAACTATTACCACTATTCGCAAGAGCAAGGCAGCGGCGGAGGTGGCGGTGCAGGGCTAAATGATGTGGAAAATAACTTCACGAGTGTGTACCCTAATCCAACTGCAAATGAATTAACCATCGTAGCAGAACTCGGTGGAATAAGTGTCTCTATTGTCGATATGCTCGGTAACACTGTTGAGCAATTGAATTTAACGGAGGGAATTAATCAAATTTCTGTGCGTTCTTTGGTGTCAGGTACTTACTTTATTGTAGATGCGTCAAATTACCGAACTGCAAGATTTTCGGTCATTAAATAACCATTAATGCACGCTTTTCCTTACTTTTATTGTAATGATGAAGGGAGGATTTATTTACGTGATTTTGTTTGGGTTATTGCTTGCTCCAACACCGTTTCTAAGCCAAACCTGCTTGGACAATTTTCTAGCTGAATTAGAGTTATCGAATAAATTGCCAAAGTCGAAAGGGTTATGCTATGACGAAGGTGCGTATTGGAAATTCTGGAAAGCGGGCACGAAGTATTCAAAATCCCCATCAACACGTTGGAAAGCCTCGTATTGTTACAAACAAGCAGCCAGGTTTGGGTTTAAGTTTGCTTGGTTCAATCTAGAATATTCCAAATTTCTCGTGGAAGAAGGTAAGCTACATGATGCATTGAAAATTCTTAAGGAAGTTCCAGCTTCCGATGCATTATATAACAATGGGCAATTAAAGATCGCTGAGATTTTAATTTGGTCTGGAGCCTACGGCGCTACAAACCGAGTACTATCATCCATTCAAGTGGAGGAGAAATCTCAAATCGGTGAGTCTAAGAAAAATTTATTGCGAATTTGTGATTCCTTAGCGGCACCTGTAGTGAAACAAGAAGCTTTTTTTAATGCCGATAATCAACCCCTTGCCTTGATTGGTCATAGTTTTGTTTTTCGGCAAGGAAAGTCCAAGGCATTGAATTATCAAATTGGATTTGGTAATTCTTATTATTTAAGTAACCTATCCAGGGTGCAAACTAGAATCAATGTCCAGAATTCGTTTTCAATCAGCCCAATCAATACGAGCATCAATGTGGGGCTTGGAGTGGTTGGTTTTGGAACGAACGATTTTAAACCGACATGCCTCTTGGGGATTCGAACACAGGTGAATGATAACCTTGTTAATGAACTAAAGATTGAACGCAAGACCTACGACTTAACACGTGCCAGTATCGGATCCGTGCTCTTAATGGATCAATTGATGCACAGTTTTCGCATTAATAAATCTTCTGGTCTATCCATAGAATGGAATGGCACCTACAGTAAATTAGCGAACAGTCAATCTTCCCAATTGAACCTTTACAGCTGGGTTTTAAGTCCGTATTTAATGCGTACCCGAATTAAACCACGCATTGGAGGCTTTCTGGGGTATGCCAATAGCAATCAAATTCTTTACAGTGCGGTATTAAGCTACGACCAAATTATAGCTGGCGGAGATTTAAACAATATTGAGGGAGTTTTCACAAGTTGGTTTACGCCCAATCAAATGCGTGTTGTCGGTTTAATAGCAGATGTAGGCTATTCGCCGAACGTATCGTTTAAATTAAATTGTACAAGCACTATAGGTTTGGGGATTTCTAAAGAACCCGTTCTTTATTTAACGAATGATGAAATCGGATTGTCTTCCTATGACACGTATTTTATCCCAACAGATGTTAAGGTTAATGCCATGTACTATCCGAGTCGGTCGCTTGAGTTAAAGGTTAGTTACGAATTTCGAAATACGGTATTCAATAGAGCTCAATACATGCTTTTTTCACTTTCCAAACGCTTGTAATATTGAGCTTATTTCATCCCTCTTTTTGGAATAAAGTAAAGGCTAAATCCTCATCCAATTGGTTTGAGTTTCTCTTGCTCACCTGTATTTTTGGAGGTTTTATTAGTGTGTTTAGTCTGTTTGATTGGTGGTTTAGGTCCTTGCATGTTACTAATCGTATTTTTTTTTACATCATTAGTCTCTTTTTATGGTCCGGGATTTTTCGGATCGTGCTTAATTGGTACCAACTTGCCCGCGTTAAACCGTCTCCAGTTGATCCCCCTTCTGCAGGCATTTTCAGCGTAGCTATTTTTACTACCGCAGCACCCGGTGAACCGTTATCTATGTTTGAAACAACGTTTCGTGCCTTAAGTAAGTTGGAATATCCGTGCACCATTTATTTCTTGGATGGAACGAATGACCCTGCCTACAAGGAATTATCGAATCAATTTGGGTTTCAGCATTTTGATTTTTCGGAGATTCAAGGAGCTAAAGCAGGAAAAATTAATGAAGCATTGAAACTGACAACGGAGGAAATTATTTTTATTCTAGACCCCGACCACATTGTTTTTCCGTCGTTCTTAAACGAGGTTGTCGGATTTTTCACTAACAAGGAAATTGGTTTTGTGCAAGTGAGTCAAGGCTATTACAATCAATATCGATCTCCTGTAGCCAAAGCAGCAGCCGAACAGACCTACCTTTTTTATGGTCCCACACAGCGTTACTATGGAAGTAATAATAAGTCCATAGCGATTGGGGCTAATTGTGTATTTCGTCGTTCTGCGTTGGAGCAAATTGGTGGACACGCACAGGGATTAGCGGAAGACTTATTAACCTCGCTGCGCATCCATGCCGCCGGTTGGAAGTCTATTTACCATCCCATAATTGTCAATAGAGGCCTGGTTCCCGAGGATTTTGATAGTTTTTCAAAGCAACAGCTCAAATGGGCAAGGGGCTTGTTTGAGGTGCTCTTCGATGAGTATCCAAAGGTATTCAAGCACCTGAGTTTGTCGGCTAAATTTCGATATTGGACCATTGGTACCTTTTACCTGGTGGGCATCAGAACGCTGTTTTTTCTATTGGTCCCAATCCTGTATTTCTTGTTTGGTTGGTCGGCATTGAACATGTCGTTTTCAGAGTTTTTGATACGCGCCATGCCGTTTGCGGTGTTTGCTTTCTTAATTTACCTGTTATCCCAACGTTTCTTGGTTGATTACCAATCAGAGAAAGGTGTTTATTGGAGAGGGATGTTAATGAAATTTGCTTCGTGGCCAGTGTTTACCTATGCTTTCTATTTGACTTTAATTAATAAGAAAATTCCGTACTTACCAACCGCTAAACGCGGCAATTCCAAAATATCCATTTTCTTTTGGCCTTTATTGATTTATCTCGCGTTGCTCGTTTTCTCTATTGGTTATCATTTCTTCGTGCTGCAACATTCAAGGGAATCAAAATTGAATTTCGAGATACAGCAACAAACCTTGGGTATGTTGAGTTTTTCGATTATCGCTTGTTTACAACACATTTCAGCAATTATACTTATCTTAAGGTCGTCAAAGGTGCAACACACCGATGCGTGGGATGAAGTAAATAATTACCTAACTTAATAACATCAGATGAAAGTTTTAATTCTAGCAGGTGGCTTTGGTACTCGCATTAGCGAAGAATCAGTGAATAAACCCAAACCCTTGATTTCAGTTGGCGCATACCCCATTTTATGGCACATTATGAAAATCTACAGCGCACATGGCTTCAATGATTTTGTAATCTTATTGGGGTATAAAGGCTATGCAATTAAGGAGTATTTTTCTAATTACTACCTGCATCAAAGCGATGTAACGATTGATTTTTCAACAAATGCTGTCCAATACCACCAATCTAAGGCGGAGCCATGGAAGGTAACCCTAATTGATACGGGCCTGAATTCAATGACCGGTGGGAGAATTTTAAGAGCTAAGGATTACATTGGTGACGAACCTTTCCTTTTAACGTATGGTGACGGAGTTGGAAATGTAGACATCAATGCATCAGTGGCCTTACATCAAAAAATGAATCGCTTGTGCACCATGACCATTGTACAACCGGAAGGCAGATTCGGAGGGGTAGGGCTTTCAAACGACGATCAGGGCATAAGCTCTTTTGTAGAAAAACCCTTGGGAGATGGAGGCTGGATCAATGGCGGTTTCTTTGTTTGTCAACCCGAAGTGTTGTCGTATATCAGCGATGATGAAACCATATGGGAACGTGAACCACTCGAGCAATTGGCAGAACAGAATCAATTAACAGGCTTTAAACATCATGGATTTTGGAAGCCTATGGACTCCATGCGCGATCACAAACAACTTAATGACTTATGGGATGCTGGAAATGCACCATGGAAAATCTGGTAGTATGAATTATTTTGAAGGGATTTATAAGGGAAAACGCGTGCTGATCACTGGGAATACTGGGTTCAAAGGTTCTTGGCTCGGAGAATGGCTAACCCTGCTTGGTGCCGAAGTAGTTGGATTCTCATTGGAGAACGCTGCAAATCAAGCGCATTTTGATATGCTATCTCCTGGCTACAAAACGTTTTTTGCAGACATCAGAAATTTGGAACAGACCGTGCAAATCATGACACAAGTAAAGCCAGATATTGTTTTTCATTTGGCAGCACAAGCCTTAGTCATTGATTCATATCATTCACCGATTGAAACATACCAAACCAACGTCATGGGTACCCTTCACGTCCTGGAAGCGTCTCGACTCGCTGGCGTAAGTGCTGTGGTTGTGGTAACCAGTGATAAATGTTATGAGAATAAGGAATGGATCTGGGGCTACAGAGAGAATGATCCCTTTGGTGGTCACGACATGTATAGTTCTTCCAAAGGGTGTGCAGAGGTCTTAACCCAGTCTTATAGAAGCTCATTTTGTAATTCGAAAAATGGGATGAAAGTAGCTTCAGCCCGTGCTGGAAATGTAATTGGCGGGGGAGATTTCAGTGCAAATCGCATTGTGCCCGACCTCATTAAATCTGTGGAGCAACAAACCCCAGTGGAAATTAGAAATCCATTAGCAACGCGCCCATGGCAACATGTGCTGGAACCCTTAAGCGGTTACCTGCTCTTGGGGATGAATTTATTAAAGAAGAATAAGGTGGATGAAGGATGGAATTTTGGTCCATCGATTCATAGCAATTGCAGTGTGGAGCAATTAGTGTCCCTTTCCACGGCGTGTTGGTCGGAGATTTCTACTAAAAACAATACCGATCCAAATCAAGTGCATGAGGCACACTTACTAATGTTGGATTGCTCGAAGGCCAATAAAATGTTGCATTGGCAGCCCATTTGGGAATTAAAGGAAACCGTTGAGCACACCATTGCGTGGTATAAAACTTGGCACGAAACAAAACGTGTGCTTACAAAAGATCAAATTATTCAATACGGTCAGGAAGCGGAGCTTAAACAATTGTCATGGGCGGGTTAAAGATTCTGCTTACAGGCGCCAATGGATTTATCGGCCGAAATCTGTTGACTCATTTGTTGCCAAATTATGCCGTACTTGGCTTGCAACGTGCAAGCCCTGAGCATCCATATTGTTTACAGGTTGATTATAACGACCCAACCCGCTTGGAGGCTATTTTTCGATCGTTTCAGCCCGATGTTGTCATTCACCTTGCATCCAACACGAGCCGAACACGAGCAATGCATGAACTTCCAACATTCATCGATGCGAATCTTCACCTGACAAATCAATTGTTACTGGCGGGAATTACCCTGCCTCAACCTCCGAAATTTATTTTCCTGAGTTCGGCTGAGGTCTATGGTCCGCAAACGGGTTGTTTAGATGAGTCAACCCAAACAAATCCGGTATCTCCCTACGGAATTTCTAAGGGTTATGCGGAACAACTGCTGGAGCTTTATCATAGAAATTATGGGATAGCCGTGCATGTTCTTCGGGTTTTCAATGCCTATGGGAATGGACAAGATCCAGGATTTTTTTTCGCAGATTTAATGCGGGCTTACCGCGAGTCCAAGGTGTTTGAAATGACCGGGGGTGAACAAAAACGCGATTTTATTTATATTCAAGATTTAATGCGCGCCATAGAAATGTTCATTCATCGTCCAAATCTGTTCGAATGTGTTAATATATCAAGTGGAATTCCTATATCTTTAGCTCATGTGGTTGAGGTATTTAGTGAAAAAGTGAAGGGTCAGTTAGAGGTTTCGAAAACACTTCCGTACAGAGCCAATGAAATTTGGGAAATCTCCGGAAATAATTCAAAACTAAACGAACTTGGATTTAACCTACTTTTTTCACTGGAAGAAGGGATTGAAGCTATGTTAGGGCATGAAAAAGTATAAAAGAACATTCATTGTAGTTGTCGCCTTTACCTGCGCAACGCTCGTATTTTATGCGATTAATTTGGCTTCGAAAAAAGGTCAAGGACCCTTGAGCGCAACCATGCAGGAAATTGAAAGTGCCATCATTGGCGATTCTACACAATCCGTAAATCCCACCGATTCAAACCAGGATTCACTTTCGGATTTTGATACCGTTAAACGCGTTGCCATTTCGGTTTCACGAAACCAATTGAAAAATCCTCAAAAAATATTAATGGGCTATTCAGGGTCTACTTATTCTTCCATTACAAAGGCTACCCATGACATGGATTCAAAGTTAGGGGTACGTATGGATTTGATTCAGATTTATAAGGCTTGGGGAAGTAAGCAAAGCGAACAATTTCCTACGGATGAGGTGAAAGAAATTGTCGCGCTAGGTTCGATTCCGTTAATTACTTGGGAGCCGTGGCTTTCTGACTTCTCCGCGAAAATACCGAATCAAGCATCCCCTGAAATGCGAGAGGTCAATCCCCTTAAAGCCATATACAACGGGGTGTATGACGATTACATTAAACAATGGGCCCTCGATGCCAAGCGTATAAACGCTCCCATTTATCTGCGATTTGCACATGAGATGAATGATCCCTATCGTTATCCATGGGGACCTCACAACAATGATCCGGGTGATTTCAATAAAGCATGGATCCATGTTCATCAGATTTTTAAAGAACTAAAGGTTCAAAATATTCTTTGGGTATGGAGTATACATTCCGCCTATGCAGGGTATCAAGAATATTATCCAGGAGATGCTTATGTGGACATCGTTGCAACAGGCATTTTGAATTTCGGATCTTCCGTATATTGGAGTAAGTGGTGGTCTTTCAATGAGCTGTTTGCACCGCATTATAACGAGTTTTCCTCCTTTGGAAAACCCATCATCATTGTGGAGTTTGGAAGTTTAAAGGTAGGAGGTAATCGAGAAAAATGGTATGCACAGGCCTTGAATTCTATTCCTCAAACCTTTAAAAACGTAAAAGGTGTTGTATTTTTTAATTTTCCTGCAGATAAGACATTAACCGATAAATCGGTCTCTTGGATTTTGGATCCGGATAAAAAGGAAACCAAAGCTATTCAACGAATTCTCAAGAACTGGAAAGATTCCAATTTTCTATACCCTTGAGGTAATTATTTAATCGCTTTTACCTGTATCGTGGCTGATAGCCCCTGGTGGTAGGCCCCTTCATTAATTTCTCGAGTAAGCTCTTCAATAGAAACGGAACTAAAATCAGAAAAAGCGGCCTCTAATTCTTGCTTGTCGTATAGATATTCGATGGATTTGGGTCCACCTGTTCCATGCGACAATTGCGCTTTCGAATATACTTCCATGAGTAGAGTCCCTCCTCGTTTCAATCCCTTACGAATCCGTTGGTACAACGAAGCTCTCAAGTCCTCGTCAAAATGACCGAAAATCATTACGATACCATCCCAAGCGTCGTGTTCAATTTCATAATGAGTGAGGTCCGCACATTCCGTACAAACCGAAACCCCATGTGTATTCGCTAGTTGCTGCGTTTTCTTTAATCCAGATTCGGAAAAATCAACGCAGGTAACATCAAATCCTTGAGCTGCGAGATATACCGCATTTCTTCCTTCGCCCTCTGCTAGACACAAAATCCTTCCCCCAGGTGTTAGGGAGAAGGATTGTGCTTTAAGGAAATCGTTGGGCTGATCCCCATACATGAAGCCTGGTTCACCAAAGCGTTCATTCCAAAATGTTTTGTCCATGGTGACGTGTATTGTTGGGCAAATATACTGAGATTTAGGGTTGAGGTAGCTTTAGGACAAAGGAACTTGTCTTTATGATTCTGAAATTATTTAGTACTGTATTTCTGTATTTTGATTTTTCGCAACTGTCCATTTTGGAATTGTAAGTATCGATTTTATTGTCTGATCATGCCTGTTTATATTCGTTGATGGGCTCATTCTGGGATAATAAAATTGCACTTGTCACTGGTTCTTGCCGAGGCTTAGGGCTAGAAATTGCAAAACAGTTACTGGGTATGAATGCCCGGGTAGTTTTTCATTCAAAACATACTCCGCTTCCTGTTGACCCAAGCATTATTCAGGCTTTTGCATTGAATAGGGCGATTTACGTCCAAGCTGATTTACGAATTTCCTCGGACGTAGAACAGGTAATTGCTGCTGCGGTAGATAAATTTGAACGCATAGATGTGGTGATTAACAATGCTGGAATTTCATCCTTTGGTACATTAGAGCACCTTGAATTATCCATTTTTCGGGAAGTATTAGACAGCAATTTATTAGGTTCTGTAATTCTTTCCAAGGCAACGATTCCGGTACTTAGAAAATCCAAAGGAAGTATTTTTTATGTATCATCATTGGCTGGATTTTATGGAATACCAAATTATATAAGTTACTCCATGTCTAAGGCCGCATTAAAATCCTTGCAAGAGGGTCTCAGTATAGAATTGTCCAATGACGGGATTCATGTTGGCATAATACATTTGGGTTTTGTTGAAAATGATATCGATAAATATGCATTAGACGCTTTAGGACAAAGGATACCTGTTCCCCCTCGATTTAAATGGATGGTTCGTTCAAAGTCATCGGTTTCAAGCTCAATTCTAAGAGCTATTGTATCTAATAAGCGAGAAGTATATATTCCCAAAGTTGGTTTTTGGATTAAAATTGTGATTTTTATATTTCCCAAAGGATTTCATCGAATGGTTAATCGAAATAAGAATTGATCAAGTTTTTTAATTTTCTTGAATCTAACATGTTGATTTTCATTTTGTTTTAGTTAATTTTAATCTAAATCTACACCTATGAAAACAAAAATTATTATTATTTCTTGCCTTATCTACAGTGTTTGTAATGCTCAGATAAAACTTCAAGTAAACGGAGCGAACCTAAATATTAAAGGAAAAGGATCAAATACGAATAAGGGAAATCAATTAGGGACAACAACGACGAATGATAATTCATCGTATAATTTCGAACGCAATCCTGATGCACCGTTAGATGTCAACAATAACTTGGAAGCAGGTACATTTTGTGTGGTTATCGATAGCCGAGGCAATATGTCTAGGAAACGTGTGTATCAAATCGTAAACGGTGGATATGCCATTATCGATGCGAACGCAACAGACTGGGATTTAAAGAATAATGCAAATGCTATTCGATATTTTGCTGCAAATTCTGTATACCCTGATGTTGATTTCACCAAGTTTAATAATGATTTGCGTCCTTATGAAGAATATGTAAAGCATTACCTGAATTGTTTTTCTCAATCTAATTTACCAGGTTTATCCGTACTCACCAACTGGAATCAACGTTGGCCAGCATATTATTTGGGAAGTGTAAATGAAGCGAATGAACATCTTAGAAAATTAAAGTCACTTGACAGTATATTTAAAATACGTTACGCAAACCTACCGAATTTTTATACAAAGTATGAATACAATCCATTCGTTTGGGGTGAAATTGCTCATAAACGAGACAGTATGGTAGCCTGTCTTCTAGCTTCAAGTGGAGACGGTCAGTACGGTGAGCAGTTAAAAGCGTTGGTAACTATGTATCAAGAGGACATTGCGAATGCAAAGGCTTTTACCATAGGATCTGACTGGAAAGTAAGTACTGAAATGATCGGAAATGCAGTGTCGAAAAGTTCTAGAAGTGAATGGAGTAAGAAATTCGATAGTTTCTTTAGAGATTATGCCGCGTTTGCAACATTAGTTGGAAAGAATCCTAATTTGGCTATAGATACGCTAACTATGCTCATGGATGAGTTGGCCTTTGAACTTAAGACAACCCTTCCTAAAAAGAAACCTGAAGACTATATTTTTAAATTTAGAGATGCTGGATTGGAAGCAAAAATGAAGGCTTATCTAAAGAATCCGTCAGCGCTTAGTGTTTATAAGATTGGGCTAA
Source organism: Flavobacteriales bacterium UBA958 (assembly GCA_002293045.1). GTDB lineage: Bacteria > Bacteroidota > Bacteroidia > Flavobacteriales_D > Crocinitomicaceae > UBA952. Next base: position 11,079 of record DBCM01000059.1, on the reverse strand, counting down.
CCCATGATACTTGGCAAATTAAAAAGAATGATGTTGGTATTCCTGAATATAAATACAAGTATGGTGCGATGTATGTAAAAAATCCTTCATGGGATCACTCGTATTGTAAGGTGCTATATTTCACGTTAAAACAAGATTACGCAGGAGGAGGAACATACGGAGAAACCCATGTGGGTTGGTATAGTGAAGAGTTTTTCGGTTGTCCTTAATTGAAAATCATTATTTCCTTTGTTTGTCCCGCGACTGAAAGAAAATATATGCCAGTATGGATTTCATGTAACAAAATGATGCCATCTGCTGTGGTTCGTCCGCCTTTTATTTTCTTACCACTCAAATCAAATATTTGATAGGCCATTTCACCAGGCCCTTCGATTTTCACGTATTCACTGCATGGATTTGGTCCGAAATTAATATCAGTTTCACTTAAATCACCCAACATTTCCACACAGAATGGTTCGTTTGTCCAAGGTTGGTTTGCAACGAATGGATAATACCATGGACTTGGAGATGTGCCTGTACTTACCAAGGGCGTAAAACTTGTTCTCGTTGGGGCAAGCTCATTCAAAGGGGTCTCGTTGTTCGGGTATGTACAATACGTATAGAGCTGATCAATCGAATCTACCGCAGATATCGCATAGTGTTTTTGTGTGATCACTTGATTTTTTATCCCGTAGAGTGGACCGCTCGATAGCATGTAAAGTAGGGTGTCCTGTTCAATCATCCGTTGTATGTTTCCCATGTGCATCAGCGATTGTATAGGCAGTAAATTGGGGGTTGATATTTTGTTCGTATACGATCCAAAGTCGCCGCCCTGCCAATACCAACATGTTACGCTATCGATAACAGATAGTGGCTTTGACGCCTGTTCTTCGATCATGCCCATTCCCATCCCGTTTTGAAAGGTTTTCTGTTCCGTTATATTCCCAGCGTAATCAACCTTTATGAGATCCATGCTATTCATCGCATGACTTCGATTCGCTAGGACTAATCCATCGTGTTGGGCGATTACCTGAATAAAGTCAGGCTGATATCCATGGTCGTATTTATTCCCTTCAATTACATTTCCTTGGGAATCTATTTTCAAAATAACACCTGAGAATGTTCCCAACGCAAATTGCTGCCCACAGGCGTAAATGCTTGAATCTCTTGTACAAAGGTCGTTCAATTGAAAACCATCTGCGTTCAAATCGTAGGCCTTGGTCCAATGTACATTGCCATAGAAATCAACTTCACTCAAGGCATTGCTTGCGGTACCAATACCTGATGTAAGTACCAGCATCGTGCTGTCATTCAATCGTTCAATGTCCCGCACCGTAGCATCGACTCCTGGGTCGGTTATACTGCTTATTACTGACCAAAGAATTTGTCCTTGTTGATTGATTGCAATCGTAATTCCTTGCCAAATTTCTGCAGGTCCTACCGCGATGGATATCTTTCCACCAATAAGCGCCAGGGTATCATTTATCTTCGTGAGCTGCGTAAACTCAGAAAAACTCGAAAGGGCACCTTGACTCAGAAATTGTGTTTGTATACATTGCCCGTTTACATCGTGAACACTTAGAAATCCATTGGAGAAACTCTGTGTTCCAACAACTAAATAGGACCCATTTCCCATCTGTACGACCGATTTAGCCTGAATATCATACTGTTGACTAAACGTACGATTCACAAAAGATTGTGATTTGAATAAAAAGGGAAGAAATCCGAGGACTAAGAGTAAAAATTTCATTTTTATTTCAAATGTAACTAAAAAGACACAGCCATTCCTTCAACCTTTCTACCTTTACATTGTTTAAAACCTATGGCACTAATTGAAGTTTCCCATTTAGCGAAGAATTTTGGTTCCTTTCACGCGGTGAAAGATGTTTCTTTTCATGTAAATGAAGGAGACGTGTTTGGTTTTTTAGGTCCAAACGGTGCCGGTAAAAGTACAACCATTCGTTGCTTACTCTCTTTGATTCGTCCAACGGACGGGGAGATCAAGTTCTTTGGTAAATCCCTAAATCAAAACCGATCTGAAGTATTAGCTCGGGTTGGGTGTATTATTGAAAAACCTGATTTTTACAAATACCTTTCTGCACAGCGTAATTTAGAAATATTTGCTCGTATTTCGGGGAAGGATATTACAAAACGCCAAATTCAAGAAATGATTGATTTTGTTGGTTTGAATGGAAGGGAAGGGGATAAGGTTTCCGGTTTTTCACACGGCATGAAGCAACGCTTGGGAATTGCTCAAACCTTGTTGCACAATCCAGATGTAATTATTCTTGACGAACCAACTACAGGCTTAGATCCCCAAGGAATTATTGAAGTTCGAAATTTAATTCTTCGCTTGCGAGATGAACAAAAGAAAACGGTACTCCTTTCTTCGCATCAATTGTCTGAAATTGAAATCATTGCAAATCGGATGGTGATCATTAACCAGGGTAGAACCATTGTTGAAGGTGATGTGCATGAATTGCTCGAAAAACAAAGCATGAACTTGGAGATTTCAGTAGCGAATCCAACGGTTTTTGAGGAAACGATACAACGGGATTTCGCTTCGCTAACAGCACGTTTAGTCTATAAAGGCACCTACCATATTGAGATGGAAGAGGACATTCGCCAGCCATTGATTCAGCGACTTGTAGAAACAGGTTGCGGCGTAAAAGCGGTGATTCCAAAACGAAGTTTGGAAGATTTTTTCATTAAAATGACCGAGAAATGATGCTGTGGAAAAATACGATTAACGAATTACTCAAGATTGCTACTAAAATTAGAAGTTATATCGGAATTGGCGCGTTAACGCTTCTAATCCTGATTGTTCTCTTTGCCATGAAAGCAGATGGGAAGTCCTACATTGGTTTTGTTACGGCTTCCTTTGAACAAACCTTAAGTTTTAATGGGAAAATTTTAAACGGAAATCTAATTGCATTCATCATCATGCAGATGTTGATCGTACACGTTCCCTTATTAATTTCCTTAGTCACGGGTGACTTACTCTCTGGAGAAGAAGCGTCAGGTACAATCCGAATGCTTGCGACAAAACCGATTTCTAGGTCGGGGATTGTTTTGTCTAAATGGATTGCTGCGACGATTTACACCTTGATAATGACCGTATGGTTAGGATTTTTATCCCTTTTTGTAGCGAAATGGATGTTTGGTACCGGCGATTTAATCGTGTTGAACTCCAATGGATTATTAATCATTCCGGAGGCCGATTTAGCGTGGCGTTTTGCCTTGGCGCTCCTCATTGCCTTTCTTGCGTTATGGACGGTTGCTACCTTGTCGCTTGCCTTTTCAGCCTTTGCTAAGAATAGCGTTGGTCCGATTGTTTCTACGATGTCAGTTATCATTTTATTTACCATCATTGGTACCTTGGATGTTTCCGTTTTTGATGCGATTAAACCCTACATGTTTACTACCCACATGGCGGCATGGCGCAGCGTGTTCGAAGATCCATTTCCTTTGTCAGCCATTTGGGAATCGGTAATTATTCTCGTGGCACACATTGCGGTGTTGCTTGGAATCACCCTTATTCGATTTAATAAAAAAGACATTACCTCATGAAATCAGTATTACTTGTTGTTTTTATCCTAACAGGAGTAGTTGGATTTTGTCAAACTGCCGAAGAAATCCTAAAAGGGGTAATTGATAAAATCGACCTTGTAGAAGATTATCAAGCCGATGTTCAAATCAAAGCGGCAATCCCGTTTATTAAAGTACCCATTGCAAAGGCTACAATCTATTTTAAACAGAAGGATAAATTTAAAGTGGAATCGAAGGGAATTGCCATCCTGCCTAAACAAGGTATGAGTGATTTAACTGGATTCTTATCCAATGAAAAAAAGTATAGCGCTGTATTGGGAGAGGCAAAAACAATTAATGAGCATAAAACGCGCTTGATTTCTATACTACCTACAGACGAAAACAGTGAGATTATATTAGCGAAAGTGTATATCTCTACCTCGGAGGATTTAATTTATAGAACCGTCCTAACCACCAAATCGAGTGGCACAGTCTCTATTGATTATGAGTACAACCTGAATAAGAAATATGGCCTACCGAATAAAATGACCTTTATGGTAGATATTAAAAAATTCAAAATGCCAAAGAGTGTCGCTTCCGATATTCGTAATAACGAAAAGAAAAAGAAGTATAAAGAAAATGAGAAAGGAACCATTGTGTTGACCTTTTCAAACTATCTCGTGAACAAAGGGATTTCAGATGAGGTCTTTAAAAAGGACTAATAGATATTTACTTCACGTTCCAACGTAACGCCAAATTTTTCTTGGATATCTTCAATGATGCGCTGCGAAAGCTCATAAATTTCCTTTCCAGTGCCGCCACCATAATTGACTAACACAAGAGCCTGGAGTTCATGCACTCCCACATTGCCAAATCGTTTTCCTTTCCAACTCGCTTGTTCGATTAACCAACCCGCTGCTAATTTCACCTGACCTTCCCCGGCGGGATAGGAGGGAACGCCCTCATAGGTTGATTGGATTGATTGAAGAACCTCGTCAGCAACTACCGGATTTTTGAAGAAACTTCCTGCATTCCCGAGCTGTTTTGGGTCGGGTAGCTTCGATTCACGAATACGAATAACGGCGTTGCTAACATCTTTGATGCGAGGTGTTGTTATTCCCATTTGCTTCAGTTCGGCCTCGATTACACCATACGACGTATTCATGGTGGGATGTAGGGATAAGGTAAACGCTACATTACAGATGACATATTGATTTTTCAATTCACGCTTAAAAACACTTTCCCTGTAGCCAAAAGCACAATCCGCTAGATGAAATCGCTTTACTTCACCCGTAGAAATTTCTACGGCATCCAGATAAGCAAAGGTGTCTTTTATTTCTACACCATATGCCCCAATATTCTGCATGGGTGACGCACCTACACAACCCGGAATTAAACTTAAATTTTCAAGTCCACCATAACCACGATCTACGCAATACATCACGAAGTCATGCCAAACTTCGCCAGCGCCTGCTTCAATTACCACATGCGTTTCAGTACGTTCGATTTCCTTGATTCCTTTGATGCAATTTCGAACAAAAAGGCCTTCGAAATCTTTAGTGAATAACATGTTGCTTCCGCCGCCGGAAATTAAGGTTTCCTGTGTTTTTATACTTGGGAGTAGCATAATTAATTCCTCGATTGAGTCAAATGACGCAAACGACGCTGCTTTTACATCAATTCCGAAGGTGTTGTATGGCTTTAGAGAGATCCCTTTTTGCATGGTCAAAACTAACAAAAAAGTGTTACTTAGCGGGTGAAAAATCCATAATCCCCCGGATGAACGGTGTAAAACCAATCAAACCAGTTTAAGTGATGACTATATACAAATCCCCTGCTTGCGTGTTTTGGAACAAATACGCGTCCTCCTTTTCCGCTGGTCAGGGTTTCTAGGTTTTTAACAGGCCCCTGGGGTGCGATGCCGTCTTGCATGCAAATTACATCTGCTTTCTTTTCACCTAAATTACTTCCGTATTGCCATACTTCCTGAAATTTATTCCAATCATATCCCATGAAGCCGGGGGATTCTGGGGCAATAATCAAAATTTTACCCAGGTTATAAATGGTATCTACTTGCGTTAAAAATCCAAGAACATAGGCATAACCCATGCTATGACAAACAAAGTCAAGGGTATCTTTTCTTGGGTTTGATTTCAAGGAGTCCTGTGCAAATTGTAAAAAGTTTCTACCGCAGATTTTTCCATTTTCATAGCGGGTTAAGAATCCCTCTGGATTTGGCTTGGTGTTTAGCCCGAAGCCACGGCTGCTTCGAACCCAAATTAACCGCGTAAATGCATAGGAGCATGCAAATCGAAATTTACTCCGGTGAGGAGAGGTACTCAATGGATGATGACCAGAAATATATATGGGTTTCGTGGGCATGAACCGATTGATTATAGTGTCATCGTATTGGTACCAATAGCTTTGTCGTTTCGTGCTCACTCCGTTGTCTCGTGGGATCTGATCTTTAGATGGACCTAAGTATCCATTGGCAAATATCATCAGGCGATCTTGGGCATAAACGGATGAAATCACTAAAAAACAAAGAAAGAGCAGTCTATTTCCCATATTGAAAGAAAATACCGCCTGCAAATGCGGTCCAATAACACCCGCGTTGTCCGCTTACTTTTAATCCTTCATTAATCCAGGAATTACAGGTATTCACTACGCTGTAGTTTCCCTTGGCATCGTAATATCGGTCGTAATCAAAGGTTGTCCCTTCTACCTTGGATTCTAATAATATCGGTTTTCCCTTATTGAAGCGCAGGGTTTGCTTGATATAGCGGCACAATCTGTTATATTGGTTCTCCGTGATTTTCAAACGAATTACCGGTCGATCATGAGGGATTTCGTAGTGATAATAGGCATGTATTGCAGCGCCGCTTAAGCCAAAGGCTCCTCGAAAGGCGGTGGAGAAGGTCAGGTCGTTAAACGTGGGGGTGGTAAGAAAAAAACGTTTGTCTCCCATGCCGATGCCTATCCAATGAAAGGTTGTATCGTATACTTTGTTGTTTTCATAGGGGAATAATGCATCCCATTGTTGAATCTTGTGGTGCACCGGTAGAATAAAATCCGTATGAACGCCAGATTGCATAAAATAAATCGTTACTGTTTTGGGGGCTTTGGTGTGTTCTTTTTCCACTGGAATTAACGCAAGGATTACGCAAAGGGCAAAATAAGACAAGATAATGAGCCCGAGGACGGCCCCCCCACGTTTCAGGTATCGAATCGCTTTTTTCATGAGGCAGAACCGAATCGTTTTTTTAAGAACGCAAATAACAAGGGGCTTACAGAAAGTAATACAATCGCAATGGCCATTAAATCGACATGTTCTCGAATCCATGTTACCTCACCGAGGATGTATCCGGCTAAGAGCATAGAACCGATCCACAAGGCTCCACCCAATAGATCAAACAACACGAAAGTTCGATACTTCATTGCCGCGACTCCTGCAGCAAAGGGGGCAAAGGTCCTTACAAAGGGAACAAAACGAGCCATAATTATTGCCTTTGTTCCGTGCTTTTCAAAAAATAGGGACGTCTTGTCTAGGTATGCTTTTTTAACAAGGGGTTTTCCTCGAAATGAATAAGTAAATACGTTGAGTCCAACGGTTCTACCAACCCAATAATTCACATTGTCTCCAAGTACCGCGGCAATAAACAACAGGGGAAGTAACAGCAGGAGTTCAAGTTGTCCACTTTTACAAAACAATCCAGCGGTGAACAATAAGGAATCACCGGGTAAAAATGGAAATGCCACTAGGCCTGTTTCTATGAAAATCACCAAAAACAAGACAATGTATATGGCCGTACCGAATTCTTGTACGAACCAAGATATGTCTAAGGCAAAAAGGTGCTGTAAAATTTCAACCATTTTAATCCAGTTTTAAGGAAGGGTCAACTTCCATTTGCCACCCCTGTAGGCCTTGTTCAACAATTATTACCTCTAAAAAACCCAATTCGGTTTCCATTAAATTTCCTGCAGCCTGAGCTCTTTTTCCAGATTGACATAGCAAAACCAACGGGGTGGTTCGGTCTTTTTCTCGAAGGAATTCGATTAAGCTTGCCATTGGAACATTATTGAATCCACAATTTACAAGCTGATATTCATACGGCTCACGAATATCCAGTGCAAGAACAGTTCCTTTTTCAAGGAGTTCTTTACATCGTCTAGCATTCCAATATTTCATTCAACAAAAATAGAATTATTGATTGAATGTAGCGCGAATAGCCTGAAGCAATTCAGCCTTGCACTGTTCAAAAGTTGAGAATTCTGTATTTATTTTCAACCAAGGATTAACGGGGTCTTGATATGGCTGATGTATCCCCGTGAAATTTCCTTCGTTCTGTTTAATGCGGTTAGCGTAAAGCTGCTTTACATCACGTTGTTGACAGCCTTCAATTGAACAGTCCACATGAATCAAAAAACATCGATTAACTCCAATGATGTCTTTGATGAGGGTTTGAATTTCATGCGTGGGTGAAATAAGCGCAGCCATCACATGGATTCCTTGGTCGTTGAGTATGCTGGCTATATTAGCGGCCCTACGATTTTGTTCTATTCGGTCTTCTTCGCTGAATCCAAGGTCTTTCGAGAGGGTACTTCTCAATTCATCTCCATCTAAAACAACGACGTTTTTTCCCTCCCTTAGAAATTCTTCAGCTAAGGACTTGGATAGGGTTGTTTTTCCAGCGCCAGATAATCCGGTAAACCAAAACGTGAATCCGTGTTGCATGCATCTCAAAGGTATGAACTTTTGTAAAGTATTCCCATGTGTGACACTTTGATTATCTTTGGAAAAAATTGAACTATGTTATTAAAAGATAAAGTTGTTATTATCACCGGCGCCTCCAGAGGCATCGGAAAGTCGATTGCTCAAACGTGTGTTAATCACGGGGCTAAGGTTGCCTTCACCTACCTTTCTTCAGATGAAAAGGCACGTGCGCTGGAAGCGGAGCTAACGGCACAAGGAGGGGTTGCTGTTGGGTTTAAATCCGATGCATCTAATTTCGAACAAGCCCACGAACTGGTTGATCAGGTGGTTGCACAATTTGGAACGGTAGACGTTCTTGTGAATAATGCCGGAATTACCCGCGATACACTCATGATGCGTATGTCGGAGGAGCAATGGGACGAGGTAATCAATACGAACCTGAAGTCAGCCTTCAATTTAACCAAAGCGGTGATTAAACCGATGCTAAAGGCACGTTCAGGGTCTATTATAAATATGAGTTCAGTGGTTGGCGTAAAAGGAAATGCGGGTCAAGCAAATTACGCAGCATCTAAAGCGGGATTAATTGGCTTTACTAAATCCATTGCTGCCGAATTAGGCTCAAGAAATATCCGTTGCAATGCCATTGCCCCTGGGTTTATTGAAACTGAAATGACGGAAGTTTTAGATCCTGCTATTGTTGAGCAATGGAGAAATGCAATCCCCTTGAAAAGAGGCGGAAAGCCAGAGGATGTGGCCAATGCCACCGTTTTCTTAGCTTCAGATATGTCTGGATATATTACCGGCCAAACACTCCACGTATGCGGGGGTATGTTAATGTAATCCCATGCTGAATAGACCAAGAAGAAATCGAAAACATGCGGCCATACGCGATATGGTGCAAGAGAATTTTCTATCGGTAGATCATTTGATTTATCCCATGTTTTTGACAGACGGCACCAAGGTGAAAGAAGAAATAGCCTCCTTGCCAAGAAATTATCGGTGGTCCCTGGATTTGATGTTAATGGAAATCGAATCCTCGCTATCTCTGGGGTTAAATAAATTTGTATTATTCCCAGCGGTTTCAGATCATTTGAAAGATCAAACGGCCACCTACAGTTACGCAGCCGAGAATTTTTATCTGCATGCGATTCGTGCCATTAAAGAACGATTTCCAGAGGCAATCTTAATGAGTGATGTGGCCATGGATCCCTATTCCTCTGATGGTCACGATGGGTTTGTACAGGACGGGAAGATTTTAAACGATGAAACGCTGCCTATTTTAGCTAAAATGAGCATCGCCCAGGCGCAAGCCGGAATCGATATCATCGGTCCAAGCGATATGATGGATGGGCGCGTTGGGTATATTCGAGAGGTCTTAGATTTAGAGGGATTTACAGACGTTAGCATCATGGCATATTCAGCGAAATATGCGAGTGCGTTTTATGGTCCTTTCAGAGATGCCTTGAATTCTGCACCAAAGTCAGGCGATAAAAAAACGTATCAAATGAATCCCGCAAATAAACGAGAAGCCTTATTGGAAGCTTCCTTGGATATGGAAGAAGGGGCAGATTTTATCATGGTAAAACCCGCCTTGGCCTACTTGGATGTGATTCACTTGCTGAAAGAACACAGTACTGTTCCAATTACTGCCTATAATGTGAGTGGTGAATGCGCCATGGTTTACGCTGCAGCAGAGAAGGGCTGGATTAATTATGAAGCTATTGTTTCTGAAATACTCCTCAGTATGCGCAGGGCAGGGGCTGATGGTATTCTGACCTATTTTGCGAAAGATTTCGCAACTTTTTCCAATACCTAATGGATCAATTTACAGTAAATAATCAGTGGATAACACTGGAGGAGTTAGAGGCGGTTTTGAACAGTTCAAGCGAGGTAGTTCTAGGTCCGCAAGCCATCTTATCCATCGAAAAAGGTTTTACTTTCTTGCAAAGTAAACTCAAGGAAGAAGGAGCAATTCATTATGGAATAAATACAGGGTTTGGATCGCTGTGTAATACGGTGATTTCAGCCGAAGATTTGAATCAGCTTCAAGTGAATTTAATTCGATCTCATGCTTGTGGCGTTGGCGCAGAGGTTCCTACTCATCTGGTGAAACGCATGCTATTACTCAAGGCGATTGCGCTTTCTAAAGGGTATTCTGGGGTGCAATTACAAACGGTTGAACGCCTGCTGTTTTTTTATAATAACGATTTAATACCCGTGGTTTATGAACAAGGGAGCCTTGGTGCTTCAGGCGATTTAGCACCTCTAGCTCATCTTTGTCTTCCTCTGATCGGAGAAGGAGAATTGCGCGTTCAAGGCGCGTTAATGCCTGGTTCTGAACTGCGCAGTAAGTACGGATTGGAACCGATATCCCTTCAGGCCAAGGAAGGCCTAGCTTTGCTGAATGGTACGCAGTTTATGAATGCCTACGGTACGTATGCGGCCAGTACTGGGATTAATCTGTTTTATGAAGGACTGAAAATTGCAGCATTGTCCTTGGAAGCCTATGACGGTAGGATAGAGCCTTTTCAGGCGAATGTGAATGAATTACGCAAGCAAGCGGGACAAATAGGGGTCGCTGGCATCATGCGGAGCTTATTAACGGATTCATCGCGGGTTAAAAACCACGTGCAAGACCCATATTCGTTTCGCTGTATTCCACAAGTTCATGGCGCATCCTTAGATACCTTGAATTTTGTTAAAACGACATTCGAGAACGAATTAAATGCAGTTACCGACAATCCCACCTTGTTTCCGGAGGAGGATCAGATTGTTTCTGCAGGTAATTTTCATGGACAACCCTTGGCCTTGGCCATGGATTTTCTGGCCATCGCCTTGGCTGAATTGGGCTCAATAGC
>DBCM01000151.1 GCA_002293045.1 Flavobacteriales bacterium UBA958 | reverse complement strand
TTTACGTTTTGGAACCATCAGCATTCGAACCTTAGCCTTGAAAGCACTCCCCTTGAATGAAACCTTTTTAAACGAACTCATTTGGCGTGAATTCTACCAAATGATCATCTACCATTTCCCGTATACCGTAACAGGTGCATTTCGTCCTGCCTATGATGCCATCGTTTGGGAAGAAAGCCCCGAGCATTTCAAACACTGGTGTGAGGGTACCACGGGGTATCCGTTGGTAGATGCAGGCATGCGCGAATTGAATGCTACAGGCTTCATGCATAACCGCGTACGCATGGTAACGGCCAGTTTTTTAACCAAGCATTTACTCATCGATTGGCGCTTAGGCGAAGCCTATTTCGCTAAAAAGCTTTTAGATTTTGAATTGGCCAGCAACGTTGGCGGTTGGCAATGGGCTGCTGGAGGAGGTTGCGATGCTGCGCCGTATTTTAGGGTATTTAATCCAACCGCGCAACAAGAGAAATTCGATCCGAAATTTGAATACATTAAACATTGGGTTCCCGAATATGGTACTTCAGCATACCCGAAACCTATTATAGAACATACCTTTGCACGCAACCGCGTACTGGACCGATTTAAAACCGCATTAAACAAAACCGCATGATACAAATAGGCGACAAAATCCCAGAATTCACCTTACAAAACCAAGACGGAACCCCTGTGGACATCATGGAGTTTATTGGACAAAAAACGGTGGTCTTATATTTCTACCCCAAAGACGACACACCGGGATGTACCAAAGAAGCCTGTAGCTTCAGGGACCAATACACGGTATTTCAAGACCTCGGCTGCGAAGTGATTGGCATATCCTCGGATGCACCAAAAGCGCATAAGGAATTCGCGATTAAATACAAGTTGCCATTTCCCCTCTTAGCCGACGAGAAAAAAGAAGTAAGAACCTTGTTCGGCGTTCCTAAATCCTTCTTGGGCTTGCTCCCAGGCCGCGTTACCTACATCATCGATAAAACCGGAGTAGTTCGCGGAATTTTTAATTCGCAACTCAATGCCACACAGCACATTGATGAGGCCTTGAAGGTGGTGAGGGGGATGTAGGGGTATTTATTAAAGCGGCCCTTCGACAGGCTCAGGGACCGCTTTAGTTAAAAAAAATATTTCTTTGGGGTGCGCCCTTCGATACGTCCTTCGGACACTCAGGGAACGCACCTAGAATGATTACAATACTGAAAATTTATTCTTTACGTTTTCAAGGGCATTCAACCAAAACCTATGAAAAACGAGATCATCATTTACCACCCCGATAACCTTACTGAGCGGATTGAAGTGAAAATGGAAAATGAAACTGTTTGGTTAAACAGAAATCAGTTGGCAATTTTATTTGATAGAGATGTTAAAACCATTGGCAAACATATTTCCAACATCCTAAAAGAAGAGTTAAATGGTATGGCAGTTGTCGCAAAATTTGCGACAACTGCCTCCGATGGAAAAACTTATTTAATGGCGTTTTACAACCTTGACTAGGTGCGGTCCCTGAGTGTCCGAAGGACGTATCGAAGGGCCGCACACAGAACTTTAATTACCCATTCAACACCCCTCGCGAAATTACGATTTTCTGTACCTCTGAGGTTCCTTCGTAAATCTGGGTGATTTTTGCATCACGCATTAAGCGCTCTACGTGATATTCTTTCACGAATCCGTAGCCGCCGTGGATTTGTACCGCTTCTACGGTTTGTTCCATCGCTACTTTGGAGGCATACAATTTAGCCATAGCACTCGATTGGTCGTAATTTCTTCCTTGGTCTTTATCTACCGCAGATTTGTACACCAACATGCGAGCTGCCTCAACCTCCGTTGCCATATCGGCAATTTTAAAGGCAATGGCTTGATGCTTGTAAATTTCTTTTCCGAAGGCTTTGCGTTCTTTCGAGTATGCCACAGACAATTCGAGTCCGCCCGCAGCAATACCTAAGGCTTGTGCAGCAATTCCGATCCGTCCACCACTCAATACTTTCATGGCAAACTTAAATCCAAAGCCATCCTCACCAATGCGATTTTCCTTTGGTACTTTAACATCGTTAAACAATAAGGTGTGGGTATCGCTTCCGCGAATTCCGAGTTTATCTTCTTTCGCTCCCACAATAAATCCTTCCATGCCTCGCTCAAGAATAAAGACATTAATTCCTTTGTGACCTAATTCTACGTTGGTTTGTGCTACGACCAAATAAATAGAAGCCGATGACCCGTTGGTAATCCAGTTTTTGGTTCCATTTAGTAAATAATAATCACCGTGATCAATTGCTGTAGTGCGTTGCGACGTAGCATCGGATCCCGCTTCAGGCTCTGACAAGCAGAAGGCCCCAATTTTCTCACCCTTGGCCAACGGAACTAAATATTTTTGCTTTTGCTCTTCTGTTCCATATTGCTCAATACCCCAACACACCAGGGAATTATTAACCGACATACACACCGAAGTAGACGCATCTACTTTCGAAATTTCTTCCATGGCTAGGACATAAGACAAGGTATCCATTCCTGACCCCCCGTACTTTGGATCAACCATCATTCCCATGAAGCCCAATTCACCCAATTGCTTAATCTCTTCTGCCGGAAATCTCTGCTGATTATCTCTATCGATTACACCGGGTTTAAGTACGTTTTGTGCAAAATCTCTTGCTGCTTCTTTAACGGCTAAATGCTCTTCGGTTAGTTCAAAATGCATGTGATGTAGTTTTGATTTTTAATTTTACAAAAATAAGCTATTTTCTATTCATTAATTCGAATCACGTGCAGGAAAAAAGATTAATTGGTCTCATGTCTGGCACCTCCTTAGACGGGCTGGACATCGCATGTGTTCATTTTTCAGGACCTGAAGATTCCTTAACATTTACACTGGAAGCAGCAGAAACCGTTTCACTTCCAACTGACATTAAAGAGGACTTATTACACATTGAAATGCTCGCCCCGCGCGCTGTCTTTAAACTTAATCAAGCATTGGGTCGGTTTTATGCCGATGCCGTGAATGCATTCATTCAAAAATATGGCTTAGACAAAACTCGCATCGATGCTATCGCCTCGCATGGTCAAACCATTTTTCACCAACCCGAGGACGGATATACTGTTCAATTGGGATGCGGTTCTACCCTCGCCTTCCATAGCGGATTGCCCGTCATTAATGATTTTAGGTCCTTGGATGTAGCAGCCGGCGGTCAGGGCGCACCCTTGGTTCCAATTGGTGACCAACTCTTATTTGGAGCACATGCGGATGCATTTATTAATATCGGAGGCTTTGCCAACATCAGCTATAACATGGATGAACGTACCTTGGCCTTTGATGTATGCCCAGGAAACCTTCCCATGAATGCCTTTGCCCGGAAACTCGGATTAGAATACGATGCGGGCGGAGAGATTGCTTCTGCCCACGAGGCGGATCCGGAAGTGCTTTATTCCCTGAATCAGTTGCCATATTACACGCTAGACGGTCCAAAATCGCTAGGCACAGAATGGTTAGATTCCACATTTTACCCCTGTATCCCATCCGATATTGAACCCGCGGTAGCGATTGCCACCATCAATGAACATATTGCGCATCAACTGGCCGCGGTATTAGAAAAACATGACTTGAAGCGTGCTTACCTTACGGGAGGGGGTGCATTGAATACTGCGTTAATTAGTCAGCTGAAGTCGACATATTCAGGTGAAGTCATTATTCCAAGCGCTGAAATCGTACATTTTAAAGAAGCGATCATCTTTGCATTCCTTGGTTTTCGATTTTTAAACCAAACATTTAATTCCCTAGCCTCAGTTACAGGAGCGAGCGAAAATGTCTGCGGCGGTGCGCTGCATTACCCCCGATAAGTAGTTTATTCACATTGAAACTTGGAGAAAATTAACATGTCTTGGGCTTTTTACATGTAATATCAAGGTATTTTTGAACCTTGCAAAAACACACATGATAGAATTACTAAAGAAATTTGAGAATAAGCGCCCTGAAATCGTATTTGAATGGAAGGATGCAGAAACAGAAGCGGAAGGATGGGTAGTAATTAACAGCCTACGCGGCGGTGCGGCGGGTGGCGGAACTCGAATGCGTGTTGGACTCGACAAGCGCGAAGTTGAATCGCTAGCGAAAACCATGGAAGTTAAATTCACCGTGGCTGGTCCAGCCATTGGAGGAGCTAAATCAGGAATCAATTTTGACCCCAACGACCCACGAAAAGAAGGCGTACTCAAGCGTTGGTTTGCTGCCGTTGCTCCCTTATTAAAAACCTATTACGGGACCGGTGGAGATTTAAACGTTGATGAGATTCACGAAGTTATCCCGATTACCGAAGCAAATGGGGTTTGGCATCCGCAAGAAGGGGTATTTAACGGACATTTCCAACCGAATGCCGACCAAAAAATCCATCGCATTGGACAGTTACAAAAAGGGGTATCACAGGTGCTTTCATCCGCGTTATTTAGTCCGGATGTATCAAAAAAATACTTGGTGGCTGACATGATTACAGGGTTTGGTGTTTGCGTTTCGATTGAACAATACTATAACATTTGGGGAGGTACACTGCATGGGAAAAAAATCCTTATCCAAGGTTGGGGGAATGTGGGTTCAGCAGCCGCCTTTTATTTAGCTCAAAAAGGAGCGAAAATTGTTGGGATCATCGACCGGGTTGGCGGATTAATTAACCCTGATGGGTTTTCTTTTGAGGAAGTGCGTGAATTGTTTTTAAACAAAAACGGCAATGCCTTAGCGCATCCGAACTTGCTATCGTACGAAGCAATTAATGAACAGATCTGGGACCTTGAAGCGGATGTATTTGTGCCTTGTGCGGGAAGTAGGATGTTGAATCAAAATCAATTAGAACGGTTAATTAACGCGGGTGTTTCTGTCATTTCATCCGGTGCGAATGTTCCCTTTGCTGATCCTGAGATTTTCTTTGGACCTACCGCAGGATATGCCGATGAGCACCTTGCATTAATTCCGGATTTTATTGCAAATTGCGGAATGGCACGGGTGTTTGCCTATTTAATGAGCAACGACCTAGAAGAAATCGACGAGATGCTGATCTTTAACGATACGGAACAAACCATTGCCAACGCCTTGAAAAATGTACATGCAGAGAATGCATCTACCAAACATTTGGCAAAATCAGCCTTTGAAATTGCGCTTACACAACTTGCTCCATAATGACAGGCTACATACTATTCATCTTCATCATTGGATACGTATTTATCTCCACCGAACATTGGCATCGGATCGACAAGATGATTCCCGCCATCTTGATGATGGTACTTTCTTGGGGACTCATTTTTGTTTTTCCGAACTTGATTGCGCAATGGCTTGACCCTAGTTCTGCAGAATTATTATTATCGAAGCTTGGATTTGTCCCTGATTTCGTTGGCAATACCGCAGAAAAAACAGAACTCATTAATACCGCCCTGCAACATCACCTGAGTAAAACGGCCGAAATTGTAGTTTTTCTGATTGGGGCAATGACCTTGGTTGAATTGATTGATCATTTCAAGGGGTTTGATGCCGTACAGGTGTTATTTAAAGCGAAGAAGAAATGGAACTTACTAGTGCTCCTTTGCACGTTCGCATTTTTTCTTTCCGCTGTAATCGATAACCTCACTGCTACGCTCGTGATGATTGCGATTTACCGAAAAATTATTGATGCCCCGGAAGACCGCATTTGGTATGCGGGTTTTATTGTGTTAGCCGCAAATGCGGGTGGCGCTTGGTCTCCGATTGGTGATGTGACCACAACAATGCTGTGGATAGGACATAAGATCAGTACCACCCCTCTCATCCTACGTACCTTTATCCCCTCCTTATTGTGTATTATAACGCCCCTTCTCATTGCTCGCTACCTCCCCGCGTTCAAAGGCAACGTAAGTCGAAGCATCTCCATCGATTCAAAGGAGGGAAGAACCGAGTTGTTGCTTGGTCTTGCTTTGTTCTTGATGGTTCCGCTGCTTAAATCCGTATTTCATTTACCTCCTTACATGGGCATGTTACTCGCGTTGTGTTTATTCGCGCTATACGCGGAAATAAAAACCAAGCGGAATTTTGCAATGACCGAAGTTGAATCTGACCTTTCTCCTCAGAGCCCAACTATGAAATCGCTTCAAAAGGTAGAATTGCCTACCATTTTATTTTTCTTAGGAATTTTACTTACCGTTGCCGCGTTGGAATCTATTGGCTTTATTTTCAATTTAGGACAAAGCGTACAAGAAGCAGGGATTTCAACACAGCTCTTTATGGGGATTCTTGGAGTCGCCTCAGCCGTCATTGACAACGTTCCACTTGTCGCTGGTGCCATGGGTATGTTTTCCTATCCAATGGACCATGAAACATGGCATTTATTGGCTTACACTGCGGGAACAGGCGGCTCAATTTTAATCATTGGATCAGCCGCCGGAGTCGTGGCTATGGGTTTGGAAAAAATCAGTTTCGGATGGTATCTTAAACACATTGCTCCGTTGGCCTTTTTAGGATATATTATTGGGTATGTTTTTATGTTAGGTTTTATGTAACATTTTAAAAGAAAAATCGATATAAGTCACCATGACAACAAATACATCCGCCTTATATTGGAACATCGACAGCCTTCCCAAAGAAAAAAGGCTTAGTGCTATGCTCTCCAGCGCAAGTATTTTAGCGCTTTGTTTATGCTCCTTGCTTTTTCTTTCCAAGCTAAAACCCTCCAACCCGCCCTTGGTAAATCATTTAATGGTTCAAGACGAGATTTTAGATGAAATTCCATTGGAGGAATTGTTTATTGCTGATGGGGGCTCTGCTAAAGGTGGGGGTACACCATCCATGGACGAGCGCACTGAACCGATGGAACAAACAGAACGAACGGTAACTGACCGCGGAAATGAACCCATACAACAGGGAAACTCCAACCATTCCGTTGGTAACAATCCAACCAATCCTTCCAGTTCACCGAACCGAGCAAACAACCCCTTTGGGGATGGCGGAAATGGTGGCGGCCACGGCGGTGGAAATGGTCCATTCGATGGAAATGGAAAGGGTACTGGCGGAGAAGGCGACGGAGAAGGCGATGGATTTGGCGATGGAAAATCAAGAATTCGCATCAATGACCCGCTTCTTCCAAAGTATAATACGGATGTAGATTTAAAAATCCATTTAAAACTAACAGTTTCCGGAGACGGCGCCGTTTCTACCGCAGTGTGTATTAAAAGCAAAACCACTACAACGGACCAAACGATCATCAATGATGTCATTCGACAGGTGATTCGACAAGTCAAATACAAGAAAGATCCGGAAGGACGTCCCGCGTATTGTTTCCTCACTGTAAAAGTGAATGCTCAATAAATATTCGGAATGTACGCTATGGCTTTTCAGTCAGTTCCCTTCCTATCAACATCAAGGAGCCAGTGCATACAAACCGGGACTTGAAAATACGCAGGCTATATTAACGCAGGTTGGGAATCCTGAAAAGGAGCTTCGGTTTATACATGTTGCGGGTACAAACGGTAAAGGGTCAACGTGTGCGTTCATTACTAGTTTTCTTCAGCAATCTGGGTATCGAGTAGGTTTATTCACCTCTCCACACCTCGTAGATTTCCGGGAGCGAATTCGCATCAATGGCCAAGCTATTCACGAAACAGAAGTAATTCAATTTTGTAATCAGGTAAGAGAAACAGCCCTCGATCTCTCTTTTTTTGAAATCACATTGGCTATGGCCTTGGTTCATTTCAAGAGAGAATCCTGTGATTATGTGGTGCTTGAAACCGGTATGGGCGGAAGATTAGATGCGACCAATGTAGTTACTCCCCTACTCGCTGTAATTACAAACATTGGCTTGGACCACCAAGCTTTTTTAGGAAATAGCTTAGCAGAAATTGCAGGGGAAAAAGCGGGAATCATCAAACCACTAGTTCCTGTATTGTGTGGCGAAGAACGCGAAGAACTTTTAGAACTATTTCGCAATAAAGCCAAGATGCTTGAAGCCCCCATGACCTGCAGTACGGCATGTATCGATGACCCTACCAACGCATTACCTGCCTATCAGCGCAAGAATGCCGCCATCGCCACGGAAGCATTGCATATCCTCGGAATTAACACCGAAGGAATCGATGCAGTAGCAACGTGGAACACCTTGTTTGAACAAACAGGCTTTATTGGACGCTTGTTCCCTTCGGGCCGTTATGAAAAATTATGGTATGACGCCTCGCACAACGCGGATGGGTTTATTACCACCATGAAGGCACTGAAAGGCATGGGAAACCCTTTACCGATTGTAATTTTCGGGGCGTCCAATGACAAGACGCTCCATCACTTATCTGCATTCATTCACGACGTAGACCATTGGATTTTTTGCGAGTTTACAAATCAGAGAAGTTATCGCGGGGAGCCACTGAAAAAGGTCGTAGATTCCTTAGGGCTGACCAAGATACAATTCACCACAGATGTCAATGAAGCCATTCAAAGGGCCTTGATAATGCGCTGTGAATCCCAGGGTATTCTAGTGACCGGAAGTTTCTTTTTATTGAGTGATTGCGAAGAAATACAAGACGTAATCACGGGTCAGCTCACCCAATGAATTACTTTTTTTGTTTCAAAAAATTCTTCAGTGAAATAAGTACTTAAGAGGTATTCGTTAAATTTGCCCGGTACATTTTTAAATTCATCGGTTAAATCCCCGCCTTTTAGGTATAAAATCCCATGCGGAAATCCATCGATCGTCTTTCCTTTAATTATCTTGTTTTTTACCCATTCTACAAATACGGGCATAGCCGTTACAGCGCGTGATACGACAAATTCAAAGGAGCCCTTTACGTCTTCCGCTCTCAAATGATGTGCTTGCACGTTGGTTAAGCCCAAGGCCGCTGCCACCTCAGTAACTACTTTGATCTTTTTTCCAATGGAGTCAACCAACACAAACGTGGTTTCTGGAAAAAGAATGGCCAGCGGAATCCCGGGAAATCCCCCTCCAGTGCCAACATCCAATACCCTTGACCCCGGTTGAAATGCATACACCTTGGCAATGCCGAGGGAATGCAGTACATGCCTTTCGTAAAAGTTGTCTACATCTTTTCGAGAAATCACATTAATCTGGCTATTCCACAGTTCGTACAAGGCGCGTAAGTCGCTGAACTGCTTTTGCTGTATTGGGGTTAATTCGGGAAAATACTGAAGAATTGCTTCCACATCCCTAAATCGAATCCTTGGTTTTTTCCATCATTCCTGCGAGAAAATCTCGTGCACGAAACAATTGTGCTTTAACGGTTCCCAGCGGTAAATCTAATTCGTCTGCAATCTCCTCATAGGAAAGCTCTTCGAAATAGCGCTTTTCCACCAATTGACGGTACCGCGGTTTTAACTTACTTACGAGCAAGCGCATGTGCAGCACTTTTTGATCATGCATCATGGATTCCTCGGGATTGTTCACCTGGGCTTTTGCATCAATTCGCATGGAGCCTCCATCTGAAGTGGCAATTCCTTGATCCATAGAAAGTACCTGAATGCGTTTTTTTCGAATGAAATCAATGCAATTGTTTGAAGCAATTTTGAATAACCAGGTACTGAATGCAAAGCTTGGAGAGTATTGATCAATTCGATTAAATGCTTTACCAAATGCCTCGATGGTAAGGTCTTCCGCATCGTCAGAATTCTTGACCATTTTAAGCATCATGAAATAAATGGAATCTCGGTAACGGTCCATAAGAGAAGCAAAGGCCGCTTGATTTCCTTTTTTCGCAAGTTCTACGAGCGTTAAATCCTGTTTCGCTTTGTCCGACAGGTGTTCAAATTCTACCATTTATTTCTAGGTTTTCGATTCAATAACAAAAACACCAAGGGTATGAATATCGCATAAAAGAAGTCCCACAACGGAAAGAACCAAGCCAAGCGTTTTTCTTTCAATTTGAACAATCCCCTTCCTTGCACCATCCATTTAATGAGTATTAACCCAAAAAACAACCCCAACGACACCCAAACCATGGTATTTGTCAGGAGCAAAGAAAGAAAGGAAACCAACAGAAAAAACAAGCTCACCGGATATATTCCTAACAACGATTTTTTGATAACGTTGTAATGGGACGATGTACTGTAATGTCTACGTTTCTGAAATACCCACCGTTTCCAGGTGGTTTCAGGGGCTGAAGGACAGAACGATTCTTCTTCCATTGAAATGGTATAATTTCGCTTCTTAGCGGCTTGTTGAATGAAGAGGTCGTCATCTCCGGAAACAATATAATAATGCGACTTAAATCCCCCAACGGACTCAAAAGCCTTTCGGGAATAGGCTAAGTTTCTTCCAACGCCCATGTAAGGCAACCCGCTTAAGGCAAACGAAAAATAATTTAAAGCGATCCAAGCGGTATCAAATCGAATTAAGCGATTCAAGAATCCTTTTTTATGAAAATAAGGTCCATATCCCAACACAATATCCGTAGTAGCGGAGAAGCCCTTAGCCATGGTAGCTAACCATTGGGTTGAGGTAGGTCGACAATCAGCATCGGTAAACACAAAATGATCGAAACTTGCTGCGCGCACTGCGAGGGTTAAGGGCAATTTCTTACCCGGACGGAGGTGGTGGTTTTTCTCCAATTCAACTACATGCAGGTTAGGATATTGCCGTTGATAAGCTTTTAACAACCACTTACTGTCATCCATGGATTGATTATTCACCACAATCACCTCAAAGGATGGATAGTCTTGCCCAAGAATCAGGGGAATCAACTCGTAGAGGTTCTCCGATTCATTCCGTGCAGCGACAATAACACTGAGCGGTGGCAAGGCAAGGGTTTGAGGAATTTCTTTTGGTTTAACTCGTAAAAAACGCAGGTGGATGAATAGAAGGTATGCAAATTGTATGATCCAAAAGGCAATAAATGCCATGAAAAGCCATTGGTTCATTGACGTCATACTGTGTTGCTCCAGGTTCATTCCTTTTAATTCAAGTATGCAAAGATGGGGTGAGAACGTAAATAGCTGTATCTTTGACTCGTGTTTTTATCAACACGCTTATGCACTTCGAAAAACTTCATACAGATACCTTAACTAAAGCAAGGCTGGGTCGCTTACACACGGATCACGGGACGATAGAAACTCCGATATTCATGCCTGTTGGGACCTCCGCTACGGTAAAAGGAATTCATCAACAAGAACTTCGCGAAGACATTAAGGCACAAATCATCTTGGGGAACACCTACCATTTATACATGCGTCCAGGAATGGAAGTCATAGAGGCAGCGGGAGGATTGCACCAGTTTATGAATTGGGAACGCCCAATGCTCACGGACAGCGGTGGTTATCAAGTATATTCCTTAGCTGGTACCCGTAAAATCATGGAGGATGGCGTAAAATTTCAAAGCCATCTGGACGGGAGTTACCATGTGTTTACTCCAGAATTCGCCATAGACATTCAACGAACGATTGGGGCAGATATCATCATGGCCTTTGATGAATGTACGCCGTATCCGTGCGATTATGGCTACGCCAAAAACTCCTTGGCACTAACTCATGCATGGCTAACCCGTTGCTTTGATCAATTCGACCGTACCGCTCCGAAATATGGGCATGAACAAACCTTATTTCCCATTGTACAAGGTTCTGTATATAAAGATTTACGGATAGAGTCCGCGGAATACATGTCTGATTTTGGGGATGTGGGCATTGCCATTGGAGGATTATCCGTTGGCGAACCGGAACACGAGTTATATGAAATGACCAACATTGTAACGGATGTATTGCCTCATGAAAAGGCGCGCTATCTCATGGGTGTTGGAACTCCGTGGAATTTATTGGAATGCATTGGCCTTGGCATCGACATGTTCGACTGCGTATTGCCCAGTAGAAATGCACGTCATGGCTTACTCTATACCAAAGAAGGTACCATCAACATAAAGAATAAAAAGTGGGAGCTCGATTTTAGTCCGATCGATAGCAGCACTGGACTTTGGGCGGATCAAGTATATAGCAAAGCATACTTGCGTCATTTATTCAAAGCGCAAGAAAACTTAGGAATGCAAATTGCAACCCTACATAACCTTACTTTTTTTCTATCCTTAATGGAAGAGGCCCGAGGTAAAATTGCTAGCGGTGAGTTCCTATCTTGGAAAAACGACTTAATTCCACTGCTAAAGCGGCGCGTGTAATGCTCAGTATTCTTGACAAATACATAATTCGAAAGTTTCTCAGTACTTTCTTTTTCATGTTGGGAATCATCATGCTTTTCGCTATGGTGTTCGACGTGTCGGAAAAACTAAGCGAGTTTATTTCGAATCATGCCCCAGTAAGTGCTATTGTCTTTGAGTATTATTTAAGTTTCCTGTTGTTTCATGGCAACATGTTTTCCTCCATGATTGTTTTTATATCGGTCATCTGGTTTACCGCAAAACTCGCTCAAGACACAGAATTGATTCCAATGTGGTTTTCAGGAAAACCAATTTCACGGTTTATGAGGCCTTATCTCATTGCCGCTACCCTCTTGATGTTACTTTCACTCCTGCTAAACCACTTTATTGTACCCAATGCAAATAAACTGAGGCTGGGATTCGAAGAAAAATATTACCGTGACGTCATGATGGTTGAAAATTACCATGCGGATTACCCTGGGAATACCTCGGTATATTTCTCAAATTATACCAATGATGCGGGTAAGGTCACCAACTTTGTAGTACAACAGTGGGGGGATTCCAGTAAGCCCATCTTTTTTTTAAAGGCGAATGAGGCAATGAATCACATCGGCACCAATAAATGGACCTTGAAAAATGTTTATATAAAACGGATCGGATTTCCCATTGGAACCGTACAGTACCGAGCGACAATGGATACCGTATTTAACTTTTCTATGGATGAGATGGCCCAGCGCGAGAATGTTGCGGAGACCATGACATACCCCGAATTAGCCCGACTGATCAGTAGAGAAAAACAAAAGGGGTCTTCTCGTGTGCCTTATTATGAGATAGAAATGCATCAACGAACATCCTATCCTTTTGCCACCTATATATTAACCATTATCGGGGTTTCTGTTGCCTCGCGTAAAAAACGCGGTGGAATTGGTTTGAACATTGCCATCGGACTTGGATTTGTATTTGTTTACATTTTTGCGATGAAAGTCATGGCAGTGGCTGCCTTGAATGTTGGTCTTCCGGCCCTTATTGCAGTATGGACGCCGAATTTACTCTTTGGAATCCTTGCTTTTTTCCTGTATAGAACTGCTCAGAAATGATTCGTTTCTAAGTAGTTACGCGTAGCATCATCCACAAAACTGCGTACAGCCCTCCACGTAACATAGCGTAATTAACAAACACGCTGCTTGAATTTTCACCCACCTTTTTAAATGGTCTTCATCTTTGTCTCAGAAACCAATTAAAAAAAATAAAAATGAAAGCAAAAATCAACTTAAGCATCCTATTCACAGGATTAATCGGAATTAGCAGTTTTACTGCAGAAGCACAAAGCGCACGCATTTGGGCAAGAATTTCAGACAAACAAAGCACACCACGTGTGTTGGAGAACGGAACCATTGGATCCACAAACCCTACATTTGCCAACGCATTAAATCAGCTTGGCATAATGGATGTACATCAAGCCTTGTCGAATTCAAAAAATGAAAAACTACAAACGGTTTATGAATTCAATTGTGCGTGTGATGCAGCGAGCTTAGAAAGCACCCTGAAAAATTTTCCAGGAATTATCGCTGAAATAGAACGTGCACCGGAATACAAGACCTTGTATATTCCAAACGACTACAATGCAGCCTTTGGTGTGGATTACGCCCTAGATTTAATCAAAGCACCACAAGCGTGGAATCAAACGCAATCCAATGCGGGAATTATTGTTGGAATCAGCGATGAAAACTTAAATCCCTTTCACGAAGAGCTCGCAGGAAAAATTACTTACTACGATAACCACAACACCCTACCCTCTGAGCATGGAACTGCGGTATCTATTATTGCAGCAGGAAAAACAGACAACCAGATCGGAGTAAGCTCCATTGGCTTTAATTCTTCCATTGCCTTTTATGAAATGAACTTTAACCAATTATTAGCCGCAACCTATGCTGGAATCGATGTAATCAACCTCAGCTGGTTTTCCGGATGTTCCTATAGCCAATTCGAACAAGACGTAATCGATGAGGTCTATGCGAATGGTACCTTTATCGTTGCCGCTGCAGGAAATGGAACAACCTGTGGGGATCCGAATGCAACCGCATTTCCCGCTTCCTATAACCATGTGTTCTCCGTAACCAGCATTGGTGAATTCGACAACCACGAGGCGTATATTGGTGATCCACACAGCACCCACCAACACAATTCTCGGGTAGATTTGAGCGCCCCTGGCTACAAAGTGAATATTTCAGATGCTCCAACTACTTATACGACTGCTTCTGGTTCTTCATATGCCGCACCTTATGTAACTGGTACCATCGCATTAATGTTAAGCGTTAACCCATGTTTAGACAATGATGAAATCGAATACATTCTTAAGGCAAGTTCCGTTAATATTGATGCCCTTAACCCTGCCTATGCAGGTTCGATTGGTGCAGGAAGATTAAATGCAAATGCGGCAGTTTCTATGGCGATTGCCACACCAAGCGATATGGATGTTGTTACCATTGTGGATAATGCATGTACTGAAGGACAAGGATCAGTTACCATATCTCCGTCACAAGGTCAAGAACCGTATCAGGTAAATACAAGCAACGGACAAAGCGAGTTTTATTTTAGCGACCTGAATTCAGGAAGTTACACCTACCAAATTACGGATGCGCATGGATGTACTGTAACCACTACGGCACTTGTTAGCAACGGAACCCC
>DBCM01000114.1 GCA_002293045.1 Flavobacteriales bacterium UBA958 | reverse complement strand
AATATTTCAAAATATTCGGTCATCTAACAAAAGTAAAAAAGTCTTTCAATATCTGAGGGGATTGTAAGGTGTCGGTCTTGAATTCGATGAAATTAACCGCGGTTGAGTGCATAAAATCCTGCAAAACGGCTTCAATTGAGTCCACGGAGGAACACACCTGGTAAGACCATCCCGCGTGTTCTGCGAGTTTACCATCACTCGTATGTTGTGCTTCCAAGTATTGGGTTAACTGCTCGGAATTTTTAGCTCCCTCAATAATTCTAAAAATCCCTCCCCCTTGATTATTAATGAGGATGATTTTTAAATTAGGTGCCAGGGCCCTCAATCGAAGTGCATTTGAATCATATAAAAAAGAGACATCGCCGGTGAGCAGAATGTTTAGGCCTTCGTCTGTTGAGGCATAACCAACCGCGGTACTGGTGCTTCCGTCAATTCCACTGGTTCCTCGATTCGCAAAGTACGTGCATCCTTTGATGGGGTCGAATAATTGACAATAACGAATGACCGAGCTATTAGCCATATGTATCGTGGTCCCTTCGGGAACGAGCTCAAAAAACGCTTGATAAATATGAAAATCTGTGAGCACCTCGGGAGAGGGCTTGAAGAAAGGCATTCGGTCCTTTACCTTGTAATCGATTTGTTTCCATTTACCCGTATAGTTCACCGTGGATTGGAGCGTGCCTTGTTCATTCAATGCTTGAAAAAAAGCAAGGGGTGAGCATAACAAGGAATGACTTAATTGCTGATAGGTGTCCATTTCTGGGAATGCATTTCCAACCCTGATGTGCGCTTGCAAGGAACTTCTTCGGAGGAATGATTTAATCCATTTTGAAACTACTGCACCGCCAAAGCTAATGAGCACCTCGGGCATGTAGTCGTGTTCTTTATCTGACCCAATCGAATTTAACGAGCGGTCAATACAGGCATTAAATCGCTCACTATGCAGGTTAGATGTATTTTCTGTCAACACCACCACGTTACTGCTTTCCGCAAACAATGCTAATGCTTGCAACAACCCTAAGTCTTCCGGATGCTGACCACATAAAACCATGATGCGCTTTCCGTGCAAGAGACTAGATAACTCTCCAATCACTTGTTTCGATGGCGTTGAATTTTGAAGGATTGCTATCCTGCGCTTATAGTTTTGATTTTTTTCGATGGTTTGGTACAAGGGCTCAGATAATCCAACATTGATGTGGGCAGGACCTAAGCTCATGAGCTTATCAAACAACAATGCGGTTTCTCGCTGATATTGCCAAAGCGTTTGTTGATCTAAGGGGCCATCTTCAAGGTGAACTGCGCGGTGTGTGAAATCTTTAAATAAATTCAATTGACGTATTGTTTGACCATCCCCCTGATCGGTCCAAGCTTGGGGTCGGTCGGCAGAAACCACCAACAAAGGAATGTTTCTGTAAAATGCTTCTGTAATGGCAGGAAGGTAATTCGCAGGAGCAGATCCAGAGGTACAACACAAGACTACTGGTTTGTTCAGTTGTTCCGCCAAACCTAAGGCAAAAAATGCCGCTGAACGCTCGTCATGGATTACCGTAGTGTGAAAAAATGGGTCAGAGTCCACCGCAATCGAAAAAGGCGCATTTCTAGAGCCGGGAGAAAAAACCCAATGAGCAATTTCATGTGCTTTGCATTGGTCAACCACCAATTGTACTACCCATTTATCGCTGCAAATCATGTGGCAAAGTTACGAGATTTAAAGCAGGTCAAAGAGGGTTTTACTTTTATTTTCCGTTTCTTTCCATTCCAATTCGGGAATGGATTCTTCGGTGATTCCGCCACCCACAAAAGCGAATATTTCATCGTCAATTAATTTCGCACAGCGCAAGTTGACATAACAATGCGTTTGCTCTTCGTTGAATAAACCAATATACCCTGTATATAGTTCACGCGTATGCAATTCCAGTAATTCATAAGCCGTTCTGGCCATTTCACGAGGAAGACCACAAACGGCGGGGGTTGGGTGTATCATGCGGATCAATTCGCTTTCGCGGGCAGGATCTAAACTAAAGCTTATATCCGTACGCAAATGTTCCACCGGCCCGGCGGGGTGATCATAAGGTCCTTCAATTTCAATGTGTTCTGAATTTATCGCACGAACTCCGTTGAGTATAAAATCGGTGACTAAGGCTTGTTCAATTCGTTCCTTTTCAGTCCAATCTCGCGCTTCAGCACTTTTTTTTGTCCCGGCTAAAGACATAATAAAACAGTGATTTTCTATACGGCGAAGCAATATTTCTGGAGTTGCACCAATCCATGCACCCAAGTTCTCATCCTCAAAATAATAGACAAACGCATTGGGGTATGCTTGAATTAATCGATTGAAATATTGGAGCCTGCGCAATGCCCCTAAGCCTCGTTTACTCACACGAGAATAAACCACCTTTTTTAAGTCACTGTGTGCGATTGCATTCGTGATTTGATGCACTGCAGCAAGGTATTCATGTTCGTTTGATTGGTGGGGAGGATACTGCGATTCAACACCAAAGGGTACGCTTGCGCTGGGCTTAAACGCATAGCGTTTTTCTCCATTTGCGGTGGAAACAATAAACCCATTCGGTTTATCATTGTGCTGCAGGGGATGGAATTGACCCTGACAAGTAACCGTCTCCTGACCCGGAATTCTGTAATGAAGCACCATGCTATTTTTTTATACGCATGATGGTTAAACGTCCCGTACAAACTAATTGTTCGGTGGTTTCCTCATGAATATTCACCTGCCAGATGTGGGTGCTGCCACCGGGATGAATCAGTGTGCCTGTGGCTATTACGTTTCCATTGCGAACCGCACGAATATGTTCGGCGTTGATGGAAAGTCCAACCGGACGCTCGTTTTTAGGATCTGCCATAAGGAAACTTCCAAAAGACCCTACGGTTTCAATCAGTGCAGCAGAGGCCCCGCCGTGTAAAATTCCCATGGGCTGGTGTGTGCGTGAATCCACCGGCATCTTGAATTTAATGGAATTGACTCCCAGTTCAACACACTCGATGCCTAACACCTCCATCAGGGTGTTTTTATTTAAGGCATTCACTTCTTCTAAGGTAAATCGGGTAAAATCCATGGGGTAAAAATACAATGAAATGTGCTATAATGTATTTGGTATATATTCTTTACCTACCTTTGTATCGTTCTTTGGTTTCCGTGTACGCGGAATTAAAAAGGAATCCGGTGTGAATCCGGAGCTGTATCTGCAGCTGTAAGCACTGTAAGCGGTTGATAACCACTGTGAAAACGGGAAGGTAACCAGCGTTGGTGTAAGCCAGAAGACTTGCCTAGGAGCAGAGAGAAGACTTCAGAATAAAGTCGGACTCGTTTGTAGGTTGAGTTGCACCTGCTCGAATCCCTCTTTTTTCATCTTCTAGTTTTTAGTTTATTAACCGTTTAAAAACAGAACGAATGAAAAAGGTATTATTAATTATTGGCTTAGGCCTCAGTGTGTCGATGCAAGCACAGAGTTATTTGCATCAAGTATTGATTTTGAATGAGGGGTACTATGATTACAACTCCGCCACTATCGTAACTCCAGTGACCGTGGGCTCCTACAATCCGTCCACGCAAACCTATCAGGAGGTGAGCACCATAAGCAACATGCGCTTTGCTTCTGACCTTGTTATCGAAGGGAATGCGTACTATGTGGCCGCAGATTCTAAAATTTTAAAGTATGACTTAAATGGGCATAATTTAATCGCTGAAGTTAACTGTCCGGGCGTAAGAAACTTAGCCGTAAGTCAAGGGAAGTTAATTGCTACCCGCGGAGAATATCTTACCACCTACGATTCCTACGTGCACGTGTACGATGCTACCTCATTACTGTTGATTCAAGCGATTGACACCGTAAACGGCCCAAAGTGGGCTACACAAAATATCGTAATCAACGGAGATAAGGCCTACATCGCAGTAAACAATGGTTACGAGTGGGGGAATGAAAAAGGAATTGTTGGCGCTTTAGATTTAAACACACTCAGCTATGGGAATGAAATCGATTTAGGTCCGGATGGCAAAAACCCAGATAATTTGATCATATACAATGGCAAGTTGTATACGGTAAACAATAAAGATTGGAGTGGTTCTTCTGTTTCAGAAATTTCATTGGCTTCTGGAGTAGCGAATACCGTGAATTTAGCAAATGCAGGAACAGGCTGTGGAACTTCCGCATTGCGCGATGATCAATTAGTGTATCAAATTTCTATGGAAACTACCTTGAATGCCTTTGATATCAGCGTTATGAATGTAGCTGGTCCAATTGCTGGGCACCAAGTAAATTACTACGAATTAGCTCAAGAGCCAGTTTCTGGGAATTTTTATTGTTCAGAAACAGATTTCTTCTCATACGGAACGGTACATATTTTCGATGGAACGAACACGGAACTTAACCAGTTTTCAGTGAGTACTTCGCCAGGAACTGTAGTATTTGATGTTCGTCCAAGCGTTGGGATAACGGAAATGTCAAAAGAATTGACCGTGTATCCGAACCCAGCAAATACTAGCGTAAACGTAAATGTAGCAGGGGAGAAGTTAGTATATAGTTTAGAAGGAACCTTACTTATGCAAACTACAGAAAACATGTTGGATCTTAGCGCACTATCGCAAGGAATGTACGTGATTTCCGTAAACGGACAACAAACAACCTTGGTCAAGAATTAATTCGTGAACTTATAAGAATCATGGGAAGCGGCTGAGGCCGCTTTTTTTTGAGTTATTTCCACTTAAACTGCGTCGAATATCAACGCTTTACATGAAACCGTTCCACCTCGGCAATCATGCTCGTATAGGATTTATACCACCGTTTCATTCCTAAGGCTTTTGCTTCCTGATGTATCGGATGGGCTCCCCATGCTTTTATCGATTCCATATCCTTCCAATAACTGATGAACATGCCTCGACCCTCATGCTTCATGCTTTCATAGCCTAAATATCCAGGATAGGTTTTTACTAAGTCCAGCGTCTTTTCGTCATATTCTGCATAGCCATCCAGGTCATCAGACAAATAATAATTAAAAATAGAAGCAAAGAAAGGCGCTTCAGGTGGAGTAGGGGTATTCCAGTGGATCATGACAAATATTTAAAATAAATTTAAACTTAATGATTAGCTTTGAATTAAATAATTTAAGCTCAAGAAAATGGATTGGTATATGAAAAACAGATGGTGGATATGGTCCGTGATGGGCGTTTATCTTGCGTATCGAATTTTTGTAAGTATTTACTACATGGCTAAATAATACAGGTGCGCTCAGGTGCGTTAAATTTCATCTTCTTTTTTACCGCACCCTTCGATACGCCCTTTGGGCTACTCAGGGTGCTTAGAACGTAGCATCAATATTTACTAATTCGATTCCATCGGAATCGTACATTCTTACTTGAGTGATGCTGAAATCAAGCGACCCCAGCGGGGTCGAATATAGTTTTGTGTTTTGTGCGACCCCGCTGGGGTCGAAGTATTGGTGGTCAGGGTTTGAGGTAAGATGTTTGATTCCTCCGGAATCAGGGGCGTTAAATTTCATCTTCTTTTTTGCGCACCCTGAGTAGTCGGATGGGCATATCTCCGCCTTGGCGAAGGGTACGGAAATAAAAAAAGCCTCACGTTTCCGTAAGGCTTTTGCTCCCCCTGCTGGACTTGAACCAGCGCTTGTTCCGTTTTTACGGAAACCCTCTGATTAATCCCGCATGTGCGGGACTCTAACCAACAAGGATTTCTACTTTTTTACCACAAAAAAGTAGCAAAAAGCTCGGTGCAGGGTTTAAGGAACGGCGCTCCACTCCTGAAAACTGACCGTTTCGGTGATCCTTCGGCTTCCTTACGGTGCCCAGTTTTCATTTCGCTCTGCTTGTCCCCTTAAACATGCACCAAAGGAAGATTTTATATACCCGTTGTTTTTTTTTTCGCACCCTGAGTAGTCCGAAGGGCGTATCGAAGGGTACGGAAATAAAAAAAGCCTCACGTTTCCGTAAGGCTTTTGCTCCCCCTGCTGGACTTGAACCAGCGACCCTCTGATTAACAGTCAGATGCTCTAACCAACTGAGCTAAGGAGGAATTTTGTGGTTGCAAAGATAGAAACTTTTCTAACTTTTGCAATCCTAACATTTAGAAAATTTTAAAAATCTTCGTCTGAAATATTGAAATCGTCAAAACTACCGTCTTCGTCTACTGAAAAATCATCGCGATCAATCAGGTCGTCTACATCACCTTCCATGCGCTGTGCCGGTCGTAAGATGTTGGTATCGGAGACATTAAGCCTTATTTCCGTACGAACATTTCCGTCTTCGGTAATGTATCCTTTGGCGTATGGCGTACCCACCAATTCAACCATGGTACCACGAGTTAAAAAATCTACAATGCGCATGTTGCCACCTTCGCGTTTCCAAATGGTGCAATTTACCCACGTAGTTTTTGTTTTTGAAGCACCTGTTTTTTTATCCCGCCAGTTTTTGTTGTGCGCCACAGGAAAGTTGATCGCAATGATTCCACGTTCCATGGGTTTAACAATTGCATCCTTACCAATGTTGCCAATTAATCGAGTCTCAAATACGGTAGCCATAGCATTTTGTTTTGCAATAACTACAAAATTAGCTAAATAACTAATTGATAATCAAATAATTTGATTTTAGTGCTGATGTCCGTGTGGACCATGCGCATGACCATGGGAAATCTCTTCGGAAGTAGCTTCACGCACCTCAAGGATTGATCCTTCAAAGTGTAAATCCGTACCAGCCAAGGGATGATTAAAATCCATTTTTACGACATCATCCGTAATTTCAAGGATTCTCCCGCGCATTTGGTGTCCTTGTCCGTCACTCATTGGAATTAATGCTCCAACCTGAAACATTTCCGTATCAAAGTGACCATTTTCATCGTGAAATACGTTGCTTGGAATCATAACGATTTCTTCCTCTGAAGGCACGCCGTAAGCATTGGCCGCCTCAATTGAAAAATCAAAGGCATCGCCCGTAGTTTTCCCACTCAGGTTTGCCTCGAAATCTGGAATCAACGAGCCAACTCCATAAAGAAATACTAACGGATTCGTTTCATCTGTGATTTCAATTTGTTCTCCTGTTTGATGGTTTGTAAGTTTATACATTAACGAAACCACGGTGTTTGCTGCTATTTGCATTGTTATCTGTGTTTAAGTTGCGTAAATTACGCGGGTTATTTTTTTATAAGTTCTTTAACGAAGTTTGGTAAGGCAAAGCTCGCATTGTGTAAGGCTGAATTGTAATATCTTAGACCATTAGAACTAACGAAGGCTTCGATTTCAGCTTCTTTTTGATGAATTGGTCCTTGTATGTTTCCTTTCAACCCATATTGGAAACTCCACATCCCTGTAGGGTAGGTTGGAACAAAAAACAAGGATACAGGAGCCTTGTCCACACCAAAAATATCTTGTAAGGTATGATTCAATTCCCTAAACGCTTTTTCATTGAATTTTGGCGATTCACCTTGAGCGACCAAGATGCCATCTTCTTTTAATGCGTTGTAGCAATTCGTATAAAAAGAGACCGAGAAAAGTCCTTCCGCTGGACCAACCGGATCTGAGCCATCCACAAGGATTACATCATACGTGCCCGGAGCCGCCTGTTGTGCGAAGGCAATGCCGTCGTCAACTAATAAGGTAAGTTTTGGATCATCAAAGGACGCTGCAATGTTTGGTAAATGTTCTTTGCAAGCCTCGATTACCGCACCATCAATTTCTACCATGGTAACTTTTTCTACCCCAGGGTGACGAAGTACTTCACGAATCGTCCCGCCATCTCCACCGCCAATCACTAATACGTTTTTGGGATTCGGATGCATAAACAATGCGGGGTGAGATATCATTTCATGATAATGGAATTCATCGTTTTCCGTAGTCATGACCATATCGTCTAGGGCTAACATTTTACCATATTTGTATGACTCCAAAATACGGACTCGCTGAAATGGAGATTGATGGTCGTAAAATACATCGCCCGTAAAACGAAGAGATAAGGCTTGGTTTTCATCTTTATCGGTAAACCAAACATTTCGCGTGTAAAAACCGGGATTCACCCATTCATTCGCCTTTTGACGCATCGATGATATGTCAAAATCATTACGCGTAAGTAAGTTCACAGATCCTCGCTTCATTTCAATGGCTGAATAGGATTTCGCTTGAAAACTCTCTTTTAAGTAATCAAAAGCAATCCACGCATTCATTTCACCACAAGTGAATACATCCACTGCGGCATATCCATATTCTGGCCAGGTGTGAATGGCTAAATGACTCTCTTGAATAACCACTACCCCAGAAACACCATAGGGTGAAAAATGGTGAAACGTTGAATTTATTACGGTAGCTTCTGCTTTTTTTGCCGCATCGACCATATCGCGTTCTATTGCAGCAACATCGTTCATAATGTGCGGGTCGCAGTTCATAAATTCAACCAAGATGTGGTTACCAAGGGCTGTGCTCATTTCTTTTTCAGTTTTAAATTTCGACTGCAAAATTAATTGATTAATTTCGGTTCTATGTTAAGAATGCAATATAAACCGCTTGGAATTCAATTGTTTTTTGTTTTTTCCATGATTTTAATGGCTTTTCAGTGCAATAAGCATACGAATTCCCCCTGCATTAATTCAAAGATTTCAGCCTTTCAAAATGAATGTTGCGACCAAGGCGCAAGGGTGGATGAGTTTACCTTTCAACAAGAACAGGTGTTTGTATTTAATTTGGGTACCTGTGGCGCAGATCTTCCCGCGTACGTACTTACCTCCGATTGCGATACCTTGGGTTTTTTAGGCGGTATTGCTGGAAATACAACCATCAACGGAGAGGATTTTTCCAATGCGGAGCCTACGGGTACGGTGTGGAGTAATTAGTACTTCATCCAAGGAATAGACCGATTACCTACGCTCAGGATATACATTCCTGGCGTTAAGCGGCTTACATTTAGGATTTCCTCGGCAGCAAGCGTAGACTTCTGAATTAAAACTCTACCCGATAAATCGATTACGGATATGCTTGAATTCGCTCTAAGGTTATGAATCGTGAGCCATTCCGAAGCCGGGTTCGGACTAATCCATGGGAGCTGTAAGGAATTGACGTCCACGGAGTTTAAGTCAACTGAGAGGATTTTTCCAATGCGGAGCTTACGGGTACGGTGTGGAGTAATTAGTACTTCATCCAAGGAATAGACCGATTACCTACGCTTAGGATATACATTCCTGGCGTTAAGCGGCTTACATTTAGGATTTCCTCGGCAGCAAGCGTAGACTTCTGAATTAAAACTCTACCCGATAAATCGATTACGGATATGCTTGAATTCGCTCTAAGGTTATGAATCGTGAGCCATTCAGAAGCCGGGTTCGGACTAATCCATGGGAGCTGTAAGGAATTGACGTCCACGGAGTTTAAGTCAACTACTTCTATTAATGAAGAATCGCTATTTGTACAGCCGTTTCCATCCGTGTAGCTGTAGGTCACATAAAATGAACCGGGTCCTGTCAACGTCGGATGAAAGGAGGTGCCAATTATTCCCGGACCCGAGTAAATTCCGCCTGAAGGTATTCCGGGCGCTACATTAAAAGGACCCGAACCTTCCATCACAGTGGTGGTGGTTTCATTGTAGCTTACTGGGTCAACGTCGTAAAGATTTACTGTGATTGAGTCTGTATTTTCACAGCCGTTTGACGCGGTTCCGGTCACGTAGTACGTGGAATTCGATAGGGGAGTAAATGCTTGATTATTAGCAACACCATGGTCCCAAGTGTACGTAATCGCTGTGCCAGTGCCCAATAAGCTAATTGCTACGCCAGGACATGAAGAAAAACTGGCCCCAGCATCTACAAAGGGAAGGGCTAATGTACCCAATGCAACAGGGGTAGAGCGGGTGTAACACCCAGCACTGTCTAGGCCTTTCACATAATAACTTCCCACAATAGCTGTAGTCATGCTTGTCCCAACTGTACCATTGCTCCATACTGCACTGTAAAGCGTCGCAGGAGAGGATACATGCAAGGTGGCTGTGGAGCCTACGCATATTCCTAGAATGGGGTCGATTCCTATCGGTATATTTTTTGAGCTTAGCAGCCCAAGTGCATCGGCTTTTCCAAATCCATAACCATAATTTGGAGTAGCGCCTGTTGCCGCATCAACGATGGCTGTATTGTTTAGATCAAGCTTAAATTGTTGATAGGTACTGAGCGGACATTTTTGTAAGTAAAGCGCAGCAATCCCCGCGACAACGGGTGAAGCCATAGAGGTTCCGCCATTGCGAACGTGAAAACCTCCCACGTCAATGGTTGTATTATTTGCTGTGTTATTCAAATACCAAATTGGACCTGCAGCTAGGGTTACATCACCTGCGGCTGTAATGTCTGGTTTCGTTGTGCCATTTCGTGCAGGACCTTTACTGCTGTTTTCGCTGAGTTTTCCAACGGGAGTTGTTGATGCAGGTTGATAATACGTGTTGTTTTTGGTAATGTGTCCTTTTCGATTTCTCATGTTGGCCACTGAGATCACCTTCTCTGAACAATTCCAGCTGCTTACAATGGTCTGTAGGGAGTCAGGCATTATATAATGTTGTATCGCCGGGAATTGGATTGCTGTAGGTATGCTGGTACTGAAATTACTCAACTGGATCCAGCTTCCTCCCCAAGCATCGTATTTGCCTGAACCCGTGGTCATAAAACGATACCTGTAAGCCATCGAATCTATGGTAGTAAACACAGACAACATGTGAAAGTTCCCGCCGACTATTTCACGGTAACTGTCGATAATTGCAATTCGCTGGCCGTTGGCATTGAATAAGGTATCCGTAACCGGGACTTGGTTCATGTTGCTGGTGGCATACCGAAAGGTTGTGTTCCCACGAAATGAATAATTGGGAGTTATTTTATCCGCGCCATAGGCAAAGTAATAATGGGCGTCTGCCGTATCCGACCATACATCAAAGACAATTTTGTTCGGGCCAGCGACCGTCATTCCAGCATTAGGAATGTTCCAAAAGAAGGTGGTATCTGCACCAATGCTATTATTCCTCACGTGAAATTTACCCTGATTTCCTGCATTACCTGCCGCAGACACTACAATGCGCCCAGGGGAAAGGTCTAATAAGGATTCAATCAGATCCGCTGCAGGATCGTTTCCGTCGTGGCTGCCGAGGTAATCCCCGAGAGAAATGTTAATGACGGCAGGTTTACCCAGGGAGTCGGCTACTTTAAAGATGTAGTCACAGGCATCCGCGATCGTAAGGGTCCAATTGGGTAAGTTAAAGTTTGTTTCAACCACGATCAGGTCCGCTTCAGGGGCCGCCCCTTTGTTCTTAAGGTTAGCGCGTGCATTTCCTGCCGCCATTCCAGCAACCGTTGTGCCATGTGCTGTAATCGTTTCTAGGCTGGTACAGGTTCCTGCATTAATCGATGAGCTATCCCATACAATTCCATAGTTGTAAGGTTGGGGAGGATTTGCGCCATTTACCGAATGGTCCCAATACCGCAATACCCGCGTTTTACCGGTCGCTGTTTTAAAGTCAGGGTGGTTGAAATCTATCCCTTGATCAATAACTCCCATAATTACACCCTTGCCCGTGTAGGCCGTGTCTACGCCATTCAGTCCTTGATGAACTAAGTTGATTTGATGTTTTACTAAGGCGCTATCTGCCAAGGCTTGCGGACGAGAAACTGAAAAATAAAGACCTGCAATTAAATAGTTACCGCTAGCATCGATTAATTGACTGGGTGTTGCATTAAAATAAAGGTAATTAACGGTTTTTTGTTTAACTGAAATATTGAGTTCTTTTAATCGGTATTCGTTGCTCGGTGTGTTAGCTGCACTCAGGCAAATTTGGGTATTGGGATTTGTTTTTGAAAATTGATCAAAGGTAAACCCGTGAAAATCTTGGCGCTGTTGTGAAAAAGCGAACCCAATATGCATCGCCACAAACAGACCGATTAACATTTTTTTTATGTAGAAGTACCGATCGCCTGGTGTTGAATTCCTCATGAAAGTAAAAATAATGTATTTTTGGGAATCTGAATTTTAAAATAATACTGAATTTATGAAAATGCTGAAAAATACCCTTGCGCTTTCCTTTTTGTGTTTAGGTGCGCTATCCTTTGCTCAACCCATTCCAGGAACCCTCAATTGGTATAACGGAACAGGAAATGGAATGTCTACGGATTTGGCGTACAAGAAAATATTAAAAAAGTTAAAGTCGAGCCCCGTAATTGTTGCCGTGATTGATTCAGGGGTTGATTTGGAACACGAAGACCTACAAGGGAAGATTTGGACCAATGCAAAAGAAGTTCCGGGGAACAAAAAAGATGACGACGGGAACGGGTATATTGATGATGTCCATGGATGGAATTTCCTTGGAAATGCCAATGGGAAGAGTCAAGATAAAGCGCGCTTAGAAAAAGCACGTATCGTTAAAAAATACGGTCAAAAATATGCAGATATAGACCCGCAAACATTGGCCTATGACGCTATTCATGAAATGTATGTGAATGCAGAAAGTTCGTTAAACGAGGATGTTTCTCAATATGAGCCTTACCGCGAAATGATTGGAAAAGGTATGTTCGATAAAGAAACCGAAGATTACCTGCGTGATCAATTAGAATTTAACTTGAATCCGAACTATGATGATCGCTCCTTAATTGGGGATAATCCGGATGATTTTAATGACAACTATTACGGGAATGGCGACGCTGAAGGTCCAGACGCTTTACATGGCACACACGTGGCTGGAATTATTGGCGCGGTTAGAGGAAATAAAAAAGGAGGCGATGGGGTTGCGGATAATGTGTTGATTATGTCTGTTCGTGCAGTTCCGAATGGAGATGAGCACGACAAGGATGTTGCCAATGCGATTCGATATGCAGTAGATAATGGAGCTAACGTGATTAATATGTCTTTTGGAAAGAGTTTTTCACCGTATCACGAAAAGGTGCAAGAGGCAATTGCATATGCGGTGTCAAAAGATGTTTTGATGATACATGCTGCTGGGAATGATGCATCGGATATTGATTACACGGATAATTTCCCGAAAAAACCGGCCTTTGATTATGTCGATTCTTCAAGCAGAAAACTTTTTCTAAACATTGGAGCGAATACGAAAGAGTCGGAAGAGGGCCTTGTTGCCTCATTCTCAAATTTTGGTGCCATGGAAGTGGATGTGTTCGCACCAGGAAATGAAATTTATAATTCTGTGCCGCAAAGTGCGTACAAAAATTTACAGGGAACATCCATGGCCGCGCCAATGGTAGCGGGTGTTGCTGCCTTACTGAAGTCTCGTTTTCCACAAGCAACAATGCTGCAAATTAGCGATGCGATTACAAGAACAGCAACCAAGTACGATCAATTGACGAGCATCAGCATCACCGGTGGAATCGTAAACGTATACAGTGCAGCAAAATATTTGCAGAACTTGTACAAATAAGATGCGGTCTGCTCTCGCTTTAGCATGTTGCGTTATTGGCTTTGGACTTATCGCCCAAAAAAATCCATCCAGTAGTGCTCCTAAAATCACTCCCGAAGCGCCTCTGAATGCACTCATGGATGCTTGGCACAAGCATGCAACCCTGGCTAAGTTCGACGAGTATTTCGAAGTAACCACCGAGAATTTTGTGTTCTATGGGACAGCACCCGGAGAAAAATGGGACAAAGAAGCCTTTAAAACTTTTTGTAAGCCTTATTTCGATTCAACTCGAACATGGCGTTTTACGCCGTCCAATCGCGTTTGGAATTTTTCTAAAGACGGTAAAATAGCATGGTTTGATGAGGACCTTCAAACATGGATGTTGGATTGCCGCGGAAGTGGGGTGTGTGAAAAGACCAAGAAAGGGTGGAAATTGGCTTATTATAACTTGAGTGTGGTCATTGAG
Source organism: Flavobacteriales bacterium UBA958 (assembly GCA_002293045.1). Classification (GTDB taxonomy): domain Bacteria; phylum Bacteroidota; class Bacteroidia; order Flavobacteriales_D; family Crocinitomicaceae; genus UBA952. Next base: position 3,398 of record DBCM01000114.1, on the reverse strand, counting down.
AATGAAAAAATTCAGGAGTTCATTAAACTTCGAAAAGATTAAATGACCTTAAGCGAATTCCGTTCGACGTTAAAGGAAACTTTACAAGCATGTTATTCAAAAAACGAATTAGATCAGCTTGCAAAACACCTGTTAATGAATCGCTTGAAGTTGGATTCTACGTCCTATCTGTTGGCTGCAGATGTTGAGGTGTCGGAGGAGGTGCTCATGCAATTAAGGTCGGATATTCAACGCCTTTCAAGGCACGAGCCCTTACAATATGTGCTTGGCAGTACATCGTTTTATGGACTTGAAATTCAATGCAATCCCGCGGCACTCATTCCGCGTCCAGAGACTGAAGAGTTGGTGGACTGGGTCTTAAGCGAAGTTCAGATGACGTCGTGTAATGTGATTGATTTAGGGACAGGAACCGGTTGTATTCCTCTAGCAATTAAAGCCAAGCGTCCGCTATGGCATGTTTCTGGGATTGATGTAAGTCAGGAGGCTTTAGCTTTGGCGCGTTCCAATGCCTTAAATTTAGGGTTGGATATTCGCTTTGAATGCCTCGATCTATTGGATGACCTGACCGATTTTCGGATTAAAGAAAAGGTTAATGTAATCCTCTCAAATCCCCCGTATATACCCTACACGGATGCGTCGTCAATGTTGCCGAATGTATTAAACCATGAGCCCCACCTGGCCTTGTTTGTGCCCGATTCTGACCCCTTACTTTTTTACCGTAGGATTCTTGTATTTTGTGAACAGTTTTTAGAAATGGACGGCTATATATGTGTTGAAATTCACGAAAACTTATCTACTGAGACCCTGCAGTTGTTTTATAATGCCGGGTTTGCTAACATTAAATTGAGGAAAGATTTACAAGGAAAATCGCGTATGATAATGGCACAACGTGTATCTTTATAGAGTGAATCCTGAAGAAGCAAAAGTTAGAATTTTACACCTGTCTGCTGAACTGAATCGGCATAACGACTTGTATTACATTCAGGCAAAACCAGAAATTTCTGATCAAGCCTTTGATTTTCTGTTGAAAGAATTAGAATCTCTAGAAGCCTTGTTTCCTGAGTTTGCACTCCCAAACAGTCCAACGAAACGAGTAGGAGGGGACATCACTAAAAAATTCGAGTCTGTTCGACATGAATTCCCTATGCTCTCATTGGCAAATACCTATTCAGAAGAGGAAATTCAAGAATGGGCAGGTAGAATTTCAAAAGCAGGATTAGAATCCTTAGAATTTGTTTGTGAATTGAAGTACGATGGAGTAGCCATTGGATTGCGTTATGAACAAGGGGAGTTGGTCCGTGCAGTAACACGAGGAGATGGGGAGCAGGGGGAGGATATTACTGCCAATGTGCGAACCATTCGAACCGTTCCGTTGAGTTTAAAAGGCGATTTCCCAGAGAAATTTGAGATTCGAGGCGAAGTATTTATGCCACTTGATGCCTTCGAAAAGCTCAATGCCTCCCGCGATGAAGCAGGAGAGGAACGCTTCGCTAATCCAAGAAATACAACGGCAGGCACCTTGAAGTTGCAAGATTCTGCCACAGTGGCTACACGTGGTTTAGATACCTTTTTATATGGCGTATACGGATTGGATTTGCCGTTTCTATCGCACATGGATGCGGTTAAAGCAGCCGGTTCATGGGGGTTTAAAATACCTTCCGAAGCACACGGGTTTATTTCATGTACCGATAACATAGCTGGAGTCATGGATTTTATTCACTATTGGGATGAACACCGCAGTGAATTACCGTTTGAAATTGATGGCATCGTGATCAAAGTAAACTCCTATGAACATCAGCGCAGGTTAGGGTTTACTGCAAAATCACCCCGTTGGGCAACAGCCTTCAAATTTAAAGCAAAAAAAGTTCAAACGCGTTTACTTTCTGTAGATTATCAAGTGGGAAGAACAGGCGCAATAACGCCCGTCGCCAATTTAACACCAATCTCCCTCGGTGGAACAACCGTTAAACGAGCCTCGCTTCACAATGCAGACCAAATAGAAAAGTTTGATTTACACCTGAATGACCTCGTATTTGTAGAAAAAGGGGGCGAAATTATCCCAAAAATTGTTGGACTCGACCTGGCAAAGCGCTTACCGAATGCAATGCCTGTTGGGTTTATTACGCATTGTCCGGAATGTCATTCCCTCCTTGTGCGTGAGGAAGGGGAAGCGCAACATTTTTGTCCAAATCAAGCGTCTTGTCCCCCTCAAGTGATTGGTAGAATTCAGCACTTTGTTTCTCGTAAAGCAATGAATATCGATGGAATCGGTGAAGAAACCGTTGCGCAGTTAGTAAATGAAGGGGTGATTTCCACCTTGGCAGATTTGTACGACCTAACGCGCGAACCCTTGCTCGCCTTGGATCGGATGGCCGATAAATCCGTAGATAATTTGCTCGCGGGCATAGAGGCCAGTAAACAGGTGCCTTTTGAACGGGTATTATTCGGGTTGGGAATACGTTTTGTTGGCGAAACCGTCGCAAAAAAATTAGCATATGCCTTTGGTACCATGGATACGCTCCAAATTGCTACATTTGAAGAACTTTTGGCTGTTGACGAAATCGGGGAACGCATTGCGAATTCACTGATTTTCTTTTTCAACAACCCAGATAGCATTCAATTGATTGCTCGATTGAAGCTTCATGGATTGAAAATGGAGGTTGAGAAACGTGCCCTGAACTCAACAGTGCTTGAAGGTAAAACATTGGTTGTGAGCGGTGTATTTGATTCGTTCTCCAGAGATGAGTTAAAGCATTTAATCGATTTGAATGGAGGGAAAAATACCGGTTCCGTTTCTGCCAAAACTGATTATTTAGTAGCTGGTGAGGGCATGGGTCCTAGTAAATTGAAAAAAGCAACAGATTTGGGAGTTTCCATTCTGACGGAAGAAGAATTTAAAAACCTCATTGGGTATGGCAAAAAATAGCATGTGGGCATCCACGAAATCATTGATGGTTGTTATCAACTATATAAATGAAATTCAGCTGCGCGATTATCGGCGTGCGCTGGATGCCATTTTAGATAAAAGTCATGTTAAAAAACTTACGATTATTGTGAATGTTCCAAAGGAAGTAGATAAAGCCACCCTTCCTCCGCATTTCTTAATCTATTACAACAGCCCCTTAGATTATTCCTTCATGGGAAAATTAAAGGATGTCCTTCTCATGCGGGAATTGGAAAAGTCATTTGATTTGCTGTTGTGGATGGGAACGCTCCAACAAAAGGTGTACCCGGAATTAAAAAACACCCAATTCAAACGCAAGGTGGTAGTAAACGATTCTGACGATTCTTATTTTGATTTACAATTGCAAACAAAGGAAGAAAGTCCAGTGGAATTATTGAATTTTGTAACGAACACACTTGATAAAATCGAATTATATGACTAATATTTTTACAGG
>DBCM01000022.1 GCA_002293045.1 Flavobacteriales bacterium UBA958 | reverse complement strand
ACTTCGGCCGATTCTTCCATGCTTTGCAAGAAAGGCATAGGAAGCATAAGACCCTCCATGAAATACAATTCCGCGGGCGTATGCGTTATCATTCACCCCAGGTTCTAACCCATGCAAGCGCATGGCTAATCCTTTTTCCCCTTGATAAATTTTTCCAGTTCTAAATTCACCCAAGCAGCTCATGTTAGTCTCAGGGTCGTTGCTAAAGTGTTCTGTTATTAGCTCTCCTGAATTTTTTCCATGCGCTACTCTACAATGTACCATCACTTTTTTATTTCGTACCACCCAAAGTCTTTTACTGCTAGATGGCAGCCGAAAATCCACAAGAATGACAGTGCCTGATTCTGGAATCTTTCCCTGAAGGTCTAAGGGTACAGCGAAAAGCGGATCTTTACTCGCCTCTTTAATTTCTTCGGGTAAAAATTCCGGGCGCATGCCAACGAATACATACTTCCAGCTAGCTTCATCCACCGTGGATTGCCATTGAATGGATGCACTCAACAATGCTAAGGAAAAAAGGAGAAGGAAACGAAACATGGGAGAATAATTCGAGAAGCGTTTATGGTTACGTTTATTGCTCTAAAAAGGGATAACGATAATCCGTTGGCGTGACAAATGTTTCTTTTATGGTGCGTGCAGAAACCCAACGCAATAAATTCATTGCTGCTCCGGCTTTGTCATTGGTACCCGACCCCCGTGCCCCGCCAAAGGGCTGTTGTCCGACCACTGCTCCAGTTGGCTTATCGTTAATGTAAAAATTACCTGCGGCATTTTCCAAGGCCTTGGTCGCTAAATCAATCGCGTAGCGATCTTTGGCCATGATTGATCCGGTAAGCGCATATTCCGAGGTTCCGTCAACCAAGGTTAGTGTTTCTTCAAACTGGCTATCCTCGTATACAAAAATGGTTAAAACAGGTCCGAAAATCTCTTCGACCATCGTTCTAAATGCAGGGTTTGTAGTAACCACCACGGTTGGATTAATGAAATATCCCGTGCTTTTATCATAGGTCCCTCCTGCAATGATTTCTGCATCGGTTTGCGTCTTACAATAATCAATATATCCAGCAATCTTATCAAACGCGCGTTCATCAATTATGGCATTTACAAAATTCGACGTGTTACCCGGGGCTCCAATATTAAACGAATTAACTTGTTCTACCAGGGATTGCTTAACCGCAGGCCAAATGGAAGATGCAATGTATGCACGAGAGGCCGCAGAACATTTTTGTCCTTGGAATTCAAAGGCACCACGAGCTAAGGCCGTAGCTACTTCGAGTGGATTTGCAGACCCATGGGCAACCACAAAATCCTTACCTCCTGTTTCACCCACAATGCGCGGATAACTTCTATATTTTTCCAGGTTTGATCCAATCGTTTTCCAAAGGGCTCGAAACACTGCGGTAGAGCCGGTAAAATGTAATCCCGCAAATTCTTTGTGACTAAATACGATATCCCCAGCTGTTGGTCCATCTACGGTTACCATATTAATCACACCATCCGGAAGACCCGCCTCTTTAAATAATTCCATAATTACTTGCGCAGAATACACTTGAGTTTCAGCTGGTTTCCACACTACGACATTACCCATCATGGCTGGAGCGGCGCATAAATTTGCAGCGATTGAGGTGAAATTAAACGGTGTAACGGCAAACACAAACCCTTCCAGCGGACGATATTCCAAGCGATTCCACATGCCGGGTAAGGACTCCGGTTGTTCTTTATAAATCTGCGTCATGTATTGCACATTGAATCTAAAGAAGTCAATCAATTCACAGGCTGCATCAATTTCTGCTTGAAAAACATTCTTGGATTGGGCCAGCATGGTAGAGGCATTCATTCGGTCTCTAAACGGTCCCGCCAACAGGTCTGCCGCTCTCAAGAAAACGGCAGCACGATCTTGCCATGGTAAATTCGCCCAAGCCGTTCGTGCTTCCAACGCTGCATCGATTGCCGCGTGCACATGAGAAGAATCTCCGTAGTTAAAATGCCCTATTGTTTTTTCATGCTCATGCGGTGGAGCCATGCGTTTTTTAGCTTCGGTTCGAATTTCTTTTGACCCAATATACATGGGAATATCAATTGGATGTTGATGATACATTCGCTCATACTCCTTCAACAAGGCCGCGCGTTCAGGAGATCCTTTCGCATATGATTTAACCGGTTCATTGACGGCTTTGGGTACATTAAAAAAAGCGTTTGACATGGTACTGTTTTTAACAAAGGTAAAACAAAAAAGCTAAGCGTTAAGTACCTAAAATCACCTAAGGGAAGAATTAGATTGAATCCCATAGGAAATAAATAAAAGCTACCTTTGCACCATGCTTTACTTGTCTAGAATACAGTTATTAAATTTCAAGAATCACGAATCCTTGGATTTAGAACTGAGCAGTAATGTTAATGCGATTGTAGGAAAGAACGGCATGGGTAAAACCAATATTCTTGATGCCATATACTACTTGAGCATGTGCAAATCCTACTTAAACAGTATGGACCGGCAAAACATCAAGTTTGATCAAGCCTTTTTTAGTATTCATGGGCAATGGATGCTTGACGGACAAGAGAGCAGTGTGGTTTGTGCCGTAAAGGCGGGCGCAAAAAAGGTGGTAAAGAAGAATAAGGTAACCTATGAGAAACTATCCGACCACATTGGTTTATTTCCTGTGGTTTTCATTTCACCATATGATGGGGATTTAATTGCAGACGGGAGTGAAACGCGGAGAAAATGGATGGATGGGATTATTTCGCAAATCGACAAGGGGTACTTAGAAGACTTAATCGCCTATCAACGGGTTTTGGAGCAACGAAATGCCCTGCTAAAACAACTCGCCTCGGGGAACGGAACCACCGATAACCTGGAGGTATGGAATCACTCACTCGCGCAATACGGCATGCGAATTCACGCGCGTAGGCAAACCTTTATTGAGGAATTCACGCCGATTTTCGACCGAAACTACAGGGAAATAGGGACGGAAAATGAAAGCATTGAAATTCACTATAAATCAGATTTTCAAAAAGGAGATTTCATAGCCTTACTTGAGCAGAACGAACGGCGAGATCTTATTTTTCAGTACACCACCGTTGGAGCGCACAAGGACGATTTACTCTTTAATTTAAACGCTAATCCAGTAAAAAAATACGGGTCACAAGGGCAGCAAAAATCTTTCATCTTGGCGCTTCGCCTAGCACAGTATCATTACCTGCATTCCCATTCCGGAAAAAAACCGGTGCTTTTACTGGATGATATATTTGATAAGCTCGACCACAGTCGGGTGCAAAAGATTATTGATTTAGTGAGTAACGAAGTGTTTGGGCAGGTCATCATCACGGATACGGAAATAACCAGGCTTCAAGAACTTTTAGTGAATCGCGTAGCTGATTTTCGTATCTTTGAGTTACCCCTTACAGCAAACCCATGAAATCAAAGATTGAAGAATTTAAGCGCACCGCGGATAACCAACCGTTAAAAGAGGTTATGGATCGCTTGTTTAAAGTCTACAACTTGGAGTCTAGGTTAAAGGAAGTAGATTTAATCAATGCCTGGCCTGAGCTGATGGGGCCTGCAGTGGCTCATCGCACCAAAAACATATTTCTTAAAGGCAGTGTCCTGCACGTTCAAATAGACTCCTCCGTAGCGCGTGAAGAATTGGCGAACGGGAAACAAATCATCATCGATCGTATGAATGGTTACGCGGGAAGCATCCTCATTACGGATGTTTGGTTTTCTTAAAAAACTGTTAATCTTCCTACAATTCTTGAGTAAACGATGTGAATCCCCTATTTTTGCAGGGATGAAAACAACGGGTCTCTTATTTTTTCTGGTATTTTTTGGAATAACGTTCAAAAGTACGGCCCAGCTCAAACCAATTTACAGCCAAGCAGACTATGCGTTTTGGTTGCATTTACCTGCGGACAGCATCCTTAAAGCAAAACCCCCAGTGTTAATTTTCCTACACGGAAAAAGCTTATCGGGAACTGACTTGACGCGTGTAAAGCGCTACGGTGTAATTTCTGAAATTGAAAAAGGTAGAAAAATTCCAGCAGTGGTCGTGGCGCCCCAAACCAGCAACGGTTGGGACCCAATCAAGGTCATGAGTGTCTTGTCTTTTGTAAAAAAGAACTTCGACGTGGACACGAATCGGGTATATGTAGTAGGCATGAGTATGGGTGGGTACGGCACCTTAAATTTTGCGGGTAAATATCCGGAGCACGTTGCCGCAGCGGTAGCATTGTGCGGTGGAGGGAACATCAAGGACGGCTGTAATTTAGCCACCGTTCCCCTGTGGATTCAACATGGCACTATGGATCAAGCGGTTCCAATTTCAGAATCGGAAAAAATTGTTCGAGCCATAAAAAATTGCAATGGGGGTGAAAACCTAAAATACACTGCCCTCAAAGGAGCTGATCACGGAGACTTAGAAAAAATGTTCAGAACGGATGAATTGTACACGTGGCTTTTTCAATTCACCAAGCAGGCTCAAGAATAATATGCGTTCACTCCTGATTTGTATTGCCTGCATATATTCCTCAGGCTGCCTCAGTCAACCCCTAGATTTTCAAGACTCAGAAAATTGGTTGGTATTGCCTGAAAAAAAACCAAGCTTTGTAGATGCAAATGCGCTTGATTCAACTTGGATTCGTGCGGTGGATGTTTTCTATGTATTCCCAACCCTACTCATTGATTATACTGATCCGCGTTGGAACGCAGAGATGACGGATATCGATTGGAAGCAAGAGGCGCTTGACAAGGCCTTTCGTTTTCAAGGGAGCGCGTGGCTTGAATGCGGTAGAATGTTTGCTCCGTATTACCGACAGGCACATCTCAAAGCGTATGATTCAATTCAAGGAAGGGGAAGAGAGGCCCTGTTATTTGCCTATGAAGATATTCGCGCATCATTTACAGAATACTTAGAAAAATACAATGAAGGTAGGCCATTTGTACTTGCCGGACACAGTCAGGGATGCACGCAACTCATGTTGCTAATTAAAGAATTTATTGATGATAAACCCTTGTCGAAACAATTGATTGCTGCCTACATGCCGGGAATCGGGTTGGACAGCAACGAATTTCACTCCATTCCATTCATGACTCACGCAAATCAAGTTGGTGGATTTGTTACTTGGAATACCATGAATAACCAGGCGGACAATGACTTGTACCCGTTGTGGTACAAAGGCAAGGCGTGCATCAATCCAATCACATGGGATTTATCTAAATCCACCACGAGGAGCATGCACCAAGGATTCTATTACACGAATAGAAAATGCTACACGCACGTATTTGAAACAGAACTCATAGATGGTGCGGTATGTGTACGGAATTTCCGTTTACCCTTTAAGTGGGCGGTAAAAAAGTATAAAAATTTACACATTGGGGATGTAAACTTGTTTTGGAAGGATATAGCACTCAACTGCAAGGGGCGCATCAAGGTGTATCTTGCCGCGATTTAAGTTTTTTTAGTTCCGCAACATCCAACCAGTAGAGCAATTTAATCGAAAAGCTGTTGTTGGTCAATCCTGCATTAAACATGTCATCCATGTTTCGTAAATACCCTGTATTCAAGGTATTCCCAGAGGTAAAAATGGCGCTTTTCCAAACAAGTGATAATTCACTTCCTTGCTTAAAAACCCAACGGTAAGCACAATCTACAGTAAAGGCATTGTAATTCAAATCATAGGCAGAGGAGCCATCCGCAGTTAAACCGAGTGTAGCATTTGGCGCGAGGGAACCGTCTTCTGCTAGGGTAAAAAAGCGGGAGTACGACAATACCGACCAATAATGTCGGGTTCTCAAGGCGATATTCATCCGATTGTTGAGCGTATAATTAAACTCTAGGTATTGGGTTAAATTCATCCGGTTACGTTCACCAAACAAAATGCCCGAAACCGTATCCACTGGGGCTCCGAATTGAACCGCATACCCCCTTTCGTTGCGTTGGTCTTCTAAAGTCCAATTTAAGGTTACAAGGATTCTATTGGAGGCACGAATTCGTGGAGAGAACATATAGTTCAGGTATTTCCAGGAAGGATTTTCAGCAAATCCAACGTAGTAAAAATTGGCATCCACCGCCAGCGGTTTTTGATAATTTGTGGAAATCCATCCCCCTGCACCATACCAACGGGGAATCACAAAATAACTACCCCACACCCTGGGCTCAAAATAATCGTACTTTTCGGTAAAGGAGGTATACGCACTCACTCCATAGGCATCAAAGTGTTTGGTCATTGCAAAGGCCGACCAATCCAAATTCGATTCCGTATAGACATTTGGTCGGTACAAGCGGTTGTAGCTTAGCGATACATTAGTAGTCATCCGAACAAATTTCCACCAGGGTTTGAAATATCGATATCCAATAAAGGCGTTTACAAATCGGCGGTTATTCACGGGATTAAAACCAAGGTCATTGGGGTCGTATTGGTCATCTTCTTCAAAATAATTTAACGAATAAATCAAATTACCCCGCTGTTTACCCGCGCTTAGTCCAAGATTATACCCTAACTCATTTTCTATTGCCGCATATTTTTGTGATACAGCCGATCGCCCATTCAGAAAAAACTTATTGTCCTTAGTATTCAGGTTAGCATTAAGTGCCGTTACGTTGGCATCGTAAAAAATACCCTCCCTCAACACGTTCGTATTGGTGAGTGTAAGGGAACTGTTATTTTTTAGATTCTGATCAAACACCAAGGTATTGTAATTGGTAAGGGGTGCTGCAAGGAACTCCCGAAACTCATTGGTAACGGTATTGAATGCTGTTCCAACGGTTGGTGCTGAAAGGGCATTAAAAATACCGATGCCTAAGCCTTTTTTTGTGCGTCCGGAGAATTTACTCGCATTGTACAATTGTGGCATTCCTTGAACCCCATTTAACACCTCCTGATTTTGTAAATTGGTGATAAGCACTTCCCGGGGCGCCTGAACGCCGATTCGTCGTGAATAGAAAATCCCGGATTTATTGAATAACTCCATTCCCTCGGTAAAAAATTGCCGATTTTCATTGAATTGAATTTCAAAGGGTGAGGTGTTTAGGACTTGATTATCATAAATGACTTGACCGAAATCCGGCACTAAAGTAACATCTAAGGTAAACGCTTCATTGATGCCATATTTTACATCCATCCCTCCAAAGAATGATCGTCCAAAACCATGTTCTTCTTGATTCACATATCCGGAAAGATACGGGATCAAACTTAAGCGCAGTGGAGGATTAATGTTCGAAATTCCTTTCAATGGCGCGCTGTTTACCAAAAAATTCTCAAAATCTGGATTGACCGTCACCCAAGAAGATTCCTCACGCGTTCGGGCGATTTGACGACCAAAATTTACGTTCCACGACTGAACTTCTTGTTTAGAAAACCGAAGGGCAGAATACGGGATTTTAAGTTCCGCCAACCATGCATTATCACTTATGCGTACTTGACTTTCCCAAACCAAATTTAACTGATCATTCACATCACCCGAAAGGATCTTGCCATCGAGTTGAACTCCGGTGCTGGTAATGCCAAAATAAAATCCATTTTGATGGTCGTTGTATGTATCCATGAAGATGGAAAATATATCCGCGTTCGCATTGTAATCATCTCTTACTGTAAATACTTTAGAAATAGAATCTTTGACGTCAAAGCAGGTAACAAAGAAATAGAGCGCAAAATCATCGTACACCATACGCACCGTGGTACGGTGTTCACTTTTTAATGCCGGGATGGGTCTAATGGTAATGAACTCGTTTTGCGTAGAATCCGCCTTAGTCCAAACCTCCTCGTTCATCTTGGCGTCCACTGCGATTTTGGCTGTTGTACGAAGGGCCGTATATTGCTGCTGCGTCCAAACACAGAGCGGAAAAAGGAAGAAGAGGAGCGCGAAACGTTTCATGTCACGGCAAAGGTAAAAAGTAAAATGCAACCGCACGTTTTTTTCGTGAAAAGGGCGTACTTTTGCGGAGTGGGAATATTCGACGCGTTAAAAGAACAACTGTTGCTGCAAGAGTGGCCTAATGTGTACTTTTTTAAGTTTATCGTACCCAATGATTCAGAAAAATTAGCGTTGGTGACGGGTTTTTTTGATGCGAATGCAGAAATTACCTTGCATCCCTCCAAGACAGGAAAATATACGAGCATAAGTGCAAAAACAGTAATGATGGACGTTGACTCAATAATCGCATTATATGAACGTGCCGCGGCGATTCCGGGCGTAATTTCTTTGTAGTATGAATAAGGTATTTAATCAAGAGTTATTGATTGATTTTTTAGGAATCACTTTGGGCATTTTAGTGCTAATTATTCTCTATCGATTTTTAATTCGATTCCTCAGCCGCAAGGTGTTAAAGCCTCAAGATTATTGCACCTTATATGATGTAGAGTATTCGAATGCCAAAGGAGAAATTGCATTTTACTTTACCACATCCATTCCACGTGAGGTTCATTTATTTCTGAAAAACGATGCTGGGGAGTCCCATAATATTGCACAGCAGTCCTTTGATGAGGGCGGTCATATTTGCCGTTTCGACAGCAAAAGCATTCCAAATGGATCTTACCTTTACGTTCTTAAAACAGACAATCAAGAGATTAGTAAGCGTATTGAGATTAACAATTAGGCGTCGCCGTCTTTTTTGTTTCCACCTCTTCCTCTATTTCCTTTAGTTTTAATACGTTTCTTTTTAGTATTCAATTTCAATTTTTCTTTTTTAAATTCTCCGTCACTACTACCGCCCATTGATTCTAACCTGACTACCAACCCTATGCTATGTTGCAGGTAATCAGACTTTCCGAAAAAATCAGAAGTAAGACCAATTTTACCTGCAGACTGAAGCTGTAATCCAACCGCATTATTGAACCATAGATTAACACCTGCCCCTACGTTAAACGTTGGATAAAAGGGTTTAGATAGGCTATCAACACTTGGGTGAACTGTGGCGCCCATACCCATGATTACATACGGATCAAGTAAGCCTTTACCCATTAAATTGTAAAAAGAATACTTCAAATTAGCATCCGCAGATAAGCCTAACCCTTTTACGTTTAACTGATCATTTACCAATTTAGTCCCCTTGTAACGAACAAAAGCTACTGAGGCCTCAGCGCTCCACCCTTTGTAGAAATAATAATCAACCAATAATCTACTCGGAAAAACCTCCGCTTGAATTTGATCTACACTAAATACCCCCCCTGGATTACCATCATTATCCCAAGCACTCCATCCTAATCCAAACATCATCTTGTATGTATTCGCATTGTCTTGTATTTTATACCCTTGGGTAAAATATAAAAACGGGACAAAAAACACGATCGCAAGCAAAATCTTCATCAACTTTGAATTATATAATTATGCCGTAAAATTAAAAACAATAATCGGTTAAGGGCTTTCTCCTTTTTGATTTTATGTTCATTACATTGTTAATTAACGAAAAGGAAACATAGAAACCACAAATAGTTACAATGCCATTGGCAAATTGAATACCTTTGTAAGGTGAAGAAAGGAACAAAATTAATGTTGTTGGAAGATGACCAAGAGCCCTTCGACCTGATTGGCATCTGCTCAGGCTTGAGTGACTACCGATTAGTGTGGAACTTGAATAAGGCATTTGGTTGGTCGTTTGAACATAGCGATAGCACATTAAAAATCCCAAACAAAAAATCCACCACCGCATCGGAGTATAGTTTTTACCAGCAGTTGGGCTTGGAAGACTACACCAACCTTTTTTTGGTTAAAAACAAGCAATTAGGGAAACCGCTGCTCGAAGACCTTCCGCAATTGGATTATGTGCTTATTATTAAAAACAATTTAGTCTTGGATATCGATGAATTAGTAGACCTACTTCGTCAACACCAACAAATCATTGCGGCCTATCGGTATGACAGTTCCGCGTTTAGTATTTCAGAATATTTACAATTTGAAGAATCGTATGAATAAAACAAAAATAGTGGCCACTATGGGTCCAAGTTCAAGCCCACGTGAGGTTTTAAGGGAAATGTTTATTGCTGGGTTAAATGTGTGTCGGGTGAATTTTTCCCATGGAAGCTATGACCAACATGCCGAGGTTATCCGCACCGTTCGTGAACTGAATGTAGAGCTTGGGGCGAACGTGGCTATTTTAGCCGATCTACAAGGTCCGAAAATTCGCACCGGGGAAATGGAAAACAACGGGGTGATGCTCGAAGTGGGCGCTTTGTGCCAAATCATTACGGAAAATACACTCGGAACCGCAACACAGTTTTCAATTAATTATACCAATTTACCAAAGGATGTTAGCCAAGGTGAACAAATTTTATTAGATGATGGCAAACTCATTCTTGAGGTTGTATCAAGCGATAAAAAAGCCGTTATTGATTGCAAAGTCATTCAAGGCGGTATCCTTTCCTCCAAAAAAGGGGTGAATTTTCCAAATACAAAGATTTCAATGCCGTCATTGACCGAAAAAGACCGCATGGATCTATTGTTTGCTCTCGAGCAAGAAGTGGATTGGGTGGGATTGTCGTTCGTTCGAAATGCTCGAGATATTATTGAATTGAAGCACTTGATTGCCAATCAAAATGGAAAAGCCCGAGTTATTGCAAAAATTGAAAAACCAGAGGCCTTAGAATGCATCGATGATATCATTCAGGTTACCGATGGGGTTATGGTTGCACGCGGAGACTTAGGAGTTGAAGTGCCGTATCAGCGCGTTCCGATCATTCAAAAAATGCTCATCGAAAAATGCAACTCTCATGCTAAACCAGTGATCGTAGCGACACAAATGATGGAGTCGATGCTCAACAGCATGTCACCCACGCGTGCTGAGGTTAACGATGTTGCGAATGCTGTATTAGACGGCACCGATGCGGTGATGTTGTCCGGAGAAACTTCCGTCGGAAAATACCCCATTGAAGTTATAAAAACCATGTCAAACATCATTGAGGAGGTTGAAAAAAGCCCAGAATTATACAACAAAGAAGAACTGCCCAATTTGGATAGCGAACGATTCATCACTGACTCCATTTGCTTTAATGCCTGTAGGCTGTCACAACGGGTCCATGCCAAAGCCATCATTACCATGTCATTTTCGGGATATACCGCTTACAAGGTTTCTTCACAGCGCCCCAATACTGCCATTTATGTGTTTACCAGCAATCGAACTATATTATCACAACTAAACTTATTGTGGGGAGTTAAAGCCTTTTATTACGACAAGCACATCAGCACGGATCACACCATCGCAGACATCAAATACATCATGAAATCTGAGGGGTATTTGAACATCGGAGATTTAGTCATAAACATTGCATCGATACCGCTGGAAGACCTCGGTGGATCAAATATGCTAAAACTTAGCTACGTTGACTAACATTTTTTAGAATTCATTGTTGCTATACGTTGTATATTTGCACCATAAAATTCTTATATGACTGATTTCATCGCTCGACACATAGGTCCTGAAGGAAAGGAAACCTCTGAAATGCTCACTAAAATTGGAGTTTCTTCCATTGAAGAACTGATTGGAAAAACAATCCCAACAGCAATTCGATTGAACGGTGAGCTGCAAGTAGATGCGGGAATCACAGAAGCCGAGTACCTCCAAAAAATTAGTGCGATTGGTCAACAAAACCAAGTGCTAAAGTCTTTCATTGGACTTGGATATCATGAAACCTTGGTGCCATCCGTGATTTTAAGAAATGTACTTGAAAATCCAGGATGGTATACTGCCTACACGCCATACCAAGCAGAAATTGCCCAAGGACGCTTAGAGGCTTTGTTAAATTTCCAAACGATGGTGTTGGATTTAACAGGAATGGAAATCGCCAATGCGTCCTTACTTGA
Source organism: Flavobacteriales bacterium UBA958 (assembly GCA_002293045.1). Classification (GTDB taxonomy): domain Bacteria; phylum Bacteroidota; class Bacteroidia; order Flavobacteriales_D; family Crocinitomicaceae; genus UBA952. The sequence goes on along the minus strand of DBCM01000022.1, from coordinate 12 downwards.
TGAAGGTACCGC
>DBCM01000091.1 GCA_002293045.1 Flavobacteriales bacterium UBA958 | reverse complement strand
CACTCTCTTTCTCGGTCTTTTCAGATAATTACTTGTTATCTAACCCATTCTCTAACTTTCTTCAAATCAGAATAAAACAGAGTGAGAGTGAAAAGCGAAAGTGCTGAAACTCCACTCTGTTTTAATTCGTGAGAATCAGTGCTAAAAGTCACAAAAACCCTTTTTCCGTTAAAAAGGCAACAGCCCTTCCTTTTCGATAAGCGAGTAAATACGCTTCTATTTCCAATAAAATCAACGGTGGATTATCCAATTGACGAACCACGGATTTTATATACTTACGCTCCCTTGCACTAATGGTACCATCCAAAATGATTCCCGTGGCAAATAGTAATATAAGCTGATTCAACTCCGTGTTTTCGGCATGCTTTTTCAATTCAAAATGAGGTTCTGCCGTTGTGATTTCTGCCCCAATAGCCTCAAGCATTCGGGAAGAGAAATAGTGATTTATTTCTGAGAAATCCCTTTTTAGCATAACGATAAAAGACAAGAGTCGCTCCAGCTCTGACTTCATTAAAGCATCCCCTTGGTTTTCTGAAATTTTAGTGCTTATCGCCTCGGTTAATTGAACTGAAAAAATATAATACTTAGCACGCATAAAAAGACGATAGGTGGCCCAAGCATTCCAAAATGCATATACAGGCATGGCTGCGAGGTCAATGAATATTTTTAATAAATACCTACTCCCGAAACGTTGCAAAATAAATTTTAATATAAAATTGCTCAAAACCGCTTGCAATCGGGCAAAAGCCAACATGATAAACAAATAAAATTTAGACATGCCGTAATACGGATTCAAGCCTAATTCCAGTTCTTTTTTCTGCTTCTTCTGTAAGCTTATGAGCTTTAAATTTTGACGATGTAACTCGAAACCATGTATCTCTTTGGAAGGAAAATCCAAGATGAACCCCATGCGCTGAATCGCATAAACGCTCAATAATCCAAGCACATAAAGCTCCAAAAATGTTAACAGAAAACTATCCAATTGCTTCAACCAAAAAAAAGAGAATTCAAATCCAAGGAACGATACTTCAATCACAAACGAATTGAAGAAATCTTCATACAGATGGACCGGTAGGTAATATAATAAGATGAACAAGGCACCAAAAAATGCCGAAAGCCCTAAGGTAAGTACTTGTAAACGAATGAGTTGTTGAATTTCTTTTTCATCAATCGTAATATCTTCCCTGATCTTCCCTTGAAATGAATCAAATAACCAATCGGAAATCTTGTCCAAAAAAATCATTTAAATTAAGGCACTAAATTAAATTCAATAACACTTAATACGTCCTTGGCGCATGCCGTTCTTAAGGTTGCTCCAGCAGGTAACCACATGGGTAATATATTACTTGCCGCTAGAAATGTCCCCGAACTCCCGTGACCAGGAGAACCGTTTATCAAGAAATACGTCTGACCATTGACAATCATGGGGTGGTGTCGATCGGAGTAGGCACAGGAACCGCCAACTTCAATCATATCCGGTGCAGCAATCCCCGCCTGCATGTAGGATTCTACCTTCCATACTTTTCCCGCCGGTACCGTTTGTAGCGTGTTGCTAACCAATACCACTTGATTTAGTTGAAGATTGTACTGCCCAAACCCTACAAAAGAAAGCAAGGCAAGTACTAAAGCAAATAAAAATTTCATGGAATCCCTACTCTTTAACAGGAATAAAGGTCATGCCTTCCGTCATCAAATTCCCTTCAGGACTAATAAAAATCTCGAGTGAACTTTCCGTTTCCCCAATTCCAATCACTGAGGGTGCTGTTTGCGTTAATTGATAGGTGAGTTGGCCGAAAATTTTTCGTTTCCCATGGTCATTCGACAACACCAATGATGGGCCTGTAGACAATTGCTCCATCTCTAAGTACATATCGAAGTCTCCTTCAACACTTGCTTTAAATTGGTGCGTGGAAATCCAAGATTCAATAGACTCCTTACTCGACAAATCAACCGCATTTTGCGCATAAAACACAGGTAAACTGAAACACAATAGGCTTATAAATAGTAACTTTTTCATAGCTTGTTTTTTCAAAGCTACAAAAAATCATTATAGCTGACTTTCAAATTGTATTAATTCTGCATCAAGATTTATTCGATATAGTTCTCCCCTGCTCCCAATGATTTGATAATTAGGTGAAATTCTTGGACCTAGGGTTCGTTTAATCACGCTACGAATTCGAGATAGGGTCTCATTCAAGTTGTTTTCTAGGGGATCAAGTAACAAATTAAGTGAATCCTCTATTTCTTCAACCGATCCAAAATTAGAAAAGCGATGATACAAAGCCCCAATTTCACTTCGATGGTCAACCAACTCGACCAAACGTACGCCCTCCGGATGCCTCAAGAAAAAACAATAAATCGCGCGTTGTTTTGGATTAAGGTTTAACTCCAAATTCCCGTATGCAGGAAAAAATATGCGGTGCAAATACCCCGTAACCAATACGGTGCTCGGACGATTTAAAAACAAGGAGCGTTCGATGGATAGAAAATACGTTCTAATTCCTTCTAAGGTCTCGATTAATTGCGCAAAAATTCGAATATCTACCTCGCTCGATTTCAATAGATCCATGCAATCCAAACAAATATCTGCCGTACGCATTTTGAGTACAATCTGACGTTTATCCTGACAAAAATCGGAAAGACAACCGCGTGGCTCGTTATGCCAATACTTCGACATTTGACTATGGTCTTTCACGATTAACATGCGAATGGTCCAGGCGATCACTTCATACGCAATCGGAAAACGCTCATTCAAGCCATCAAAATAGTGATGCCAATCTGCCGTGTGAATAAAGGCGTTTTTCATGTTTTTGTCGGCCCCTCCAAACCAATTCGCATCATTCGCGGTATCCGTTAGTAAAATCACTAAATCGGAATCCGGAAGTTTGTATGTTGACCTGTAATGCATGCATGCATCAAAAAAATGCTGCCATTTGGCTTTGCTTGTTTTGTGAGGAAAAAAAATGCTAGGCCGTTCAGACTTCATATCACTAAAGAGTGACAATTCAGGTTCATAGTGACTTGCATTCGACCGATTTGGATTCGAGATGGAATACATTTCCCTTGATTCCTTTGCTTTCTCAAACGCCTCTTTACTTTCAATTTCCACCTCAATCGCATTTGATATATGTGCATCCGATTCAGAGGCCAGAAATTCAACCGGCCCCTGATTCAGACGAACTATTTGTAATACGGACTGATACGTATGTGCGGAAAAATCCGCGGATCGGATTAAGTGAACTCTCATTTCTTTTTACGAATGTCTTTGTCTCTAAAGATACTTAAAAAGTTATTTGATTTGATATTTCGATCTTTCGCACTTGCATACGACTCCGCAGCCTGTTCAAAATACTGTTTCGTTACCCGTGAATAATCTCCCTTATCGAATGAAAGGGTATTGTCGGGGTTAATGCCCATAGAACGAGAAGCGCCAATCGCGTCTAAATCTGCCCCCATGAAGGTGAAACTCCATTTTTCTGTGGCTTCTAATTCCTTAACCATGCGCTGGACATCATCATACGTATACATTCTAGAAGCATTTTCATGCCCATCGGTCATGACAATAATTACGACAGAAGTATCCTCATTCGCAATTTGATGCCCAAAACGTGTCTTGATGTCATACACGGATTTACCTATTGCATCTAACAGCGCCGTGGTTCCTCCTAACTGATAATCAGACATCGACAAGGGTAATAACTCATCGACTACCTTGAAATCCGCCATGTTATTTCCAACCGTATGGTCGAAAAACCTGAGTCCCATTATGATTTCTTGATCTGGATACTTCCGCTGAATCCCTTGGGCCGCTTGTAATTGTTCGTTGAAGCCCGACACTACTTGTCGCTCCATTCCTGCCATAGATCCACTTCGATCTATGATGAGTTGATACACTGTTCTTTTTTTCATACTGTTGTTTTTAATTTGGTTAAACATTCTGTTGCAAAGTTGATGCAAGTCTGCTTCCGATTAAATTCCTTGCAACCTTGCAGTACCCCAATGAAGTACTTTCAGAAAAATTCCGTAAATTCGCACCCAAATACGCGATTATGGAAATGCTCAATTGGGAAGACATCAAACAAAAATTTAATACAGACAAGCGATTTAAGTTGTACACCTACATTGGTGGGGGCATCCTCGCGCTGTTGGTGCTATACCTCGGATATCGCCAACTGATTTGGGCTCCTGCAGATGAAAAAGCGAATGACGGTTGGTGGACAGCACTAAACTACGTTGAAAAAGATTCTACAGATCAGGCCATTAAAGTGCTTGTTCCTTTTGTGAAGAAATATGATGGCCACGTGGGGGGCGAAATCGGACAATACCTGTTAGGAACACAATACATGAAAAAAGGTCAATTCCAACAAGCGTTGAATCAACTGGAAGATGTATCCGTTTCTGATACTTATATGTCCGTTATGACCGTTGGACTTCAGGGAGATTGCTTATCTGAATTGAAAAAATACGAGGAGGCGGCATCAACGTATGCAGAGGCTGCAGATATGTTAGACAATGAATTTACCACCCCAATGTATTTATTCAAAGCGGGATTGCATGCGGAATTAGCAAAGAATTTCGAGGATGCTTCTGCCCATTTCACACGAATCCGCGATGATTACCCTGACTATGGCAATCAAAAAACCATAGACAAATACATTGCTCGAGTTTCTACGGTAAAGGGAAAATAAGATGGCAACCGAAGGCCATCACCTTTCTTCGTTTAACGCAAAATCTCTTGAAGGCACTTCCTCCTTCCACGTAGGAATTGTAATATCCGAATGGAATGCCGACATAACACACGCCTTAGCACAAGGCGCTATGGATGTATTCACGCAAGCAGGAATTACTTCCATTGAACGAATTTCCGTTCCCGGGTCCTTTGAACTTCCTTTGGCGGCACAACAGTTATTTATGAAACATCCCGAACTCGATGGAGTGCTTGTCATTGGTAATGTAATCCAAGGGGAAACCAAACATTTCGATTTTGTGTGTCAAGGATTAACGCAAGGCGTTATGGATGTGATGCTAAAATTCAATAAACCGGTAAGTTTTTGTGTACTGACAGACCTAACGAAACAACAATCCCTAGACCGTTCCGGAGGAAAGCACGGGAACAAAGGGGTTGAATGCGCAGTAGCTTTGCTACAAATGATTAAACTTCAAAAATAATCCCATGACCTTAATTAAATCAATCTCTGGATTTCGTGGAACAATCGGAGGCCAGGCCGGTGATAACCTCACCCCTATTGACGCCGTGCTTTTTGCAGCAGCTTACGGTACGTGGTTAAAGAATCAATCTTCTGATCAAACCATACGCGTTGTGATTGGGCGAGACGCACGCATTTCTGGTCCGATGGTTTCAAACTTAGTAACTAACACCTTAATTGGCCTAGGAATTCATGTGATCGATTTAGGTCTTTCCACTACCCCGACCGTAGAAATTGCCGTACCCTTAGAAAAAGCGCACGGGGGGATTATCCTTACGGCTTCACACAATCCGAAACAATGGAATGCGCTGAAATTATTAAACCACCGCGGCGAGTTTTTGTCTGCCCAAGCCGGTGCAGAAGTATTGGCCTTGTCAGAAGCAGGAACCTTTGATTTTGCTTCCGTAGATGAGCTTGGTACCCATTCGCACGACGACAGCTACCTGAGCAAGCACATCGATTCCATTCTTGCGCTGCCCTTAGTTAATCGTTCTGACATTGCTGATGCTAATTTCAAGATTGTAGTAGATGCGGTGAATTCATCGGGGGGAGTTTTCGTTCCAGCCTTGTTGGAAGCCTTAGGGGTAACCCAAATCACGAAATTGTACTGCGAACCTACGGGACACTTCCCGCATAATCCGGAGCCTTTACCCGAACATCTTGGCGATCTTGCCAATGAAATAAAGTCCAACCAAGCCGATCTTGGAATTACCGTAGACCCAGATGTAGATCGCTTGGCGATGGTTTGTGAAGATGGAAGTATGTTCGGGGAAGAATATACCCTCGTAGCTGTGGCAGATTACGTGCTATCAAAAACTCCCGGTGCAACGGTTTCAAATCTGTCTTCCACCCGCGCATTGCGCGATGTCACCGAAGAATGGCATCAGCAAACGTATGCTGCTGCTGCGGTAGGTGAAGTGAACGTCGTAGAAAAAATGAAAGCCATACATGCAGTAATTGGCGGTGAAGGAAATGGTGGAATTATCTACCCTGAATCGCATTACGGACGCGATGCTTTGGTTGGAATCGCCCTGTTCTTGAGCCACTTGGCAGAAAAGAAATGTAAGGTATCTGAATTAAGAGACCAATATCCAGCCTACACCATTTCTAAAAATAAAATAGAATTAACCCCAAACATTGATGTCGACAACATTCTCAATAAGATGGCCCAAGCATACGCAAACGAAGAGGTTGATACCACAGACGGCGTAAAAATATATATCGGTAAAGAATGGGTTCATTTGCGAAAAAGCAATACGGAACCAATCATTCGCATCTATTCTGAAAGTAAAAATGCGGAAGCAGCTGATGCGCTTGCTAAACGTATAATCACTGAAATTCAGGCGCTTATAAAATAATTTCATGTTCCATTGAACCCATTTCATGTACGCGTGTAACGGGTTTAAAATTTTGACACATGAATAAAATAATGACCTTGGTTTGTTCGCTCGTATTGGGAACATTCCTATTAGCCAATGAAAAAGAACTGATAAAATCCACCTTAAACGAAGCAACCGTTTATTCGCAAGGGGCACAATTACACCACAAGGCTTCCTACACCATCAAAGCAGGAATCACTGAAGTCAGTATCGAAGGGATTAGTTCCTACATAGATCCGAAATCGCTTCAAGTGAAAGCAACAGGAAATGTGGTGATCATCGACTCCAAATACACCTTATTTTATCCGCAACCAGAGGTTAAGGCGAATGAAGGCATTCCAGCTAAGATTGTCAAAGAAATGGCACAACTTACGGATTCCTTGGAAATGCTCGGCTTTGATTTAAAAGAAATTCAAGATGAAATCGCCATTTACAAGGCCGCGCAGAATATTATATCCATGAACGGAGCGGTGCGTGGTTCAGGAAAAGTGAACGATTCCATCAACTTATTAAAACAAACGGTTGAATACTACACGAACAAAATGAATGAAATCAATAAGAAATTATTGGCCTTGGAAAAGAAGAAAAAAGACAAGGAGAAAGTACAGCAGCGATTACAAGTGCGCTATGATAATCTACAGAATTACCAGAATCAAACCTATGATGCTAAAAAGTATGCGCCTATTCCACGCGTTGTAATTACCTTATCTGCTGCAGAAGCGGCTTCAGGAAAAATAGCGTTCAGTTATTTAGTATCGCAAGCCGGTTGGGTTCCATTATATGACATTCGAAGCGACTCACAAACCGGTAAAATCTCCTTGACCTACAAAGCCCAAGTTTTTCAAAATTCAGGCATTGATTGGGACAACATCAAATTGAACATTTCAACGAATAATCCCTATGCAAACAAGACCAAACCCGAGTTAAACCCTTGGTATATTGATTACTATGCATATAAACGAAAAATGGAGCTTGAAGAAATCAGTGTAAGAGGTGCAAGAGCAATCCCTCAAGCAGCATTCAATCAAGGATTTATGCTAGATGATGCAACGGATAAAAATCTAGAAGAAAAACCTGCTTTGGGGGCTGATCAATTCACTACGGTCGTGCATCAACTCATTGCTGCTGAATTCAAAATTGATCTTCCCTATTCCATTAAATCGAACAATGAGAAAAATCTAGTGCTCATTAAAAACAGCGACTTGAACACCACCTTTAAATATTACAGTGTTCCTAAGGTGGACCCCGGAGTATATTTGGTTGCACAAATGACTAAATTGGATGAATTGCAATTAGTCCCAGCAAGCGCAAACATCTTCTTTGACGGTTCATACATTGGAGAAACGTACCTCGACCCAACCAGCATGGATGATACCTTGAATTTATCCTTAGGAAAGGATCCAAACATTGTGGTTAAACGAACCTTGTTAAAGCAAAAATCGAAAGACAAAGTGGTGCAAGATAAGCGTGAGCGAACCTTCTCATATCAAATCGAAGTGCAGAACAATAAATCATCAGCCATTCAGTTGATAATTCAGGATCAAGTACCGATGACAACAAATAACGACATATCGATTGAATTGCTTGAAAAAGACGGCGCTCGAGAGCTGCCTGGAAATGGCATTCTCGAATGGGATTATAAGTTAAAAGCCGGAGAGAATAAAAAACTTGAGTTCTCCTACAAGGTAAAACACCCAAAAGATCAACAAATCAATTTATAAGCATGAAGGCTATCGGAAACGGTAGCCTTTTCTTTTTTATCTTTGTTTACAACAAATAATCCCTAAACCTTGTTAGGAGCATATGAAGCAATTTGA
>DBCM01000034.1:17104-38812 GCA_002293045.1 Flavobacteriales bacterium UBA958 | reverse complement strand
GTTACGGTTCCGGATGCTACAGGCGCTGCGCATCCAGCTCCAGTGCTATAATTTACCGTGTAGGTTGTAGTTGTGGAAGGATTTACGTTGATGCTTTGCGTACTGCCGCCATTACTCCAGGTATACGTTCCACCAGGAACCGTGGGTGTGGCGGTTAACGTAGAAGTCTGACCATAACATATCGTTGCGTTATTTACAGTAATACTGGGTGTTGGGTTCACCGTAACTGTGGAAGTTACTGCAGTAGCAGAGCAGCCCGCTGGGGTGGAATAATTCACCGTGTATGTGGTGGTTGTTAGGGGATTAACCGTGATGGAATTTGTTGATGCGGCTCCTGGATTCCAAGTAAATGTGCCTCCCGGAACAGAACTAGTTGCTGTAAGTGTCGCGCTTTGTCCGTCACAAATTGTCGGACTATTTACGGTTAATACCGGAGTTGGATTAACGGTAATTGATCCGGTGGCGGTACCAAAACATCCTCCTGTGGCAGTAAAGGTGACGGTGTAAAGGGTTGTTGCATTAGGAGACGCGGTAAGCGAGGCTCCCGCAGCGCCGGTATTCCATGAGTAGGTTCCCGGGAGTACAGGAGTAACGGTCGCATTGATGGTAGCTGATTGTCCCGAACAAATAGTGGCTGTACTAACACTCACCGTCGGTGAGGGATTAATAACGACATTGGTGCTTGCTGTCCCAATACATCCGCCCAAGTCGACAATAACAGTATATGTGCCTGCATTGGCAGCGGTAGCATTTGGAATGCTTGGATTTTGAAGATTAGAGGTAAAACCGTTAGGGCCGGTCCATGAATAAGTACCTTGTGCAGGCGTATTCAATTGTATGGTTGTTCCTGAGCAAACGGGACTATTGCTTGTAGCTGTCACTTGAGCGGCTCCGCCGCTGTAGGTGATCGTTACGTATCCGTGATTGGTATTGTTTCCTGCCAGACATGTACCCCCTGCAGGGACAAGGGAGGAGCCACCTCCACCACCTCCACCGCCATTTGCACCAGTACAACAGCCATCATTACCGCCGCCTCCGCCGCCATAATAACCGCCACCGCCACCGCCGCCCGATGCTGTTTGCCAATAGCCTCCTTGACCTCCATTTCCAAGGGTGCCCGCAGATCCTCCCGGGGGAGTACCTGCCCATGGCGCGCCTCCGTTTCCACCTGAAAACTGAGTTCCTCCGCCACCTCCGGCACCATAGGTGTTACATCCATTAGATCCATTATTGCAATTGGCGTTCCCACCACAAACGGGAGAGGAACCACCGCTTCGACCACCGCCACCGCCAGCAACAATGACGCGATTGGCTAAGGCTTGACCATTGATACGAATATCCGAGGCGCCACCGCCTCCCCAAGATCGATAGGTTGAAGACCCGGTAGAGTTATGTCCAGTTCCACCACCATTCCATCCACCAGAATTGGCACCTTGGTTTCCCATTCCTCCGCAATAAATGTAAAGTGTTTGTCCGGGAGTTACCGCAATGTTTGCTGTGATTCGAGCACCATTTCCACCATTAGAACCACCCCCCTTTGCACCCGCCACAACGGCATTGATAGTATATACACATGGGGGTACAATCCACGTTTGGACAGCTCCAGTGTAATTGAAATTAACGGTGGTTTGGCCGCGTAGCGGACTGAATATGGTAAATAAAACAAGAGCGAATATAAAGGTCTTCATAGTAGGTTAGATAGCATTAAATTTACGTCAAATGTTTGATTTGGTGGCTTTTGAAAAGTGATTTTTTTATTAAATTTACAGGGTAAAAAATAAATCCATGAGCTTAACTCCTTACACAGGTGCTTGGACTCGAAGCGAAGCTGCTCATTTACTTCGAAGAACCTTATTCGGGCCAACCCATCAGCAAATTTCATCCATAGCAAACATGTCGATGAACGATGCTGTTAATCAATTATTAACGATTGCCTCCGTAAATCCACCTTTGGCATATGATGCAGGAGAGACAATGGTTCCTCAAGGGCAAACGTGGATAAATGCGTTGTATCCTTCCAATCCCAACAGCAACCAACTTTGTGAAATGGCTCGGGTAAAATCACTTACAGCGTGGTTGATGCAGAACATGAATTATCAGGGCATGGATATTAGTCAGAAGATGTTTTTCTTTTGGCATAATCATTTTGGAGCGGCATTTTCGTCCGATGCTCGAGCTACATACACGTACTTAGAATTGTTGAGAACAAGTGGTTTGGGTAATGTAAAACAATTGGTGAAGGATGTGACGTTAGATCCAGCCATGTTGCTGTTCTTGAATGGAAATACGAATTCTGTACAACATCCCAATGAAAATTATTCCCGTGAATTGTTAGAGTTATTTACCATAGGAAAAGGAGACCAAATTGCTGCGGGGGATTATTCTAATTACACGGAATTAGATGTAGCCTCTGGGTCAAAAATTCTGAGCGGATATGTGGTTCAAGGAATTAGAAGTTCGACCTTAACCGCCGCCCAAACCTTATTTCTGAATCCGCTACATGATACCAGTGCAAAAACCCTGTCTTATCATTTTGGAAATGCCACGGTCGCAAATGCCGGAGCACAAGAATATGCGAATTACATCGACATTATTTTCCAACAACCACAAGTTGCCACCTTCATTTGTACTGAGTTGTATCGGTTTTTCGTGAATTATGACCTTACGAATGATGTAGAAACCAACATTATCCCAGCGTTGGCGCAAACGATGATTGCCAATAATTACGACATCCTTCCGGTACTCCAAGAATTATTCACAAGCCAACATTTTTATGACGTGGCCTTGCTTGGAAGCATTATTCGCAGTCCATTGGAAACGGTATTCAGCATGTTGAATTCAACAGAAACCCAAATCAACGTCAATTTAGCCACGGATTACAACATCTATTTAAATATCTATTACGCTGCAGCAAATATGGGCTTGGATTTCATCAATCCAGCCAGTGTGGCAGGGTGGGAAGCATTTTATTTAAGTCCATCTTTTTCCCGCCTTTGGATTAATTCCACCACCATAAAATTCCGGTTTGATTTAGCCACAGGCCTCTTTGTCTTTGGTATTCCAATCAATGGGTATACCTTGAAAGTGGACACCATTCCATTCTTAAATAATTTAAGCTTACCCAGCAGTGCAGATGCGGTTATAGATGATATCTGTGAATTGTTTATTGCAAAACCTGTAGATGTTGCTACGCATGATGATTTGGTTAACATATTAACGAATAACCTTCCAAACTTTGAATGGACCTTGCAATACAACGAGTATTTAAACAATCCAAACAACCCCACCTTTGTAGACCCAGTGAGATATCGCGTACAATTGGTGCTCGATCGAGTGTTTAAAATGCCTCAATATCAAATGATTTAATTCAAATCCTATGAAAAGAAGACAGTTTATTAAAAATGTAGCATTATCCTCTGCAAGTTTACCCTTTGTTTCGAATGGATTTGGGATGCAGGCCTTGAGTAAAAAGCTTTTTAATTTTTCCACCGGTGCGGAAGATCGGGTGTTAGTAATGATTCGTTTAAATGGGGGTAATGATGGTTTGAATACGGTAATACCTATAGATCAATACGCTAATTTGATGTTGCATCGTTCCGAAATAATTATTCCACAGAATCAAATCCTATCGGTAACTCCAGAGGTTGGTTTTCATCCACAAATGCAAGGGATGAAAGGACTTTTTGATCAGGGGAAATTGAGTGTAGTCCAAAATGTAGGTTACCCAGAACAAAATAGATCCCACTTTCGGTCCATGGATATTTGGACTTCTGGATCCCTCGATGTGAGCGAAACGCGTGGATGGTTGGGTCGTTATTTTGATTCCTATAATCCAAATTATCCCTCAGGTTACCCTAATGCAACGTATCCAGATCCTTTTGCGATCAGTATGGGGTCTGAGGTTACCGCAACATGTCAGGGCATTGCAGCGAATTTTTCTCATGCCGTTTCTAATCCAAACAATGCCGTGAATTTGTATCAAGGTGGCTTTGTCAATGACGGTTCTTATTACGGTGAACATGTCGAGTTTGTTGGTACAATCATCGAACAAACCAACAGTTTCGGGCAGGTGATTCATGCTGCCGCTCAAGCGGGCAGTAGCTTGTCAGCTATGTACGATCCAACTAATAGCCTGGCGACACAGTTGAAATATGTGGCGCAAATGATTTCAGGCGGACTAAAAACAAAAGTATATGTATTATCCTTGGGTGGCTTTGATACCCATGATAACCAGGCAGATGCTACGAATCTTCAAGCGGGTGTCCATGTAGGTCTGATTAAAAAGGTTTCTGATGCCATCGCTGCGTTTCAAGATGACCTTCAATTATTGGGATTAGAACAACGTGTGGTTGGAATGACGTTCTCAGAATTTGGTCGTCAAATTGAATCCAATGCGAGTTTAGGAACCGATCACGGAGATGCGGCGCCTTTATTTTTGTTTGGAACATGCATTCAATCCGGTATCATAGGACCCAACCCAACCATTGCGAGTGCTTTGCCAGATCAAGCGGGTATTGCCATGCAAATTGATTTTAGGGATGTGTATGCCTCGATTTTACGCGATTGGTTTCAGGTGCCTACCAATGAAGTTCAGCAATTGTTCGCTCACCAAGTACAATTTTATTCCTTGGCCGGAACGTGTAACGTCAGTTTGGAAGAGCAGGCCCTCGCAAATGGCAGCATGCTTGTCTATCCAAATCCAACGCCTAGTAGTGTTCATGTGAACGTAAATCTAGCAGAGGGAAGGGCTATGGGTGAACTCCGAGATGCGCATGGAGCGACCGTCAAAACGTATTTTGATCAATCGTTCCCCAGTGGTGTGCATACCATATTCTGTGACATGGATGGTTTAGCCTCAGGAACATATTTCTTGGTAATTCGAAATAACGAGAAAACCTTCCTCGAAAAGGTGGTCAAAATGAAATAATTAACGAAGTAAATTTAAGGTGCCTGTCACCCTTTGCTTTTCGTTATTTGTTTTAGCTGCGAAGGTGATTTCCCAGGTGTATATTCCCTCTTGCGCCTGGAAATCTTTGCCATACACGCCATCCCATCCCGTTTCGGAATTAAAGGATTCCCAAATTAATTCTCCCCATCGGTTAAAAATACTGAGGTGGTAATCATAAGGGTCGAACCCGCTCGTAAAGATGGGTTTCCATTGCTGGTTGAATTGGTCTTGATCGGGAGTAAAAGTATTTGGGACATAGTAAATTAGGGGTTCTTGATACCCGATAAATTGGGTGAGTGAATCGGTGCACCCTGAGGGTGAACTTGCAATTAGCGTTACAAAATAACCGCCGGTGGTATTCGTAAAAGTATGCGTTCCTTCCACTTGGGTACTGCTATTTCCGTCCCCATAAAGCCAAAGGTATGAACTTGCTCCTTGTGTCCCATTATTAAAACTTACGAGTTCCGAAGGGGAGGAGAATTCACCAGGCACAAAAGAAAAACTGACCACAGGTGTGGCTTCTACGCACAAATAATCACTGAGTAGCGCAGATGCCGAACACCCGCTAATATCTACTTGTAATTCCACATCGTAACAGCCGACATTTGATAAATTGTATGCTATGCTTGGTGTGTTCCCCAGTTGTTGCCCGTTGATTTGCCAAAGGTACGTAGCGCCATTGATCGGTGGGGTAGATAAGGTTCCTTGAAGTGGTGAGCATCCCAATAAAACATCTGCATTAAAAGAAACCCCTGGGTTTTCAGAAATCTGAACAAACATGGAGGCAGTATCGGCACATTGTCCTTGCGTTGGATTGAATACATAAGCAAAATTTCCGAGTTGCTGCGTGTTCACTGCTAGTGGATTCCATAGTCCCTGTATTCCATTGGTTGAGGTCGCAGGTAGGATAGGGGCGGGGATTAGCCCCAAACAATAGGGCCCCATTGAATTAAATGTAGGTTCAACGAGTGGAGTCACTGTGAGTATGCAACTGTCTGTGTTTTGACAGCCATTTAAATTCGCATTTACTACGTACGTAATATTCTGAGCACTGGCACTAATATTATTTACAATCTGATTAATACTTCCTCCTGAACCCGGGTTTGCACCTGTGAGGTTGGGGTTTGCGGATGGGGTGTAACTAAAGGTGGCTCCCGCGGGTGATGAGGTGATGTTTTGAACGAAATTAGCGCCGCTGCAAATGGTGTCAACGGGTGCAATAAGTACCTGAACCGGTGGGTTTACTGTTACATTCACATAATCCAAGGATTGACAGCCCGTATTGTCGAGGCCATTTAAGATGGCGACATACGTACCCGCATTGGGATAGGTTATCGTGTGAGATCCTACACCTACCGCTGAACTGGGCTGAGCATTGGGTGTAAAGTTCCAATTGTAGGTGTTGCAATTTTGTGAACTTGAGCCATTGAAGATGACCGAGTCTCCGGTGCAAATGTTTAATGCACTGGACGTTATTTGTGGTAGAGGTCCAGCAAAGGTTCCTCCATTTGGATTGTTGTTATTGAATGTTAGGGTAAAGCCCGTATTGGCGGAGAAATTATTAACGAGTAAGGCATAGCTAGTTCCAGGAGTCATGGTAATGCTTTGTATGTAGGCATTAAATCCGGCTTGGCAACCCGGCCATTCATTTTGATCAACTTCTGCTAACCCCATTCCTGTAGATCCCGTGGCATTGAGGCAAGAACTCGAACAACAACGTACGGGGGTTCTTGCGCCACACGGATTGTTTGTATTGAGCTGATAAAAAATAAAATCAATATCGTCTGTCGGATTTACAGGGGTAATATCAAAGGTGAGTGGCCCGCCAGTTCCGCAAGTCCAATAAAACCAAGAAGAATTTGATTCATCTGGTCCAGGCATATCAAGGCAGGTGCCCGGTTCGGGTTCATCGTTGTTTAATCCACCCCCACCGAGAGTTCCAACACTCACTGGGTTTTGATTGCATAGGAAGGCTGCACCTCCGCAATCAGCACCGGGATTCGCGTTTGGGGTATAACTGTTGATGCAAAGTTCAAAGCTCCCTTCATTTGCTTGGGGCGTTGAAACGCGAATGTAGTAGGTGTTCCCGGGTACAAGCGCCCCTTCATAAATTTGCGTAGTACCGAATCCCGGGGTTCCATTGGAACAGTTAAGCTCATTCATGAGGCCTCCACAAATACCATCGTAAAGTGCAATTCTCGGTTGGGACATCGTGCCACCACCACCCGTGCCACTTGCCGAAATCAAAACATCCGTGCCGAGTGCAGTAAATGAAAACCAAACATCCTCGGTAGCATTCGCGGGCCAACAGGTTGGTAATCCATAGGTTCCAGGGGTTGATCCCACGTTGTTAAAAACAGCATTCCCCGAGCAATAATTCTGTACATTATTTATTGGCGTGGCGGTACTACAATCGTCTCCCTGTGCCCAAAATGACCAAGGTAAAACTAGGAAAAAGATAAAACGAAGTAGTGTAGGCATCGGTTAGGTAGACGAAATTTAATCAATTTCGTTGGCTTACAGTGAATTATGATTTAATTTTTAATCGCGTCCACTCGTTTTTGTCGCTGCATGGGGTTTTCCTTCGGTTGATTTTGCTTAAATAATTGATACCTAGAAGGTTGAATTTCTGTAGGCCAAGCATTGTTATTCAGATCAACATCGGCAGTTTCAAGGAATGGATCCAAGCGAATCTCTTTCACCTCTTTGTCAAAAATAAACACCTTTGATACCTTGTCTTCATATTGACGCCAAATTTCTACCGGTATACGAATTACCTCGGTGCTGTCGTCTGTAAAGGTGAACCTTAATATCAAGGGCATTACCATACCGCCCACGTTTTCAAAATGGACTTCATAAAAGTGTTTTCCGGCATTGAGCAATGCTAAGTCCTTTTCGTTGGCTTTTTGTTTGAACGCTTCGTATTCTTGTTTATCCAATGCATCAACTAAATAAATGTTTCGTTTTGCATAGTAATCATCGATTAAGGAATCCCGCTCGTTAATTGTTTCCTTGATGGCGGTCTCGTTGCGTGTGGCTCCGATATGAATGTCTTTGTTATTGTTTTGCTCTTGCAAGAAGCCTTTTTCAAGCGATGGATTTTGACTGTTTAATTGAAACCATTTCACTTCGTTAATGGCAATGTCCACCGGTTCGGTGCCATAGAACCATCCCCTCCAAAACCAATCTAAATCAACCGCAGAGGCATCCTCCATACTTCGGAAAAAATCGGCAGGACTTGGATGTTTGAATTTCCAACGCTCACAATAGGTTTTAAAGGCATAATCAAATAATTCTCTACCCATGATGGTTTCACGAAGAATGTTTAACCCCGTGGCCGGCTTGCCATACGCATTGTTACCGAATTGAAAAATAGATTCTGAATTCGTCATGATGGGAGAAATTAATTTTTGATCTCCTCGCATGTAATCTGCAATGAGGTGTGCGGGTCCTCTTCTAGATGGATAACCGCGTTCCCATTCTTGCTCCGTTAAATATTGAACAAAGGTGTTGAGTCCCTCGTCCATCCACGTCCATTGGCGCTCATCTGAGTTGATGATCATTGGGAAAAAGTTATGACCCACCTCGTGAATTATAACGCCCCACATGCCATATTTTTCTCCTTCAGAATAGGTGCCATCCTCTTCGGGTCTTCCCCCATTAAAACAAATCATTGGGTATTCCATGCCGATCCATTTGGAGTGCACAGAAATGGCCACTGGATATGGATAATCAACCGTATATTTTGAGTAGGTTTTTATCGTATGCGCTACGAGTTTGGTGCTGTAACGTTCCCAAAGTGGGTTTCCTTCTTTGGGATAGAAAGACATACAAAGGATGTTCTTGCCACCGACCGTAACATTTTGGGCATCCCAGATGAATTTGCGCGAACTGGCAAAGGCGAAATCGCGAACATTCGTCGCTTTAAATCGCCACGTTTTAGTGTTGGATTTCTTTTCTTTTTCTGCCGCTTCTGCTTCCGCTTGCGTAACAATTAACACTGGAGAATTCGCTTTTTTTGCTTGCTCAAATCGCTTTCTTTGCAGGGCACTTAATACATCGGCTCCGTTCTGAAGTTCTCCCGTTGCTGCAATGATATGGTCTGACGGTACCGTGATGCTCACGTCATAATTTCCAAAAGGCAAGGTGAACTCCCCACGACCTAGAAACTGTTTGTTTTGCCAACCGGTCACATCGCTGTAAACACACATTCGCGGAAAGAACTGAGCGAGTGTATACAGGTAGTTTTTGTCTTTTTCGAAATACTCATACCCCGAACGACCACCAACGGCCATTCGGTCATTGATGTTGTACCACCATTTAACCGTAAAGCTAATGCTGCTTTTAGGCGCAAGTGGAGTGGCTAAATCAATTCGAAGCATTGTTTTATTAATAAAGTAGGACATTTGTTGTCCTGAAGTGGATGTGATGCTTTCCACTTTAAAGCCACCATCATAATGAAAAAAGCGCTTTTGAATGTCGCCAATTGATTTAAAATCTTCCATTTTCTCCACCTCAATGAGCTTGGTGTCGGAATGTTCGTCGTAAATGTTTTGGTCTAATTGAAGCCATAAATAGGGGAGCGCATCCGGCGAATTGTTGGTGTAGGTAATGGTCTCGGTTCCACTTAGTTTTTGAGTTGCATCGTCTAGGTTTAAATTCATTTTATAGTCCGCTTGCTGTTGGAAATACGCGTGACCTGGAGCGCCTGCAGCATTTCGGTATTCGTTGGGTGTTGGAAGTTCCATATCAAGCTGGGCAAACTTCTTTTGAGCAAAAGATGTGGTGGCAATCGCAATCGAGCAAAGGCAAAGTATAGTTTTTATCATGGGGTTACGGGTATTTCTTTGGTGTAATCGGTAGTAAGAAAGGTTAAGGTGTGATGTGAACCTTTTTTTAAATAATCTAACTTGTTCTGTTGCTCCGGAAAATATGGGGTAAGTAAGGGAAATGCAACAGATAATTTACCCGGGTTTTCAATAGGCTCGGAGGATAAATAGAAAAGTAGATCCCCGTTCTTAGTTAATTCATTACCGTCCACCTTGAAGTAAACTGCCTGATTATTTTGAAATAGGGTGAATCCAGCGCAAATAAACTGCGTTAATTCGGTATACAAACTGTCGGTTTTAAGGATATTGTCTATACTCAAATCTTTTCCATGTTTTTTCGAAAAAATATAGGCTAAGTCATGAGCTGTTACCTTTAACGTTGCTTGGAACTGTTGCTCGGATGGATAATACTCTAATTCCATGAAGGCAAGGTGATACTCATGCGCTTGGCCGGTTCTAAACATGGTAACTAGGAGAAAGAAGAGTAGGGCTTTAACGTTCATGGGCTTTAAAATTACTATATTTGACCCAATGTCACAACGATTTTATTACCTGATTCTATCTTCACTTTTTTTATACACTTCATGTGCCGAGAAAAAAGCGGATGAAGGGTTGAGGGAAGGTGATTTGATTTTTCAGGATTTGGATTGTGGTCCGATGTGTACGGCCATTGAAACCGTGACGCAGGGAGTAAATGGGAGAGATTTCTCGCATTGTGCCATGGTCATTGAGGAGCATGATACCTTGAAAGTGATTGAAGCCATTGGCGCTGAGGTACAAATAACATCCATGTTGGACTTCTTGCAGCGAAGCAACAAAGTGCTGGCGGCCAGATTAAAAACTAGCGATAAGGGTGTGATTTCACGGGCAGTTAAATATTCGAAGACATTGTTGGGTAAGCCGTATGATGACGTGTTTTTATTGAATAATGACCAGTATTATTGCAGTGAATTATTGTATGAATCGTTTAAGGTCGCCAACCATGGTAAACCAGTGTTTGAACTAGAGCCTATGACATTTGTGGACCCGAAAACCAAGACTTATTATCCAGTGTGGGTGGACTATTATCATGCATTACATATTCGGATTCCTGAGGGTAAACCGGGATTGAATCCAGGGTCAATTTCGCGAAGTGAAAAACTCGAACTCTTAGATGTAAAAATCAAACCTTAAGTTGGGTATCTGAATTTCCCGTTTATTTTCGATTGATTTCCTACCTTTGAACACATGAGACGATTGATGTTTTTACGCGGTAAATTAAAAGGCTTGTTTTTTTTCTTTCACGGTCACCGCTTTTTTTCTGCCCATTTATTCTCCTTTATAGGATCCATGGCTGGCTTATCTAAGTGGATACAACAGCATAAAAAGTTAGCCCATACTGATTTTTATTCGTTCAAGTTTGATTACTCTCGACGGGAGCAGTTGTTCGAACATGTAATAAAACAGGAGGGACTTGACAGTGCCATCGATTATTTAGAGTTTGGTGTTTCTAAGGGAGATTCCTTTAAGTGGTGGACAGCGCGTATCTCACATCCGGAGGCTCGTTTTTATGGATTCGATACCTTCACCGGACTTCCAGAAGATTGGGGACCGTTCAAAAAAGGAGATATGAGTTCGGGGGAGTCGCTGCCTGAAATTAACGACGATCGCTACCAGTTTCATCAAGGATTATTTCAACAAACCTTACTTCCATTTTTATCAAATTTCGATCCGTCAAGAAAAAAAGTGATTCACATGGATGCGGATTTATATACAGCAACCTTGTATGTACTGACCTTAATAACGCCTTATTTACGTTCCGGAGATGTGATATTCTTTGATGAATTTAATGTTCCTCAACATGAGTATAAAGCGTTCACAGAATGGGCGAACTCCTTTTATGTTCATTATGAGGTATTGGGAGCTGTAAATAACTATTATCAAATTGCCGTAAAAATTAACGAATGAGAAAATTCATAACCCTGGCATTTTCAGCCATGCTCTTGGTAGCTTGTACCCCAAAAATGGATGCGTGTGAGTGTGGTAAGAAAATAATGGAAAAGGATTCGAAGGAGTCTATTGCTTGTACAGCTTACATCAAAACCTTATCGGTTAAAGAGCAAGAAGCATTCGTGGATAAAGCGATGAAGTGTTATGCAAATGAACATTTAGGAACAGACCTCAAATAAAAAAGTCTCCCGAAGGAGACTTTCAACAAACAACAACAACTAAACATCCCTTCTAATGTTATCGAAGGAATACCTCTCTACCGCACGGCAGTTGTTCGTCCGCGGAAGAAATATCATTCCTCCGCATGAGTGGCTTGAGTTTAAGGGCTTCTCGCTGCGCAAGTTCCCGCACACTCATTGATTGCGTTAACACAATCGATTTTTTATGTTTTGACTTAATCCGTCGAGGATCCAAGTAGATGATATCCCCTTCATTGAGCATGTCTTTTTCTGTGAACGATTCGTTGTAGTGGTAAAGCTGAGAAAGTTTAATCCCAGTTTGTTTAGCAATTTTATAGTATGAATCTGTTTTGCTCGCAATCACGTAACGTACCCTGTTCTCATGAATTAATATTCGAATTCCTTCCTGTTTTATTGATCGAGCCGGCTGAATAGGCTCCGCGAAGAGCTTGCCAGTGCAGAGTGAGATAAACAAGAGTAAACTAAATTGTTTCATAGGCTCCTCTAACGAATTGTCTGTTTCAAGGTTTCATTATTTGGTTTTTTATGTTTAAATCAGCCAATTTGTCTTCTTGAATGGGTTTAAAAATGTCAAAATGGCAGTTGTAGATTGGTGGTTTATGATTTGAGCACCATTCGAAACAAAAATTAATACCCTTATGGATTTATCTAAATTAACATCCTTGGCTCAAGAGGCGCTACAGAAAGCGCAAGAATTAGCCCAAGAGAACCAGCATCAAGTGTTGGATACAGGACATATGATGATGGGACTTCTACTGGTAGATAAGGAGGTTGTTCCTAGGTTGTTGGATAAGCAGGAGGTGAATCAGGGGGTGTTTCGCGCGGCGGTAAATGCTGTGGTGACAGGGTATCCGAAGGTTCAAGGAGGTGAGTTGCATATATCCAATGCGCTTTCTTCTGTCCTTAAAAAAGGAATTAGTGACCTAGACGCGTGGGGTGATTCTTATTTAGCGGTGGATGCGTTGTTTTATCACTTGTGTCAATCCAAAGATTCTTTAGCTCAATTAGTGAAAGATTCAGGTATACAAGTAAATCAATTAAAAAAAGACATTATGGAAATGAGAAATGGAGAAAAAGTACAGAGTTCCAGTCAAGAAAACACATATCAATCCTTAGAGAAATATGCGAAGAACTTGAATGAAATGGCTGCCAAAGGGAAACTCGATCCCGTTATTGGACGTGATGAAGAAATACGACGTGTATTGCAGATTCTAACGCGTAGAACAAAAAATAACCCCATCTTAATAGGTGAGCCAGGGGTTGGAAAGACTGCTATTGCTGAAGGCTTGGCGCATCGTATTATTAGCGGGGATGTACCCGAAAACCTAAAAACAAAAGTGGTCTATTCCTTGGATATGGGTTCCTTAATCGCTGGTGCGAAATATAAAGGAGAATTTGAAGAACGCTTGAAGGCTGTGGTTAAGGAAGTGATTAACTCGGATGGTGAAATCATCTTGTTTATTGATGAAATCCACACCTTAGTTGGTGCAGGTGGGGGCGAAGGCGCTATGGATGCTGCAAATATTTTGAAACCGGCCTTGGCTCGTGGAGAATTACGCGCCGTAGGGGCTACTACCTTAAATGAGTATCAAAAGTATTTTGAAAAAGATAAGGCCTTGGTTCGACGTTTTCAAACCGTGCTCGTTGATGAACCCGATACCGAAGATGCCATTGCTATACTTCGTGGAATCAAAGAAAAATACGAAAATCACCACAAGGTGATCATCAAAGATGCTGCGATTATTGCTGCGGTGGAGTTGTCTCAACGCTATATTTCTGACCGTCACCTACCGGATAAGGCAATAGACTTAATCGATGAGGCGGCCTCCAAACTTCGAATGGAGATAAATTCTAAACCGGAGGAATTGGATGAAATCGAGCGTAAAATCATGCAACTTGAAATTGAACGCGAAGCATTAAAGCGAGAAAATAATACCGCTAAATTGGAAACGGTTGAAAAAGACTTGGCTAATTTCAATGAAAAACGACAAGGATTGACCTCGAAGTGGCAAACAGAGAAACAAATGTTAGAGTCCATCCAGCATTCTAAAGAGGAGATTGAATTGTTGAAATATGAGGCGGATGTAGCTGAGCGTGCAGGAGATTACGGTAAAGTAGCAGAAATTCGATATGGAAAAATTCAAGAAGCCGAGGGAAAGTTAGAAGATTCTAAGAAAACATTAAGTGAAATTCAATCGGTATCTAAAATGATAAAAGAGGAAGTGGATACCGAGGAAATTGCTGAAGTAGTTTCCAAATGGACCGGAATTCCTGTGCAAAAAATGGTGGAAAGCGAAGTCGGTAAGTTACTCAGGTTGGAAGATGAACTTAAGAAACGCGTGGTTGGACAAGAAGAAGCCATTGAGGCCTTGTCGGATGCCGTAAGACGCTCCAGGGCAGGTCTGCAAGATGCGCGACGTCCGATTGGATCGTTTATTTTTCTTGGTACTACCGGAGTTGGAAAAACAGAATTGGCCAAAGCCTTGGCAGAATTTTTATTCAACGATGAAAATGCGATGACCCGAATCGATATGAGTGAATACCAAGAAAAACACAGCGTAAGTCGATTGGTGGGAGCGCCTCCGGGATATGTGGGGTATGATGAGGGTGGACAGCTAACAGAAGCCGTTCGTAGAAGGCCATATTCCATTGTTCTATTGGACGAGATTGAGAAAGCCCATCCAGATGTATTTAATGTACTCTTGCAGGTACTGGATGATGGACGATTAACAGATAATAAAGGAAGATTGGTCAATTTTAAAAATACGATCATTATCATGACTTCTAATTTAGGATCACATATTTTACAAGAGGCATTTGAGGATGCAAAGGAGGCCGACTTCCATAAATTAGCAGCGAAGGCAAAAGTTCAAGTAATGGAGTTATTAAAGCAAACGATTCGACCTGAATTTTTAAACCGCATCGATGAAACCTTGTTATTCTTGCCATTAACTCGTTCAAATGTGAAAGACATCGTGCAAATTCAATTGGGTAATTTGAAGAATCAGTTGAAGGAAAAAGGAATCAAATTGTTTGTTGCGCCAGATGCGTTCGAGCACATCGTGGAGTTAGGGTATGATCCCTTCTTTGGTGCTCGTCCGGTGAAACGGGTAATTCAAAAAGAGGTGTTGAATAGCTTATCTAAAGCCTTGCTCGCCAAAACGGTGGACATGCATCAAACGGTGGTCATGGATATGTTTGAAGGTCAAATTGTATTCAGAAAACCGGTATTGGCAGAAGAGGAAATTGCCTAAGCTTGGTTCAAAACCCTGTTTCACGACCGTGAAACAGGATTTAACAATTTTCAACGCTCCCAATACAATTCACTTTGTAACTATTTTTTATATTTGTATTTAATAAATATTAATTATAAGTATGTCAACCTTCACCAGTTCACTTCCTGATGATCTTCTGCAATCCCTGGCGCAAAAAGCCAAGGAGCTATCTGTTCCCAAGAACACCCTCATAGAACGTGCGCTTCGCATCTATCTTGAGCAACTTAATCGGGCTGCCTATGTTAAATCCTATAAGCAAATGGCAGCGGATACCGATCTGCAAATGCTCGCTGAAGAAGGAATGGCCGATTATTTAAGCCAACTTTCGGAAGAATGAAGCAAGGTGAAATTTGGTTCACGGATTTAAATCCGGTGAAAGGAAGCGAACAAGCAGGATATCGACCCGTTATCATCATTAGTGGTAATTTACTCAACGTTCATGCAAAGGTGGTGGTGTGTGTACCCTTGACCACGCAAATCAAGAATTACCATGGAAATCTAGTGTTAGATCCATCACCGACAAATGGACTATCATCACGTTCCGAGGCTTTAACCCTTCATGTAAGATCTATTTCCAAAGACCGGTTGTTGGAGCGAGTAGGTTCCGTTTCAAAGGTAGAGTTAAAGCAAATCCATACCACCTTGAATGAGATTTTAACGTATTAATCCTACTTCTAGGTAGGGACCGTTTTCGTATTGTACGACTCCGCTGGAGTCGTTTTTTTTTTCCTCATTGTTTGTGTAAGGCATATGACTCCGCTGGAGTCATTCAGGTAACTTTACTTGGGAAACGCCTAAACCCGACTCCATCGGAGTCGTATATTCTAACGAAAGCTGCACCACCACTTCCTCGACTCCAGCGGCGTCGTATGTTATAACGAGAGCCGCACCACCACTCCCTCGACTCCAGCGGAGTCGTATATTATAATAACGAAGGCTGCACCACCACTCCCTCGACTCCATCGGAGTCGTACGAATAACCCTATGGGAACAAAAAAAAGCGGCCGAGGCCGCTTTTCTTATAAATCTTAAATCTTAGTATCGGTAATGATCCGTTTTAAATGGACCTTTCACATCAACGCCAATGTAATCGGCTTGTTCAGAAGATAATTCTTCTAATTCTACACCAATCTTTGATAAATGAAGACGTGCTACTTTCTCATCCAAATGCTTTGGTAAGGTGTACACATCGTTTTCATATTTATCTGAGTTATGCCATAACTCTAATTGAGCCAGGGTTTGGTTGGTAAATGAATTAGACATCACAAACGATGGGTGACCTGTAGCACAACCTAAGTTTACCAATCGTCCTTCAGCTAGAACAATGATGTCATTTCCATTCACATTGTACAAATCTACCTGTGGCTTAATTTCCATTTTTGTTGAGCCATACTTGCTGTTCAACCATGCCATGTCAATCTCGTTATCGAAGTGACCGATGTTACATACGATCGCCTTGTCTTTCATCGCTTCGAAATGTTTTCCAGTTACAATGGATTTGTTTCCTGTAGCGGTAACAATGATATCAGCTAAGCCAATCACGCTATCTAATCGTTTTACCTCAAATCCATCCATGGCTGCTTGAAGTGCACAAATCGGATCGATTTCGGTAACAATAACACGAGCACCTGAACCTTGCAACGACGCAGCAGAACCTTTACCAACATCACCGTATCCGCAAACAACGGCTACTTTACCAGCCATCATCACATCCGTAGCACGACGAATCGCATCAACCAAGGATTCTTTACATCCGTATTTGTTATCGAATTTAGATTTTGTAACGGAGTCATTCACGTTGATTGCAGGCATCACCAAGGTTCCGTTTTTCTTACGCTCATACAAGCGGTGAACTCCGGTGGTGGTTTCTTCAGACAATCCTTTAATCGCTGCGGTTAATTCTGGGTAACGGTCGAATACCATATTGGTTAAATCTCCACCGTCATCTAAAATCATGTTTAAGGGTTGACCGCCTTCGAATGCAAATAAGGTTTGCTCGATACACCAATCAAATTCTTCTTCGTTCATTCCTTTCCATGCAAATACAGGGATTCCTGCTGCGGCAATCGCTGCTGCTGCGTGGTCTTGCGTAGAGAAAATGTTACAAGATGACCAGGTAACTTCAGCACCCAGATCAATTAGGGTTTCGATTAATACAGCGGTTTGGATGGTCATGTGTAAGCATCCCGCAATCCGTGCACCATTCAAGGGCTTAGATGCGCCGTATTCTGCACGAAGGGCCATTAAGCCTGGCATTTCAGCTTCCGCTAATTTTATTTCTTTACGCCCCCACTCTGCAAGGGAGATGTCTTTTACTTTGTAGTTTAGTTTTTCTGTGGTATTATTCATTGTATTATATTTCAGTGCAAAAATAGTGATAAATCAAGGATTTCAAACTAAATCCCTAATTCCTTTAATTGATGTTTCAGGGCCTTGATGAATAGGGGGTGGTCATTGTTACTTGGAACCAGATCCACTGTTTCTCCACCATGTTCTTCAAAAATCTCTTGGTACTCGCTTCCAATTTCAATTAAGGTTTCTAGGCAATCGGCAACAAATGCAGGACTAAAAACCAACAAGCGTTTAGCTCCTTTTTTTGCTTGTTCTTCCACGATTTTATCTGAGAAGGGCTCGAGCCATTTTTTGTCGAGGCGGGATTGAAAACATACGGTGTATTGGTCTTCTTTCAGCCCAAGTTTTTCTACGATTAGTCTTGTTGTGGCATAACAGGTCGCCTTGTAGCACATTTTATTTTTATCGTTGAGTTCCGTTTCACAGGGTTGATCCCCGCACAAATCGGATCCTTCATATACTTTGTCTACTTGACGTTCCGGTAACCCATGGTAGGAGAAAAGGATGTGGTCATAGGAGTTGAGGTCAAAGGCCTTCGTGTTTTCTACGATGTTCTCGATGTAGAGGGGATTGTCGTAAAACTGACCAGCAACGATTACCTCTGGAATTACCCACCAAGAGGAAATAATTCGCATGGATTTTTCCAGTGCTGACCCCGAAGAGGCACTCGCATATTGCGGAAATAGCGGAAATAACACAATGCGGTCGTAATTGGCCAAACGAATGCGTTCAAGCACCGAATCCAAGGATGGATTTTGATAGCGCATGGCAAACTCAACGGTTACTTCGTCTTGCTTGTACTCCGCTTGAAGCAGTTTACTTACGTTTTGTGTATAGGTTAATAGGGGAGAAACACCCTTCCCAAGTTCCCACAATTCTTTATAAATCTTAGCTGATTTAGGTGCTCGAAAGGGAACAATGATGCCATTAACTAAAATTTTCCGAGCTAACCAAGGAATATCAATCACGCGAGGGTCGTTGAGGAATTCAGAAAGGTAACGACGAACATCGGAGGTTTTTGGGCTATCGGGCGTACCAAGTTGGATCAGGAGCACACAAGTTTTTTTCATGGGATAGAAACAATTCGCAGTTTGGAAAGTTCAAAGGTAGGGAAAACCGATGATTCTAGCAGAACTTCTTACTTTTGTAACATGATCAATCCATCGCGCATTTTTGAACCCCAAAGCGAAGCTGAATTTCGATCTTTGGCGCTGGAGATCGCACAATTTCAATTAACGAATTGCACGATTTACCGCGACTTTGCGCGCTTGATGAACGTGGAAGAGGTTAATCGGTTCGAGGATATTCCTTTTCTGCCGATCCGTTTTTTTAAAGAATTCGAGGTGGTTTCCACTCCAGTACCGGTTTATCCCTTAGTGTTTATGAGCAGCGGGACAGGTGAACAGGGTAGGAGTAAGCATATAGTAACCGATCCAAGCCTGTATACCCAAAGTTATACCCTCGGGTTTGAGCAATATTTTGGTTCTCCCAAAGAGTGGGTTATTTTGGCCTTGTTGCCTAATTATTTAGAACAAGGAAATTCAGGATTGGTGAATATGGTAGAAGGGCTGATTGCGCAAAGTGAACATCCCTTGTCGGGTTTTGTCTTGAACGAAATGGAACAAATTCATGCACGCTACGTGGCTGCTCTGGCTTCAGGAAGGAAATGCATGCTGTTTGGAGTGTCCTATGCGCTCTTGGACTTAGCCGAGCATGGAAATGATTTTTCACAAGCGGTGGTGGTAGAAACCGGAGGCATGAAGGGCCGACGAAAAGAACTCACGAAACCCGAATTGCACGAAGCCTTGAAGCAGGGATTGAATACGTCCGAAATTCATTCCGAATACGGCATGACCGAACTCTTGTCTCAAGGGTATTGCGGACCAGATTTAATATTCCGCACGCCGTCATGGATGCGGGTGTTGTTGCGCGACGTGAGCGACCCCAAGGCGCTGGTTCCTGAGGGGCAGCGGGGTGCAATTAACATCATTGATTTAGCCAACCTCAACAGCTGCAGTTTCATTGCAACCGACGATTTAGGTAAACTCGTTCCGGGCGGTTTCCTGCTCGAAGGCCGCGTAAATCAGGCGGATATCCGTGGCTGTAACCAGATGGTGGGGTAGGGGTGAACAACCTTGTGTTATTATCAATTGAAGAAATTTAGCTAAAAAACTTCAATGCATTCAATGAATTTAGCTAAAAAACTTCAATGCATTCAATGAATTTAGCTAAAAAACTTCAATAGGAGGATTTAATTACCCGTGCGAAAAGATCACAAATAATAAAAAACAACCGTTGTCAACTGAACTGATTACCATTTAATTTAACGCAATAAAACGTTAGAAAAGCAAAAAAATACTAGCTTTTGTTATCGATCATTATTAGATCTACCAATTCTTTGGTATAGTCGGACATAAAATGGGGGATATTCAATAATCCCTCTTGATACGAAAGATTTTTTAACGAATATCGAATGCGTAATTTGGGTGAGTATTTTTGGTTGTAGATTTGCAGACTTCTGCTTTTAATGTTTTCATCGCTTTTCACTTCAACGGGAATAATTTGATTGTTGTATTCAAGTAAAAAATCAACTTCGGCGGAATTACCAGACGTCCAATAGGTGGGAATCTCTGAAAACTGCGCGATCAGACTTTGCAGGATATAATTCTCGATCATTGCGCCTTTGAATTCAGTGAATAATCGATTGCCTTCGGAATATACCAACGGGGAAAGCTTAGCCATTTTTCGCATAATGCCAACGTCAAAAGCATACAATTTAAAGGCACCTAAGTCGATGTAGGCGTGCATTGGAATGGCTGGTTTTGAGACAAGGTTAATTTGATGCACCATTCCCGAGTGATTTAACCATTGAATAGCATCCTCATATTCGCGAGCTCTCGCTCCAGTTCGGACTAATTGGTAAATAAATTTTTTGTTTTCTCTTGCTAATTGGCTTGGTAGTGAATTGAATACCTGTCCTATTTTAGCAACATCGCTCATAATAGGGTGTTTAGCAAAGTCACCATGGTAGGAGAGAATTAAATTTTGCAAAACGTTTTCACAAGTTTCAAAGGAATGCGCATCGTTGAAAGAATTGATAACGGCGGGCATACCACCTGTTACTAAGTATATTTTAAATTGATCAAGAAGATCATTGAAAAAATAGGATGGTAGGGGTTCAATGGAGTTGATTTGTTCTAAGTAGTTGAATAATTCGATACGCCAGTTCGGTAAAACTTCTCTGAATGTCATCGGAAATAACGATAAAAAAGATACTTTTCCTACAGGGAAAGAACTTCCTGAATTTAAAGAAATTCCCAAAAGAGAACCTGCGCATATAATTGGAATTTCAGGTCTTTTTTCAGCAAAATATTTCAAGGTATTTAATGCTTCTGGGCACTCTTGAATCTCATCTAAAATAAGCAAAGAAGAATCATTAATAGGAGTTCCACCGATGAGTGAAAGAGCGTTTATAATGCGATCAACATCCTTGTTCAGTTTGAAAAAATCATTTAATTCCGGGCGCTCATCAAAATTAAAATAAGCATAACGGTCAAATTCCTGTTGTCCTAACCATTTCATGATATAGGTCTTTCCAACTTGCCTAGTACCGTGGAGTATTAACGGTAACCTGTTGGGGTTGTTTTTCCATGTTATGAGGCTTTGTTGGAGGGATCTTTCCATTTATAAGTGTTAATTATGTGATTATTTTCACAAAATTAATATTTATTTTCATTCTAAAAGGTTAATAATGTTATTTTACGGCAATTATTTCGCCCTTTCAGGGCTAGGGTATTGCGCCCCTTCAGGGCTATGGGATTTCGCCCTTTCAGGGCTAGGGTATTGCGCCCCTTCAGGGCTATGGGATTTCGCCCCTTCAGGGCTAGGGGATTACGCCCCTTCAGGGCTAGGGTATTTCGCCCCTTCAGGGCGAGGGGATTACGCCCCTTCAGGGCTAACGGATAACGCCCTTTCAGGGCTATGGTATTACGCCCCTTCGGGGCTAATGGATAACGCCCTTTCAGGGCTAGGGAATTGCGCCCTTTCAGGGCTAGGGTATTGCGCCCCTTCGGGGCTATGGGATTTCGCCCCGCCCTTTCAGGGCTAGGGTATTG
>DBCM01000034.1:0-17012 GCA_002293045.1 Flavobacteriales bacterium UBA958 | reverse complement strand
TATTGCGCCCTTTCAGGGCTAGGGAATTGCGCCCCTTCAGGGCTAGGGTATTTCGCCCCTTCAGGGCTAACATATTTCCCCTCCTTCGGGGCGAGGTTGAAATTATTTATACTAATTATTATTTGTTGGCGTTTTAGGTTAGCCCTGAAGGGGCGAGCTATTTAACCGATGGCGTTTAGCCATCGGTTAAATACGAATCATCTAATGTTAGCCCTGAAGGGGCGTAATACCTAAATAAAATGGTACAATCACTCGTAAAAAATTACCTGCACATCGTGTTCAGTACGAAGTATCGGAAACCTCTAATACAAGAATCAATAGAAGAGGAATTATACAGCTATCTCGGCGGCATCTGCAATAACCTTGAGTGCCACGTGATCAAAGTTGGAGGGTACACCGACCACATTCATATCCTGTGCATGCTGTCCAAAAAGGTACCCTTAATGAAATTGCTGGAAGAACTTAAATCTCATTCTTCCAAATGGATGAAAACCAAAGGTGCGGCCTATGCCAATTTCTCATGGCAAAACGGCTACGGCGCGTTTTCCGTGAATCCTGGCCAGGTAGAACGGGTTATCCAGTATATCGCCAACCAAAAAGAACACCACCGAAAAAAAGCATTCAAAACCGAATACAAAAATTTCCTAGAAAAATACGAAGTACCCTACGATGAGCGGTTTGTTTGGGATTAGGGTTGGGTTAAAATTCCGTCATTCAATAACAAATCGAGATAGCGTTATTATGAGTTCAGAATAATCCTTACTTTATTTTTTCTCTAATACTTCAATTCGTTTCAATAACTCTTGAATTCTTTGATTTTGCTCCTCAATCATCCGTTGCTGCTCTTGGATGGCGTTCAACATAATTTTTGAAAGTGCACTTTCGTCGAATTGTCGTTTATCTTTTAAACCGCTGGGCCCTTCGGTGTCATCGTACGTACTCACCATGTATGGAGCTACTTTTTCCACATCCTGGGCTATAAAACCAACAAATATTTTATTAAGATCAGAATACCCGGATTTCTCATTGTATTTAAAGGTTACCGGTTTTAATTTCATTAATATGTCTAATCCGTCGTTAAATGGGTTAATATCGCTTTTAACGCGTTCATCAGAAAAGGTAGCCCATGTGCCTCCACCCACTTTATCTGCTGTGCCGTTGACGCTTAATAGCGAAGTCGGAGATGGTGTTGACAATCCCATGTTTCCTAATGCATCTATAGTCATTGAATATTGACCTGAATTATTTATGTAATGAAACTTGTATGCGGTTGTATTTCTGATACATGTGTAGCGGTTAATTGGTTGATTTCCATCATAATGATTTTCAAATGTTAAATTACCTGCAAAACCCTGCAAGGTAAGCTTTGGATGGTTATCATTATTATCCCCGTTTAAATTATTTATACTAAGATTGGATACACCCCCAATTAGACCTTCATAATTCATTGATAATCCATACGTTTGATTATGAACCATAAACTGTGATATTGGTGTTGCTGTCCCCACACCTACATTGCCCCCGGAAGTAACCACAAATGAACTATCCGCACCCGTAACATCGTTATTTACGTGAAATTTTCCGAGTGGGTTTGAAGTACCGATACCAAAACTACCACCGTGATTTTGAAAAAAGCTATTTAAACCATCTACACCAATTTCAGCGGATACATTTTGAGAGTTATTTCCTCTAAAGAATTTAATTCTTTTTGGGCCCGTCGTATTTGTACTGCGCAAAAATCGTATTTCCACTTGCTGATTATTTTGAGTAGGAAAAACGTCAAATTTGAAATTAGTAAAAGCAGTTGCAGCTGTCCCTTCAATATCCATTCTAAATCGTTCAACATTATTAGAATCTACCACATTAAAAAATGGTTCAATAATATGACTTCGGTGCTTTATAGTTATGCCGCCAGCTGTCGGATTGGAGGTATTAATTCCCACTCTTCCCGCATTTGTCACAACAAACGAACTGTCAGCTCCCGTTACATCGTTATTAACATGAAAACGCCCTGATGGAAGAGGAGTATTAATTCCAACATCGCCATTAGCTTTTACAACCATTCTTTCTTTTGGCGCTGTACCAGTTACAAAGAGGATATCTCTATTAAGAGCAGTAGTGCTTTGTAAGATAACATTACCCGTTGTAGTGAATGGATAATTGACTCCTACTGCCCGGGAAGCATACAATAAACCTGGTCCTGCGGTGTTAGAGTAATTTGTCAAACTTGGTGATCCAAATAATAAATAAGACCCTTCAAAAGCATAAATATCTCCGGCTACTTGCAGTTTAGTCGCAGGTGAATTTATTCCAATCCCCATATTCCCGTTACTCATTATCCTAGCCCGTTCTATGTTGTTCGTTCGCATCACCCAATCCTGCGCATCCGTAGTTCCAATAAAATTCGTTGCCGGGTTGGTTCCAGCATTGCCTGTTAGGCTCCATGCGTTCAATGCTCCTGAGGGTCCTGCCGGGCCCTGAGGTCCAGCTACTCCGGCAGGTCCTGTCGGCCCTGCAACTCCTACGGGTCCTTGGATACCCGGTAACCCAATCGGTCCTTGCGGACCCACAGCTCCATTACAAACGTATTTTGTTAGCGCCAGAACAATTTCTCCCGCATCTAAGATCCCATTACCATTTGCATCCGGTCCAAATTCCAATTTTACACCGCCTGTGGCGCAGTTTGCTCCAGCAGGTTCAACGGTGGTTTTAGTAAGGGCATTTAACCCATTAGCACCTGCAACACCCTGTGCACCTAATGCGCCAGCCACACCTTGGGGTCCGGTGATGTTGGCTACCAATACCCATGTTCCGTTAGGAAGCTTATTGTACACATTGCCTGTTAATACATCTAAATAATAATCTCCCTGTATTCCTTGGTTTGCGGTTGGTACTCCATTTCCATGCATCCATTTGGATAGAATAGCACCAGCAGTTTTAGCATGCAGCGCGTAGGGCACGCTAATTAATTGTTGCGTTCCGTAATTGATGTAATTGGTTCCTGCACTGAAATCAACCGCCACATCCAACCAATAAGTGGTATTCGCACCCCACGGAATAGTCGAAAATACTCCGGATAAGGTGGTTCCTTGGCCAATGGCGAAATTCACCAATCCTTGAACATTGGTTTGCACCTGATGTCTCTCGGAATACACCACTGTTCCAACCGGGCTTCCCGAACGAATCATGGCTTTAACCGCAATATTTTGGTTGGTAATCAATTGATTGGTATTGCTTCGCACCACCATCTGATAATTGATCGCCTCGGGTGGCGATTGGGCGAAGAAAACGGTTGCAAAAAGTATGAATGCTGAAAATAAAGGTAGTTTCATGGAGGATATATATTAATTTGTTTTAATAATCTTGTTTTGTTGAAGCAAGGTGCCGTCAGGGTTGTATAGGTTTAGAAAGTACATGCCGGGCGAGATACCCTGCTGGAAATCCAAGGAAAGCGTTCGCTCCATCATTCGGTGGCTCTGAATCAACTTTCCGCTGTTATCCATTAAATGCACCATTACCTCACCTTCCCACTCCGAAGGAGCTTTAATCATGGCGTAATCGGAAACCGGGTTGGGTGCAATGATGAAGGGGTCTGCTACCGCAATAATCGCCGAAACACCCGGAGCAACATAAATCCCATCCGGCTGGATAAATCCACTGTTTAATCGCCTGTTTTGAGCGGGAATAAATTGAACAATGGTGAAGGGTTCTCCTAAAGTAAACGTGATTTTGTTTCGTTGCCAAAATGGAACCAATCCCACGGCTTTCATTTCCC
The DNA here is from genome assembly GCA_002293045.1 of Flavobacteriales bacterium UBA958. GTDB lineage: Bacteria > Bacteroidota > Bacteroidia > Flavobacteriales_D > Crocinitomicaceae > UBA952. Next base: position 13,237 of record DBCM01000034.1, on the reverse strand, counting down.
TTCCAGCTGTTGCATATACTTTCCGATCCGGAAAATAAAACCCTTGACTTTTTCCCAAAATTGGAAAACCTATTAGCGATAATAAAAACAAATATTTGTTCATGATTTATGATTTAGTTGAATACCAGTTTCATTTCTACACGGCGGTTTTTCTTACGTCCTGCTGGCGTGTCGTTGGTGTCAATGGGTTTGGTTTCGCCAAAATATTCGGTGGTAATCCGTGCCCCATCAATTCCCTTTGAAACAAAATAGGCTTTCGTTGATTCCGCTCGTCGTTTTGACAAGTCCATGTTGAAGTCGTCGTTCCCCACATTATCCGTATGCCCTGCCAAATTCAAGCTCCAGTCCGTTTTTTCGGTTAGCAGTATCACCAATACATCCAATGCCGGGTATGAGCTAGATAAAATTTTATCGCTGTTGTTTTCAAACTCTAAATTATCGACAGCCTTCGTGATTTGTTCTTTGATTTTTTCCTCTACAATCGGACATCCATTGTTCTCAACAGGTCCTTTCGTCATTGGACATTGGTCAATGTTATCGGTTACACCGTCACCGTCTTTATCTCCCCAAGGGCATCCTTTATTTTCTACGGGACCTGCTTGGTCTTTGCAGGCATCGATTCCATCGTGGACCCCATCACCGTCGGAGTCTAACCAAGGGCAACCATTGTTTTCAATTGGACCGGCGATTTCAGGACATTTGTCCACATTGTCTTTTACACCATCCCCATCTTTATCGCCCCAAGGACACCCCTGGTTTTCTTTCGGACCAGCCTCATCAGGGCAATTGTCCACGTTATCCGTTACACCATCCCCGTCTTTATCTCCCCAAGGGCATCCTTTGTTCTCTTTAGGACCGGGTTCGTCTTTGCAATCGTCCTTGTCGTCGGTAATCCCGTCTTTATCCGTATCCGGGATAACTTTTACGGGAAATTTGTAAACGAGGGTAAATTCATGAGATCCCGAGCTGTAATTTCGAAGGTTTGATCGGGTAAAATCATAGGAATAATACGCAGCAAATTTCTTTCCGTCGTAACCGAGCAAAGCATAGATAGCATCATCGCTTCGATAGTAGGCACCAAGACCAAGTACCTTAAAGAGATTCAACTTTAACCCTAAATCGAATTGAATCGGGGTTACAAAAATGGATCGTACCATAACCTGTGGTTCGATGGAAATTTTATCGTTGCTGTAGACTTTATAAGAAGCATAAGCATTAAAGTGGCGAGCCAAACGGTTGGAATCGGCATTGGTGAGGTTAAGTTTTCCCAATTTCGATTGAAATACCTGTTGCGTTCCAATTCCTAGCACTAACTTATCCATCAGTCGATATGAAATGCCGAAGTTAAGGTCCGCAACCACTTGACTTAAATTAGCGTTCGTAAGTCCTGGATCATTCGGGTTAATAGCCACCTGATTGAGAAGGTTCATGGAAAATTGCTCAATCACCGGAGAAATACCTACGGACAAGCCATGGTTTTCGTTGAAGGCGTGGTGATAGGCAATCGGAGCGCAAACTCCGGTAGTTGTGATGGTATTCCCTGCAAAATCATTGAACAAATAGCCTCCTAGTCCCAATTTGCCATTGAGAACTATTCCTTGTCCTCCGAGAAAAATAGTACGTGGTGAACCGTTAAAACCAACCCATTGCGACCTGAAACCCGCTTGAACGTTGGCTTGATTGCCTTGTCCAACAAAGGAAGGATTAACCAGCTGTTTATTCAAAAATCCATGACTCGAAATAGGGAGTTGTTGTCCGAATGTGAGTCCGTAGAAACTTAAGGTGATGAATAATAACTTTCTCATTTCAACTAGTTTTTAATGGTTAATGCTCCTTTAATTGGATCGTTAATTCCCAAGTCAATGATGTAGAAATAATCACCGGTAGGCAAAGACTCGTTGTTGTAGGTCCCGTTCCACGGCACCGAGTATCCTTTGGAAAAGAACAATTGTTGTCCCCACCGGTTGAAGATTTCAACGGTGGCATCTGGATAATTTTCTATGCCAATGATTTGCCATGTGTCGTTGCTTCCGTCCCCATTGGGTGTGAATACTCCTCCAATTTGAAGACAGGGAACGCCAGAGTTAGTTATTACAATGCTTGCTGAATCAACGCACCCATTGGAGTCCGTGACCATCAATTCATAGGTCCCAGAAACAGAGGCGGTAATGTTTTGTGCGTTTTGGTCATTACTCCACAAATTTCCATAGTTCGACGAAGAAGTGAGTTCTACGGAAGATTCAGCGCAAAACGTTGTGGGACCGTTCGGGGTGATGGTTACTATGGGAAGGGCATTGACAACAACATTTACTGTATCCATCAAGCTCGTGCACCCGTCTAAGGTGTATGTCGCGGTATAAAATGTGGATGTATCTGCCGTCAGGGTGAATTGATTCGCCGTTGTATTGTTCGACCAATTAAAGGTCCCATTCGGTAAATCGGGTATTGAGCTTATGGTTACTTCTTGTCCAATACAGGTTGAAATATCTTGCGATGTCAATACAGGAATCGGTTTTACCACAACGGTTAAGGTGGTTGTGTCCCAAGCGCAAACATTCAAATTCGGAGTAAAGGTATAAGTGGTGGTAGCCATGTTGTTGATGGGGGGAGACCAAGTGCCTTGAAATAAATTGAGGGAACTAGTTGGTAAAGGCGCTAAAGGATCTCCCGCACAAATGGGATTAACGCTTGGGAAGAATGCAGGTTGGTTGGGGATGACATTGACCACTGCGGAGTCGGTGCAGGTCAAGCCGTTTAGAGAATAGGAAACGTAATAGGTGTTGGTAGATGGAGTGCTCACATTGATGGAAGAGCTTTGTGCTCCGTTACTCCATTGAAAATTACCGCCGTTGAACGATGTTTGTGCAACTAACGTGCCTGTACCATTTTGACAAATGCTAATGTCGTCGACCGAAAGTAATGATGTTGCCTGATACAAATTCTGAATTTCGCATTCGGTGAGCGATCGATTCCAGATACCTATGTCATCTAATTTCCCGGTATAGTTTCCAAGCGTGTGTCTGGTTCCAACAATTAATTTATTCAACAAAAAATTACTTAATATTCCGTTCCAAACTAAGGAATCGTCGATATGAATAGCGTAATTATTATTATTCTTGGTTATAACAGTGTGGTACCAAGTTTGTTGTTGGAATTGTTGAGTATAAACACCATTACATTGTTGTTGACCGTCGAAAATAAGAATCTTATTAGAAGGTATATTCACACATCCTCCAGCGCTTGTTACGTTACCCGAGACTCCAAAACCAGGTAATCCAAAATTCGATAATGATACATTACCAAATCCCAACATGTATCTCAAAGAAAAATTATTTGTTGAGGGTGTTTGAAACCAAAATGAAATGGACCATGTTGAACTAGAATTTAAATTTGAAATTAAAATTGAGTCATTCCCATCGAACCCATAGGCCTGATTCGCATTACCGAATCGGTCAGTGGTTAAGGTTGCCCCGTTTACAGTTCCATCGTTTCCATTACCACTAGAATCTACGGCATTTCCCGTGAAAGGCCACCAACCAAGCAAGCCGTTGGAAGGAACGTAGTTGGGAATTTGGGAATGGAATGATACAAGGGGAGTAAATAGGAGTAGTAAAACACATAGTAAATGCTTGTTGCTTTTTTCATATCTCCATACAATCGTAGTCTTATGCTTAGGCACCATTAGTTGGAAAGTTTTCAATTCTTTTAACAAATATACTGACTAAGTTACATAATTGTATAATAAGTGTATAAAATATAACACAAATATGATGTCACCTTTGTTACATGATTCACCGTGGCGAAATCGTAGAACAGGCGGTCCGATCCTCTGGACATAACTTGAGTAAATTAGCACTCAGGTTAGGGAAGAGTCGGAAATGGCTTTATGATGCCTTTGAGAATCCATCCCTAAGCATTGAGTATATTTTCGAGATTGGAAAAGCCATCCATTATGACTTCTCTAAAGAGCTCCCGGAATTTCGTAAAATGTATCACCAAGAAGAAATAAATACCTCGATTGAGGAGCCAGGATTGAAAGATAAATACATCACGCTCTTAGAGGAACATCAAAAACTACTTGCTAAGTTATTAGCGATTCAAGAGGGGAAGTAATGGGTGGGTTCAAGTCCATACGCCTCTTCTATAAAATAAATGGCTATTTATTTTAGTTGCCAAGGTTATTCCTTTTGAGGAAGTTTATAATCTAATTGGTGTCATCCCCCTTAGTCCCCCTTCGAAGGGGGAAACAAATACCAATGGCGAATCTTATTTTCCCTCCCCCTTTGAAGGGGGATGAGGGGATGACTCTAACGAGTATAAGTACCACCCATGTAATTTCAAAGTTGATACCCGTGTAATTTCAAAGTTACTACCTGTGCAATTTCAAAATAAATACCCGTGTAATTTCAAAGTTGATACCCATGTAATTTCAAAGTTGATACCCATGTAATTTCAAAGTTGATACCCGTGTAATTTCAAAATTAGTTGTATATTTGTTTAATATTTATAAGGGTTATGGACAGAATTAGAACTATTAAAAAATCAATGGATATTTATCTTAAAAAATATCCCGTACTTGTACTTACCGGACCTCGTCAGTCAGGTAAAACAACCTTCTTGAAAAATCAGTTTTCTGATTATACCTATGTGAATTTAGAGAATTTAGATCTTAGGAAATATGCATTGAATGACCCAAACGCGTTCTTAACAGAATTTCAAGGAAAGGTGATTTTAGATGAAGTGCAGCGTGTGCCTGAATTATTCTCTTATATTCAGACGAAGGTTGATGAGGATCGCATCATGGGGCAATACATTCTTTCGGGTTCACAGAACTTCCATCTAATGCGAAGCATCACCCAAAGCCTTGCTGGTCGTGTAGCTTTGTTTAAACTGTTGCCTTTTGATCAAGAAGAAATGCACAGTGCCGGTTGGCTAGATGCCGATTATTCAGTTAATTTACAACGCGGATTTTATCCAGCCTTGTACGACCGTGAAATCCCCTCTAAGGCATTCTATTCAAATTATTTGCAAACCTACGTAGAACGAGATTTATCAGAATTGATTCATGTAAAAGACCTCAAGCAATTTAGGAATTTCATTGGGCTTTGTGCTGCAAGGGTTGGGCAATTGCTTAATTTAAATTCGTTGGCTAATGAATGCGGAATTTCTCAACCCACGGCAAAATCTTGGATTTCTGTCTTGGAAACAAGCTACATCGTTTATCAGTTACAACCCTTACATTCCAATTTTAATAAGCGCATTACAAAAAGTGCTAAGCTCTATTTTTACGATACAGGGTTGCTTTGTTTTTTGCTTAAAATCAACGATGCGTCCAGTGTGAAAACAAGCAACTATAAGGGCTCGCTTTTTGAGAATTTTGTAATCAATGAATACTTGAAACAAAATTATCACCACAACCTGATGCATGATTTCTGGTTTTGGAGGGATGCGGTTGGTCATGAAGTGGATTTAATTTGGCAGCACTCCGATAAATTGAATGTAGTGGAAATAAAAGCCAGCGAAACCATTATGCCCAAGATGTTCAATGGATTGACATACTTTGATAAATTGGCCTCAGCTCGTATAGCCAGTAAAACGCTAGTGCATACGGGAACCTTTAATCAACAACGATCCGCAGCTCGGGTGCAAAGTTGGAATAACTATAGTCAACGGTACGAGTTAGATTAACTTAATAACACGCTGTATCCTTCTAAGAGATCAAAGATTGCCAAAAGGACCAAGGCAGGAATGCTTAAGTGTTCCTTTTTTAGATAAATCATGGTGATTACTAACCCCGTAAAAAATACATAGTTGAATAAATCTAATGGCGGGATTAGGGTAAGGATATACAGCGCACAAAGGGCGAGGGAGGTAATTTTATACTGAATCCCTTTAAATCCAACTGTGAAGATTATCAGTGGAAATACGCAGACTGTTTCCAGAATTCTGAATATGGAAAGCGTAATTCCATCGGTGAATTCCAAGTAGGAGGATTCATCCAAGAAAAAGGTATAGGTAAATGGATTACTCAGGCAGCGAAGACTCATGACGGTTAATAAGGGAATAAATGCGCGGTAATTTTCTTTATGGCTCCAGGTACTTACAATTATTACTACCAATAATATGTAGCTAAAGATCGGAAACGGAACAATCCATGATCCCGCGTCTATATAAATGCTCGTCGTATAAGCCATGACAATTAAAAAACCGATAAGCGCGATACGAACCGTTTTTTCCATTACATGTGGAGGGCTTCGTATACGTAATCAAAGGTCGATAGGATCTCAGCCTTCCCATCAATTACCGCTACGTTATGCTCAAAGTGGGCACTTGGCAACCCATCTTCGGTAACAATAGTCCATTGGTCATCTAAGGTCTTAACATGATATTTCCCCATGTTTATCATTGGTTCTATAGCAATGGTGAGTCCGTTTTGAATCCGTTTTCCTCGGCCTTGTCTGCCATAATTCGGTACTTGCGGTTCTTCGTGAAGTTTGGTTCCTAAGCCATGGCCTACTAAATCGCGTACTACGCTAAACCCATTTTTTTCGGCATGTTGCTGTATTGCATATCCAATATCTTCAATGCGATTTGAGGTGATACAGGCTTCGATTCCGAGGTATAGGCATTCTTTGGTGACCGCGCACAGTTTGCGTTTTTCATCACTGACTTCACCCACTTCAAAGGTATAGGCATGATCGCCATAATAGCCTTTGTACAAAGAGCCGCAATCTACAGAAACAATATCTCCGGATTGGATGGGACGTTGTGTTGGAAGCCCATGTACCACTTCTTCATTAACAGAAATCAACAAGGTGCTCGGACAGCCATATAATCCTTTGAATCCTGGAATGGCCCCTTGAGTTCGAATGAAATTCTCGGCAAGTTCATCAAGGAACGCAGGGGTAATTCCCGGTTTCATATGTTTCGCTACTTCGCCAAGCGTGCGACTTACAATCAATGCAGCCTCCCGCATGATTGCAATTTCTGCTGCTGTCTTATATTTTATTGAATCTCCAAATACTGCCATACCTGCAAAGGTAGAAAAACCATCTCATTTTAAGGCATGTTCCAACCACTCCATGGTATTAATTCCGTCGGCAAAATCATCGATGCGGGGTTCTTGGGTTGTTCCAAAATTAACAGTGTCGGTTCCTGAGATGCATTGTATTTTATCCCGATTCGCGGAGATGTAGTCCAATGCCTCAGAAACATATGAATAGGTATGATAATGGATCATGGCAAGCGGAGGATGCAATTCGGTGGATTCCATGAGGAGTACAAATCCATTGTCTAATAGGGGCTTACTGCTCAACAAATGAATCGCTCGATTATAATCGTAGTTGTTCCCGTATTTCTTGTTCTGAATAACTGCTTGAAATGGTAGAATTGCCTCAAAAAAAGGATCGAATGAGTATCCTTCAGGCACGATAAGGTGTGTGACATTGCGACATCCCCTGCCAAAGTATTGAAAGATGTCCTGTCCAAGGGCATGTAGTTCTTCCGACGTTTCATTCCCCCGAAGGATTGCGACTGAAGTGCGGTTTCCTCGAAGTAAATGTGGGGTGTGTTTAAAGTAAGATTTAAAGTGAAGTAGGGTAGAATCGCTTCCCGTTCCTATTACTGTATCAAAGCCACTGAGCTTTTGCGGGTTGATTTGAATGAGTTCGGTATATAATGGATTAAGTTCTATCAGGCCGCGTATGAGCAATGGAATGAGCTGCTGATCGTCTGAACTTAGTTTGATCTGAAGCCTATATCCACTAAGCAGTCCACACAAAACGTCATGAAACCCAACCATTGGGATGTTCCCTGCTAGAATCAATCCAAGGCTCGGACGGAATTCATGAAAGGTATAAGTACTTGAAAAAGCATCTAATGTTCCGTGGTTTAACCACGTTGAAATCCCTTTCAACGCTTGCTTTACCTCTCGAGGCTCAAACCATCCATTTCTATAAATTTCACGTGCTATAACCGACTTAAAAGCCTCTGTTAATTCGTTGGAAAACACTTCAGATTGTGGTGTTTCAGTGGCGCTTAGGCTAGCTAGCAAAGGTCCAAGCGTAGCTAAATCTGTTATTAGTTGGGAGCGAGTCATCGAACAAAAGTAGTGTAAAGTTCGTTTAGGCACTGTTAGAATGGTGAGGTTTTAGTAAAGCCTGTGTATATTTGCAAATTAAAAATAGGATTGTCATGGCAATAATGATTACGGACGAATGTATTAATTGTGGGGCTTGTGAGCCTGAATGTCCGAATAATGCAATTTATGAAGGAGGCGCTGAGTGGAAATATGCAGATGGCACCTCGTTGTCGGGTATGATCACCACGCCTGAAGGGACATCCGTGGATGCTTCGGTTGCAAATGCTCCCGTTAGCATGGATGTATATTACATTACACACAATAAATGTACGGAGTGTGTTGGGTTTCATGACGAACCACAATGTGCTGCGGTGTGCCCGGTAGATTGTTGTGTGGATGATCCAAATTACCGAGAAACCAATGATGAACTTTTATCCAAAAAAGCATTTTTACACCTCTAGGTTAATCACGAAGTTTCCCCTTTTCTTTTTACTTTTCCTTACAAGGTCTGTTTTGTCTCAATCATCTTTGCATATTCATTTTGTGCAAACAGATGCCGGAGCTGCCCTTAGCCCTGAACAAACCATCGAAATACAGCAAATCGCTCGTTCCCATGCTTTAGCGGTAAGCATAGATCAATACAAACATCCACGAATCGGGAAGTTATCTTCCATAAAGTACAGCGATTCAATTCCGTTCTTTTCAACGGAAATGAGGGCCATTAGGGATGGATTTTTTAATTCGTCTCACAGGCGCACCAAATTGGATTATTACGTGTTCGTCTCTTCTCACTTTGAGGATACCTTGCATACTGGATTTGCTATTGCCGGCAAACATATTTTGTTCGTTTCTTCAGCACCAACAGAGACATTTACCGCAAGATTCGCCTCATATTTCTTACAGGCAGCATCTGACCAACAAGGGAATAATAAAAGGGCGTTGGATGCCTTTTCAGAACAACTGGGGACCAAGGATTCGATCCATACCCGTCATGATTCCTATTTTCTTTTCCATGATGATACGGAGACAATGGGGTCCAACAATGGCATGGTGGCATTCGCTTTTTGGAATGAAAATAACAATGGTACCGTGGATGGGAATAGGCTGTCATTACCATTCAAACGAAATGCAGGAAAAGTCAATTTAGACATTGACAGTTACTGGCTACGTCCGTTTTATCGCACAGAGCATCGATTTTTAGCCCCAATTCACGTAGGGCTTGTTTTCTTGGTATTTTTTATCATGTTGATTTTCAGAAAAAAGGTGAATGAACGTGCCGAAAAAAGTTTGAAATTACATTCCAAGCTGGCTTTCTTTTTCTTAAGAGTAGTTTTGTGGGGAATATTTTTTCTTATTGGCTATTTGGTGTTCTTAACCTCAGATCAATGGTATAAAAAACGATTCTTCAATTCCTCCTCCTACAGTCAAATCGGGAATTTGGATACCAAACAGTTTATTCATCATCTCACCGCAAACAACTCGGTTGTCAACCAGCAAGCCACCCATGCCTATTGGGAAACTTATGTGAAACGCAACAACAAGTGGAAAATGAAGCGTTTAAAATACGTCTTGTATTTTGAAGTGAGAAAATCTCAAGGTAAGGTGGTTTCTATGAATTTTTTATACGATTCCGACCGTTTGAAAATCAAATCTTTTCAAGGAAAGGCTCAAACGCATTTGATCGTATACAAGGTAATTGACGCGCAAGGTAGGTTTGTCAAAGAGGAGGTTTACAACTATGCGAAAGTGAACATTACTCAAAAGTTTGCTGAACCGGATCCTGCCCGACGGATTCTTGTATTTGTGAATGGGTATCGTCCGGTAGCAAACGGCGGGACTCCAGAGGAAGCATGGATGCAAATTGGTAATAATGGCGTTGAATTCCCTAATTCGTCAAATGTTTTGATGGCAAGTGACCGTTTTGATTATTGGAGGCCTTGGGGTAATTTCGACCAACGTATTGCGGATCGTATAAAACCAAATGAGGTTTATTATGCCGATGGACATCATTCCGTAGCTACCTCAAACCATGGTTCCGTGTTTAATTTTGCAAAGGCCGCGGCTGAATATCCCAAAGCATGTAAAGATAAGCATCGGTGTAAGTTCTCCAAAACAACGGCTGGGACCAAGTTAGAGACCCTAAAAATGTTGCCGTTCAACGCCAACAAACAGGGATTTAATCTCCGACGGAAAAATGGTCGGATTGCGGGTAGGAATCTTTATCAGTTGCTCAACGAGGTGCCGGGTAACTCAGGGAATGATACACTTTTTGTAGTAGCTCACAGCATGGGATATGCGTATTCCCTTGGTTTAATTGAGTCAATGAGGGATAAATGTGTCTTTGGAGAGTTCTATGTATTTGCGCCTGAAAATGCTGAATCCGGAAAAATATTTCAGTCTGAATGGAACGCCGTTTACCAATACGGAAGTATTCCTAAAGGCTCGAGAAAGCAAGCTCCTTGCCTTCAGGACGGCGTTGCGCCGCAAACCAAAGCCAAGGGATTGTCAGCGCAAAATAGATTGACCTTTCCCGCCTCTCACTATAAGAAAATGGGCTTCACGGGCAGTCATTTTATTGGATTTTACGATTGGGTTTTCGATATTCCTCAGGGAGAAAAAGGGGCGATTGTCCAACATTAAGGAGTCATTCAAGCGCTTAAAATTTACGCACCTCACTGAGTCGAATTTCAACCAAGGTAGAACCTACCCCGCGTGCAGAATAATTGCCGTCATGAAAACTAATTCCGGGCTTACCCTGCAGCAATTGACGCACGGCAGTTTTTAATACCCCTTCACCTACGCCGTGAATGATCAATACTTTTGAGTGCCTCTTTTCAATGCATTGGTTCAAGAACATGCGGCAATGGCTGAGTTTTTTCTCTAGAAGTTCGTTCGTTGGCATGCCATCAATTCCAAGTGCTGTTGCATGCAGGTCTAAGGTCGGAATGGAAGCAGCGTGTTGTTTTTTTGCGGTATTGGTTGTTTCGCTCAATTCTTTGTTCACCACGCTTCCAGATACTGGAATACGTTTGATCAGTGAAGTCAGCGTAACCTGATACTCAAAACCGTGCTCATCTTGAACAATGGCGTAAGGTGCATTAATTCGTATTATGGAATAGAATCCCGATTCTTTGAGTAAGGATACTGATTCTCCGACCTTAAATGACATCGCTATAAAACCGTTAGGTTCGCAAATTTAAGCAGTACGGTTTTAGATCCATGATGGGGAAAGAAAATCACTGCTTTTTTATCTGCACCACTCCCTTCAAGTTGCGTTACTCGTCCTTTTCCGAACCGCGAATGCTCCACGTGCGTGCCAACCATGATGTGGTTAAACTCGTTCGAATTTGCGGGTGAAGCGCTTTTTACTTCAGCGATAGATTTCAGTGATTTTGGCATACTGGGTGTACTCAGTTTGGAATTTAAGCCTCCCGTGAAACTGGCTTCAAATCCACCGCCCATCAAGGAGCGGCCTTGTTGACTGCGAGTAGGGGTTTCAAAATGAACAAACTGCGGATCAATTTCGTCGATGAATCTACTTTGCTCACATTTGATGGCTTGGTTCCATAAGAATCGAGAACCGGCGTAGGATAAGGTACAAGATTCCATGGCGCGCGTGATGGCCACATAAAAGAGCCGCCGCTCTTCCTCTAAATCGCTTCTAGAATTAATGGACATTTGAGAAGGGAATAAATTCTCTTCCATTCCTACGATAAATATATGCGGATATTCCAATCCTTTGCTGGAGTGGATGGTCATCAGCGATACATGGTTTTTATCTTCCGTTTTTTCTTGGTCCGCATCCGTTAGCAAAGATACATCCATTAAAAATTCAGCCAGGGTCTTGGGTTCATCTTCATCCCCGCCTTTGGTGAATTCGTTAATACCAGCTAATAATTCCTCAATGTTCTGAATGCGTTCCACTTCTTCAGGACCTTTTTCTTTCTCGGCATTCAGTTCTTGGAAGATTCCACTTGATTTAATGATTCGTTCCGCAAGGGTATAGGCATCTGCTTTATTGAGCTCTGCTTGAAAACTCTTAATCATCGTCATGAAATCAGACATTTTCTGTTTCGTGGCGTTGTTTAAATCTACGGAATAAGTCTCAAAATCATCCATAACTTCCCACAGGCTTACACCATAACGTCCCGCAGCAATGATAATGTTCTCAACGCTGGTTTTTCCGATTCCGCGTTTCGGATAGTTGATGACCCGTTTCATCGCTTCCTCGTCATGTGGGTTTGCGGTAAGTCTAAAATAGGAGAGAACGTCTTTAATTTCCTTGCGTTGATAAAAGGAAAGGCCTCCGTAAATCTTATACGGGATGTTCAGTTTTCGCAAGGCCTCTTCAAAGGAACGAGATTGCTTGTTCGTACGATATAGAATGGCAAAATCATTGTAGCTTTCCACTACGGACTGTTTCAGATCAAATATTTTGTGCGCAATGACGCGACCTTCTTCATTATCGGTTAAGGTACGGACGACGGAAATTGGTTTTCCAACCCCATTTTCTGTCCAAACAACCTTTTTGATTTGATCTTGATTTCTTTTAATTACGCTATTCGCTGCATCAACAATATTTTGTGTACTGCGGTAATTTTGTTCCAGTTTGTAGAGGTTAAAATCCGGGTAATCTTTCCGGAAATTCAAGATGTTCTCGATGTTAGCCCCACGAAATGAATAAATACTTTGAGCGTCATCACCAACTACGCAAATGTTCTCATAGGCTGCGGATAGTTTCTTTACAATCAGGTACTGTGCAAAATTCGTATCTTGATACTCATCTACCAGGATGTACTTGAATTTCTGCTGATAGTAATGCAACACATCGGGATGGTCGGTCAATAGGATATTGGTAAAATATAACAAGTCGTCGAAATCCATGGCACCGGCCTTTTGGCAACGGTTGGCGTAATGGGCATAAATGCGACCAATTTCAGGTCTGCGCGACATTCGGTCTTCTGCTTGAATTTGATCATTGGCCGCATAGGCCTCTGGAGAAACTAAGTTATTTTTAGCTGCTGAAATCCTTCCAAATACCCCACTGGTTTTGTAGGTTTTATCATCTAAATGAAGCTCTTTGATGATATCCTTGATTAAACTCTTTGAATCTTGGGTGTCGTAAATGGTGAAATTCGTGGGAAATCCAATGCGGTC
>DBCM01000048.1 GCA_002293045.1 Flavobacteriales bacterium UBA958 | reverse complement strand
TGGAAATGTAATTACTTAACTTTCGTTTTCTTCTTTCCGTACAGGTGGGTTGACTTGAAAAACAATTCAACGGATCCCAATCCTTTATTGGCATTACTCAACTTGGATACGGTTACGTCCACAGCAAGCCCCATTCTAAAGTTCTGAACTTTGTAATTAAAGTTTAAACTCACGGCATCATTCCAACGATAAAACGCCCCGTAATTAATAGATTTTGATTTTAAAATGTTTGTGATGTCTGACCCATTTCTCATGATGTTCTCAAACATTACACCCATCGCTAGGTTTGTGTTCGGACCATTTTTAAACGCCAAAAGTTGAGGCTGAATTCTTAAATCTCTTCGTCGAGTAGAAAGATCTGCTCCTAGGTTTATAGCCATTTGCATGAACATACGTTGCCCCGGTTCGGTGAACGTCATGCGTGGTTTATTTAAATGATTTAAGGCTAGTCCTCCAAAAAATCTCGATTTATCGCGGGTTTGATATTGATACTGTACCCCTGTATTTACGTTAAAAGCGGCGTTTGAGTTTCTGCTTAGAGTGCTGTTGATAAAGATGGGGTCACCAATAGACCCTGTGTAGCCCCAACCGTTCCAATCAGATTCCCAAGAAGGCATGGTAGGATCGTAACTCATTAAAATTAATCCTGGAGAGGCCCCCACTGAGAATTTAGAAAATTGATTCAATTGCATCGTATAATTAATGGGTACATTAACTTCTGTTGCCATGAGCTTGCTTTCTCCTGTTTGCTCGTTTACCACCGTAAACCCAATTCCAAAGTTGTTTTTACTCATTGGACCATCCGCAATTTTGAACTCCCCAACCAACGCATTTGTACGCATCGGAGTACCAGTCATGGTTAGGTTTTGCATTTTAAACGCAGTGCAGAATGCGAAATCCTCTCCGCCTGTAGCAACGCTAGCAACATTAAACAATGCTGGAGTTTGATAAAACAAACTAGAATTGTAGGCGTACTGTGCTGCGACGCCTTGTGATATTCCAAGAATAGCAAGAATAAATAACTTTTTGATCATCTTACTTTTATTTATATAAGGTTACATTCCCATTCATGGAACCGGAAAGTCCATTGATTAAACGATATTCTAATTTATATACAAAGGTTCCAACGTTTAATAACTTACCCTTAAACGTGCCGTCCCAACCTTCTTTCGGATTGGTTGTTCTAAAAACCATTTGTCCATAGCGGTTGTAAATCTCTAGATTCATAGAAACAATGGCGCCTCCATCTCCTTGAAACCCGTTGGAATAATCCATGTCTTGGTCCACGTTGGTCACAACACGCAACACATCATTGAAACCATCGCCGTTGGGCGAAAAAGCATCTGGAACGGAAATTTTAACAGAATCCCTAAACATTACCTCAACAAATACCGTGTCTGACGCAATGCATCCTTCCGGAGAAATGTTGTTAAGGATATAGTAGGTGGAGTAGAACGGAGCCACAATAACCGTATCGCAAGCTCCCGCGACGTCGCCAAAACAATATACATCATTTCCTCCGTTGGGTGTTACCCAAACTAAGGAGTCTCCAGCAACAAATCCGCTAGCAACAATGACTGCTCCGGAGGTGATTTGACCGCTTGGCCACATTCCGCCGTACATCGGAATAATCGTATCGTTAATTGGAACTCCACCAATCGTATCAAGGAGTCCAATACTAATCATAGGCATAGAACCTACCGTTAGTACCTGACTTGCCGAACTGGTGGCGCCATTGGCATCGGTAACGGTGAGCGTCAAGGTATACGTTCCAGCAGTGCTAAAACATATTTGTCCCGGATTCATCCCGCTGTAAAACGATGGCGTACCGCTTGGAAATGACCAACTGGAAGAAACTACGTCATTGGATGAAGTGTTCTCTATATCGATACAATCACCTTCACAAATTACATTGTCCGAAAGACTGAAACTTGCTGTAGGCTGAGCATACGCAGTTAAAGAAACCACTAATAAAAGTAAGAAAGATAGAAATTTCATTATTTCAGATTCATTAAGATTGCGACGAAGTTAATAAATTACTTTCAAAAAAAACACAAATCACTCGCTATTAAGCAATCGAATGATCTCCATGGCCTCCTCAGGGTCGTGAACCCTCAAGAAATTAGCGCCATTTAAGATGGCAAAGGTGTTTAAGGCGGTGGTGCCATTCAGAGCGGTTTCTGGTGTCTTATTTAAGGTTTTATAAATCATGGATTTCCTCGAGATGCCGCATAGAATTGGTAATTCAAACAGTTGAAAAAACCGCAGGTTGGCCATGAGTTCATGATTTTCTCGAAGCGATTTTGAGAATCCAAATCCCGGATCTACAATGATGTCCTTTACTCCAGCTTTTTTGATGTTAGACACCAATACGGACAATTCATGCAATACGTCTACTGTAATATTTTCATATTCACTTTTTTCATGCAATTGCTCTCCCGAACCTCGAGAGTGCATAACAATGTAGGGAGCATTGTATTTCGCACAAACTTCCCAGATGGCAGGATTGTTTCTACCCCCTTCGATGTCGTTAATGATTTCAGCGCCATGCGTTAAGGCCCATTCAGCCACTGCTGGACAGCTGGTGTCTACAGAAACGTAAAGCATCGGGAACTTCTCCCGAATGTATGCAAGGATTGGCGAAAGTTTTTCAATTTGTGCGGAACTCGATATGGTTGTAAATCCTGGGCGGGTAGATTGTGCACCCAAGTCAATGAATTGAACTCCTAGGGATTCACACTGCTGCAAATAGGCGTGAATCTTCTCAAAATCTTCAAATCGACTTTCCGAATAAAAGGAGTCTGAAGTAATATTGAGAATAGCCATGATTTGTGGTTGGCCAAGGTCTACCAAATTATTACGCAGGCGAATAGACCCGATTGAACGAAAATGTTTAACTTCGACCCCGTAAAAACCACTTTTTGTCATGTCCGATACCCTGTCTTCATTTACAAATATACTCACAAAATGTCGGGAAATATATATTGCCAAGACAACGGATTATGGAACAGCATGGCGCATTCTT
>DBCM01000082.1 GCA_002293045.1 Flavobacteriales bacterium UBA958 | reverse complement strand
ATTCCAGTGAAAGCGAAGTTTTTAGTGGGTGCTTATTTTATTTACGAAGTGTATCAGGCGTTTCAAAACAATCCCAATGACCAAGTAGCGCATTTGGCACATGTAGGTGGAGCAATTGTGGGTGCAATCATTGTATTATATTGGAGAAAAAAAGACCGTGCTAATTTTTATTGATATCAAATGGAACAACGAACGATTGTTGATGAGATAAAATTTCAATTGCGAAACGGTAAAATGACCGTTCGATTGATCATTGTGAATGTTTTCATATTTGCCGCTATTCACCTCATTGGATTCGTTGAAGGTTTATTTGGAAACACCATGTGGAGTCTCCGTTTTTTCACCTTCCCTACCGGTCTTTTCGAGTTTTTAGTTAATCCCTGGACGCTGATAACAAGCATTTTTGCCCACGTGTCGTTGGGTCATCTTTTTTTTAATATGCTGTTTTTGTTCTTTGCAGGAGCGATGTATGAACAAATATTCGGATCCAAAAAATTACTCATTACCTACCTGGCAGGGGGCATCATTGGCAACCTGTTTGAATTATTAGCCACCCTTCTCATTCCAGACTTTTCAGCACCCCACTATGTATTAGGAGCCAGCGGAGCCATCATGGCTATTTTTACAGCCATCGCAGTATATCGACCACAAACTCCGATTTATTTGTTTGGGATCGTAGCAATTCCGATTTATGTGCTTGCGCTATTTTTCTTAGCAAAGGATTTAATTGGCATTGGAGCCTCCGATGAAATTGCTCACTTCGCCCATTTAGGCGGCGCATTCTTTGGTTTTTTATCCGTACAACAGGTCCATAGCAATTCCAATATTTTAAATCAACTAAATGGCTTATTCCAGAAAAACAAGAACACTGACTCTACTAAAAATAGACGATTTAAATCGGATGAAGTGTACAATGCTGAGAAAAAAGCCAAGCAAGAACGGGTGGATGCAATTTTAGATAAAATCTCAAAATCGGGGTATGAATCCCTGACTCGTGAGGAGAAAGATTTTTTATTCAATCAAGGAAATTCATGAAGTGGATTGACCGATTCATTGCATTGGCCCTGTGGGTAAGTTCAGCGTTATTGCTCGTTTCCTATGCAAGCCCCTTTTTCCATCCTGAAAGTATTTCGTGGTTGCCCTATTTTGGATTGCTTTACCCGATATGGGTTTTCGCGTGTGTGATCATCACCATTCTTGCTTTTCTGCGTAAATTACCTTTTAAGTTTATTGGTGTTTTTGTTATCCTCATTGGGTTTTCCTTTCATGTACGTTTAATTGCATTCCATGTTTCAGATAACCCAACATCGGAACATTCCTTTCGCTTGTTGACCTATAATGTAAGGCTCTTTGGGTTGTATGACGATAGTACCTTTGAAAGCCGAAATCAAATTTTCAATTTAATCCGAAAAGAGGGGCCCGATGTGGCCTGTTTTCAGGAGTACTATCGCCAAGATAAACCCACCTCGTTTGAAACGTATGATTCGATACGCAGCATTATGAAGTCGATTGATTACCACGAACGAAGTGCTCATAATGAACGAGGTAAACGAAATTTCGGCATTGCGATTTTTTCAAAATACCCCATGATTGCTCGTGGAGATGTCATGTTCGAAAGCCAAGGCACCATGGATTTTAATTACTGTATTTTCGCAGATATTGTATGTAACACCGATACGTTCAGGATTTATAACGTACACCTTCAGTCTATTCGACTCAATGAACCAGGAAAAACACAAGAACGAGGTAGGCTTGCCCTGTTAAAAACGGGCGTAAAAAAAATGAACCTAGCGTATGTGAAACGCGCGGATCAAGCACGTCGAGTTATTGAGCATATGGAAACATCCCCCTACCCAATCGTTGTATGTGGGGATTTTAACGATACCCCGATGTCTTATACCCACCATCAATTCTATAAAAAAATGACCGATGGTTTTCTGGCTTCAAGCCTAGGGTTAGGCGCCAGTTATATCGGACGTATTCCGGCAGGTAGAATTGATTATGTTTTCCATACGGAGGAGTTATCCTGTGCTAATTTCAAGACCCATGACGTTGATTATTCCGATCACCGCCCCATTAGCTGTTCCATAAATTTTTTGCATCCGTAGATGAAACGGATACTGATTATTGATTGTGGAAGCAGTAAAATTCCACTGATCGAAGAAATTATTTTCGAGTATGCGGATTATGAAACCATGCCATTTTTTGAGGTTACCCAAGAAATCGCTGATTCCTTCGATGGAATAATTATTTCAGGAGCACCCTTACTAATTACAGAAGAAGACATGGAACCTTACCTCGCCCAAGCCTCATGGATTAAAACTACGAATAAACCCGTGCTTGGCATTTGCTTTGGCCATCAACTTATCGGTTTATGTTATGAAGCATTTGGTGCTCGCATGAAAGATTGCCGTTCTATGAACGAAATAGAACAATTTGTGGATTGTCCCCTGTTGTACCGCTTACCCGATGTATTTGATATGCAGGAGGACCATTGTGAAAGCATATCCATCCCTCAAGAATTTGAATTAGTTGCTAATTCCGATGAATGTGTAAACGAAGTGATGCAACATGAAACCCGTAAAATATACGGCGTACAATTTCACCCGGAGAGCTCTGGAAACTACGGGCATATTGTATTGGAAAACTTCGTTGAATTGTGTTAAAATACCGAGGGTATTAACAACGAAATTCATTGCACATATTTCCGATGATTCGATTTTATAATCCATAAAAAAGGCGGCCAAAGCCGCCTTTTAACAAACTATTTTTACTATTACAATTTCATAAATTTAACAGACTGGTTTTGTTTTCCAGAAACCAATTTGATGATGTACGTACCGTTGGGTAGATCCTCGGTATTGATAAACACCTCATTTTCACCCGATGGCATGTTTGATTTTTTGATTTGCTTAACTAAGCGACCTGTAATCGAGTAAACAGCAACATCAACAGCCCCAGCTTTATTAAGCTCAAAGGATAAGGTTGTATTCGCATTGGATGGATTTGGATAAGTAATCAACTTAGCCTCTAATGGCGTATTGTTTGTGTTTCCATTATTTCCTAGTCCTAAGTAGGCCTCAGTTTTCCAAATACCACGACCGTAGGTTCCAATATATATTTCACCAGGTCGATTATTGCCTTCCTCAAAGGTTCTCCAACTCTGACGTACTTCAAAAACTGGAGTCCCTTCAAAACCTGCGGAAGCATTTTCCCATGAGGCGCCGCCATTCTCGGTAACAAAGGCTCCTTCAGAAGTACCCACCACGATAATATTTGGATCATCTCGGTCTATAATTCCGTCGTAACATCCAGGTTGAGATCCAGGAATGATACTTCCTAAGGCCGTAAATGTTGGCGTGGCTGCTGTAGCATTTAACGAACGACGGTTAGTCCCATTGAACCCAGCAAACAACACGATGTCGTTTTTATCAGATGGATTGACCGCGATGCCTTCATAATTTGACGTTGAGATTTTTGTCGCGGTGGTATAGGAAGGTGTCGTTGCTTGTGCACCCGTTCCCACGAAGGCTACCTTTGATGTGAAATTTGGATCGCTAGAATATACACTGCCTAAGCCGTTAATTCTCCACACCCCGTTTCCGGCAACCACATAGCAATGCTCGAGGTCACTAGAGAACTCTACATCAACAGAGCTGTTAGAACCAATTCCTCTTGCAACACAAACCCATTGTGCATTCGTTACGGCTAAGCGAAGGGCATTACGAGTACCCCACAACTCACCTCCGTTGGCATTTACATATACCAAAAACCAAGATTGGAATGGATCCGCTACTCTTAACGTATCCCAAGCGACGTTGTATATCACCGTATCACTTCCCATTTCAACCAATTCACCCGTTGCTGCATTTTGACCATAGTTAATGCCATTGGCAGTCAACGCAGGATTATATAACAAGGTATCATCAAAATACAAGTTACTTGCAGCAAAATAATTTATTGAGTCTCCCGAGGATAGACTAGGAATACGAATTAAATCACCAGCGTCATAATTCTTAGTAGAAACAAAGGTTACTGAATCTTCTGAATTTGGATCGAAATACTCCGCTAAGAAAACTTCCGTATGGAACGGGTGATTTGGGCTGCCATCTGTTCCAGGTGGATCATATGTTCCCGGTAACAAAGGTTCGAACGTACTCCACGTATTTCCTTTATCGCCTGATCTTGAAATGTTGTTGTAATAAATGGTAGAGAACATGACCGCAGGGTTGAAATAAGAAATCTCACATTCAAAACCATCGCCTCCACCCACTTGTCTAAATTCTTGATAAGTAGATAGCGTATGGTTATTGTACAAGGTCCCGTTATCTTGAGTTCCTCCCATTACAGCACCGTCACGGTCGAATGCGATTCCGTAAAACTGCGTTACGTTGTATCCTCTATTTGCTACGAACCAGTTGTTCCCATAATCGGTGGTAATGCTTACACCTCCATCATTTCCTGCATAAAAACGGTTGTTGCTATCCCATTTCATTTCATGATTATCGGCATGTACATAGATAGACGAGTTTGGAGAAACAGACCACAAAGAAATTTTTTGGAATCCTCCGGATGGTGGATTATTCACGGTTTGCTTCCATCTCCAAATATCAATACCTCCGATTAAAATCTGCTCTGGATCGTTGGGGACTACCGTTACGATAGAATTGTACCCCCCTTGGTCACGGTAAATATCGAATTCACTTGGCGGACCAGAAGCACCTACGAATTGTGTCCAAGTTGCTCCATCGTCGTGCGAAACATGCATGCTCAATAAATTGGAATTGGTACGCACGGCATACAGTGAATGATGGTTCGAACTATTTTTCACAGCAGATACTGCAAATTCAATACGCGGCGCATTGGAAGGCACTAAATTATTGGCCGCTGTTCCTGATTTATTGGAGAAATTCGCACCACCATCGGTCGAAACAAACGTAGTGTTAGCACCGAAGGCACAAATAATCACCTGGCCGTCTTTGGACATTTCCAAGGCCGTACATGATCCAGCGGTTACAGGGACAGAAGTCATTGAAGCATCTCCAAGCTTCCATTTTTTCAACCCTCCAGAGGTTGCCATAAATACGTAATTGTCCACATCGGAGCTTACAATTTGCGTACAGTTATTTGTATTTGGAATGTTATCCCAAGTAGCACCGAAATCTGTGGTATACCATACTCCATTTCCTCCCCAACCTTCTTGGTTTGAACCGGTGGCTACGTAAAATACCCCGTCTGGAGTTTGAGTCATGGAAGAAATGTATGGATTAGCTCCTGCATTAAAATACTCCTCTACCCTGTTCCAGATATTTCCCTTGTTTAATGAAACGAATAGACCTCCAGATACACCTCCAGCCCAAACACGGTTAATGTTGGTTCGGTCCACTTGAATGGCACGCGTTCGTCCACCAATATTATCAGGTCCTTC
>DBCM01000149.1 GCA_002293045.1 Flavobacteriales bacterium UBA958 | reverse complement strand
GTGTTCCGTATGAACCTGAGGAAGGTTATATTTTTTAGACAGCTTATACCCAATGACACCCCCCATAAACGTCGCATGACTGTGGATTACTGCAAAATCTATTGGGTCAAGTTGGAACCTATTCATGGCCTCTCTCACCCGTTGGAAACAATACGCATAAGATACTCCACGGAAAAAAGGAACCGGCGGGACCACACCTACTCGTAACACACGAATACCGTCTTCTTGTGCAAAGGAAACCGTCGAACGCTTTTTAATGGAGCTCGCAAAGGTGCCCAACATAAACGGATGAATCACAGTGACTTGATGTCCGTGGTCTCTCAGCATGTGGGCTTGTTCCTGCACAAAGCTGCCAGCCGTGGGATGCTCCATGGAGGGATACCAAGAGGCAATCAACAGAATATTCAATGAGTTATCGCGCATGGAGACCAATGTTCAAATAGTTTAGTGCGATTTTTGGGCATTCTGTGAACAGATACCATGAAGGGTGGTGCTGCCAAGCGTTGATCCAAATTTGGGAGGCGACAAGGAGCTGTTTGTTTTGGCGTGCTTGATACAAATACATGCGATACTTGGAATCGATGTATTGGTTGAAATAATCGGCAGGCAATTTTCCCTCGAAACGTGCCGCGTGTTTATCACGTAAGTCTTGAATGGCGGTAACGTATTGCACCACATCTTTTAAACGGATTTTTTTCATGCCTTGGACTACCGTCCCATGCACGTGAATGTGTTGTATAGCCGTATATTTCTCAATTTGATAAACCGGATAATGCGCCGCAATGCGTAACCACAGGTGGGTGTCTTCCCAGAGTCTGTAGCGCACATCAAACAGTTCTTTATCGAGAATAGTACAGTGCACACAAACTTGTGTTGGAATTAAAAATTTGCTCCCAATTTCCTCAATAACGTTTTTTTGAAGAGTTAAAAAATCTATCTTTTGGGTTGATTTTCCTTGTTGTGTGATTAATCCTGTAGCAATCAAGCCGGGTAAAGGCTTGTGAAACTCAATAAATTCAGCTAATTCCTGAAAATGATCAGGTTGGTATTCATCATCGCTGTCCAGGAAGCAAATCCACTCTCCCGAGGAGTGCGAAATGCCCATGTTTCTCGCCACACTGCGTTCTGCGTTTTCCTGATACACATACGTGATACGAGCATCATTAAAACCTGCAACGACATCTTTTGTGTTGTCGGTGGAACCATCGTCGACGATTATCATTTCCCAGTCTTTAAATGCTTGCTTAATCACACTTCCGATGCTACGTGGCAAAATCGCCGCCCTATTGTAGGTTGGAAGAACAATGGAAAAAAATGGCTTACTCATGTTGGATATCCAAAAATAGTACATTTCACATGGTAGGCCACATTTCTGTAGAACGCACGGCCTTGAAATGGATTCTTTAGAACCGTTTTCCACACTGCTTCCCAGCCTTTCTTGGGCCGTCCATTCCAGAAAAAACGAAAGGGATCAAACCAAGCGGCGTTCCACAAATGAACAGCATACGTATTTTCGGTTCGAAAACTCCTTGGGTCTTTCGTATCGGCTTGCTCGAAGGGCATTGGACAAAAATAGTCGAAAGGATAAATAACATTGCTGCCTGCACGTTGCATTGATTCATTGCCCTCATCAAAACCAAGAGCAGTAAATATGGGTTGAATTTCAAGCGGGATTTCACGGTATTCGCTATCCGATTTATTCAAATATATATCCAGGCACGCCTTCACGGTCGGGTGATTTTTAACAGCTCCAATTACTACCGGCTCGATCATGCCGTTATTGGCCCTACCCCAAAATGCTTGTTCAGTCAACAAATCACCTAAGGGCTTTATTGCGAGCATGTCCGTATCCAAATAAATCCCCCCCTGTTCATACAAAATTCTCAATCTGGCGTAATCGGATAAAAAGGCCCATCGGTGTTCCCTCATCGCTTTTTTGGCAAAGTCACAGTCCATGGGTGTATTGCTTAAATCCCATTTGATGATTTCAAAATCCGGCATTACTTTTCTCCAAGAATCCATGCATTGCCGGATATTCTCAGGAAAAGGATCCTTGCTGAACCAGAAATAATGAATTTTTTTGGGAATCATGTTAATTTACGTATTACGGAAAAGAAAACTTCTTTACAGGTGCGCCTCAACAATTTCCAATAAAATAAAAAATATAGCCGCCTAAAAGGTAGTGACGGAACGATATAATTTCTATTCCATATATTTCTATAAGAATATCGTCTCAACAACCAATCTAAAACCCAACTGTAATTTGATATTACAGGTTTCTTTCCAAGCACTTGATTTGTTTCATATATTACGAGACTTGCTTCATTTAAACGATTAATATCTTTTGTTAAATCCGCTATACTTCTAGTCGAAGTTTCATGCAATCTCCAACTGCATAAAGACTCTGGTATAAATATTACCTTTCCTTTTAACGCTAAATGATTCCAGAACAACCAGTCACCAGAATAGCGATATACTTGTATTTTCAACAGTAAGTTGGTATCAAGTGCGTCTTTTCTAAATACAACGGAAGAGGCATTGGACACAAAATTGCGGTAGCGTTGATACTCCTCAAGAAAATCTTGACCTTCCCATTTTTTATTCTGAAAACCAATATCCAATGAAGGGTCATGAATCCATGTATTGTTTTCATAAACAATTTCTGATGCTTCATTGATGATTTTACAATCGGTAAAAACCAAAACGACCTCTGGGTCATCGAAATACGGGACAATTTTTTCTAAAAACCCAGAATCAGCGACATCATCACTTTCCGCAATCCATATCAAATCGCCTTTAGCTAATTCGATTCCCTTGACCCATTGTTTGAAAGGTGAGCCTGAATTTACATCATTTACCAAAATCGATTGCACTTTCGGATGACTTTTGTATCCTCTAATTATCTCCAAAGATTCATCAGATGATGCATCATCCAAGATAATTACTTCAAAATCCGAATACGTTTGATTCAAAACAGAATCAAACCGCTCGTGCAAAAATATAGCATGGTTATAATTTGGAATTATGACCGAAATCATTTGATTTCTTTTAAAGCGTAATTGATAAAATTGATTTTTTTTGTTAGGGCAATGTTGTTGTTCGAAAATTTAAAAATTGACTCGCGGAAATTCACGACAAAACTTTGCATAAGCTCAGGATTAGAAATTAACTTTTCAGTTTTTCGAAGCATGTCTTCAATTTCATTATTTATTAATAAAAAATCATGATCATCAACTAAAATTTCATTTTCATTTAGTAAATCTGACATCATTACAACTGCACCACAAATACCTGCCTCAAGTGATGTGCCCAATGGAAAACCATCAAATATTCCACCTTTTGCAAAAGGTTTGTTTGGGGATATAAAAAGGTCTATTTCTGCATAAAATTTCTTAAAAAACTCAAAGTCACTATACCCATAAAAAGTAAAATTGGTTGTATTTATATTTTGAGTAATATCCTCTTTTGTAAATCCACCTACAATATGAAATCTAACGAAATCGTATTTTCTACTTAATATTTCCGAATAATCTAAAAAGACATCGAAACCTTTGTCAATGCCCTTTGGCATGTACTTATTAGCAACAAATGCAACATCAAAAGTACCTTTATGAATTTTATACCATCTTTTGTTTGAAATATCAACGTGATGGTAGTAATTGGGTAATATAGGTTCGTTTGCTAAAACAATTAAATTTTGAGGCACTTTAAGTTCATTTACTAAGTAATTGAAGGTGAATTTTTGGTTAACGAAAATACCCTTTATATTGCTGTAATTTTTAACCTCTGTCAGAAAAATCTTAACTGACTCATCATTAACATCGAACCCACCTCCAGGATAAAGGTTAAACACAAGATTCAGATTATGCTTTTTAATGTGTTTAAAATAGTTCCTCAAGTATCCAAAAAATAACACATATGCTAATTCTGTGTTTATTGGTGAAAATAGCTTTAATTTTCTTGGGTAGATTTTTGATTGAGGAAATTCTTTATTAAAGTCTTTTAACGCAATTTGATAGGTAATTCCTTTAGGCAAAAGTTTATTTTTTTCAATTCCATCTGAATAAATTCTTATTTTGAAATGGTCGGCCAATGATAAATATTCAGTATTCCTCCATGGACTAATGTAAAAAGGAAACACGTCATCAATAATTGTAATATCAAATCGTTCACCATATTTGATGAATTGAAATTCATTAAGTTTTCTTTTAATCAGCATTATTATATTTCGATTTCAAATAATATAAGAACTTACCTTCCTTACACAGGAAATAAAAGATCCTTAATTGATCAATGATACTTTCAAATTGATACTCATTACTCGCCAAATTAAAAATCCACCTATCAAATATCTCTTTCTTCATATATGGGTAATTTTTGATGAGAAATTTAACATTATTAATAGCCTCCCTTGGCGTCTTATTAACATACTTATTTCGGACAGTTTCACTATGAATGCGATAAAAATTCAAGGTTCGTGATTCAAAAATCACATTACTATTCTTACTCAGTTGAAGATACGCCAAATAGTCACCTGATAATTTATAATATGAAGGAATTGAAACTTGATTTAAGTATTTACTTTTACTGAAAACAACTGAACTTGCATTAGAAATCCAATTGTTTAGGATCATATTTTGCTCAACGAATAAATATCCTTTCAATTCAAATGAATCAACCACTTCGTTATTTGAAGGGTTAAATTCATCAATTTTCTCTCCATTTTCAGTGATGATTTGAGATCTGCAAAAAATAATAGCCGCGTTATCTGTCAAATACTGTGTTAAAATGGATAGAAAGTTATTGTGTGCCACATCATCACTCTCGGCAATCCAAATCCATTCCCCCTTCGCGATATTTATGCCTTTTTCCCACTGTTTAAAGGTGCTACCGCTGTTTGTTGTGTTATACTCGATGTGGCTGATTTTCTTATGGCCGCGATAACTTTCTATGATTTCTCGGCTGTTATCGCTTGAGTAGTCGTCCAACAGAATCACCTCAATGTTTTTGTAGGTTTGATTTAACACAGAATCGATGCGTTCCTTTAAAAAAGGCGCATGGTTGTAATTCGGAATAATTACACTAACTAAGGGTTTGTATGAGGGTTCTCCATTCATTATTGAACCGATTCGTATCGAACTCTTCTTTTGCGTAAAGGTAAGCCTTTTTCGATAGGGTCTCATATTCAGTACGATCTACGAGGAATGAATTCAAGAAGTTAACCGTTTCATTCACACAGTTCAAAGGGTCTGTAAGTATGGCTTGATCACCGTGGTTGAGTACTTCGGGAATAGCACCTACCGCTGTGACCACAGGAACACATCCAAAGGCCATGGCTTCTGATATCACCTTCGGGAAACCTTCGCTTTCCGAAGTCAGGACCAGCACATGGGAGTATGCATAATACCGTTCAATCGTTTTCTTATCCGTAATTACCCCAAAACAATGAACATTGTTCGGTGCCTTGTCGCTTTGATCTATGCCAACTGCTTCGAACCTTACGCGAGAATCATTAGCGAAATGTTCAGCAATTTCAAATAATAAGGAAATGCGTTTCTCTTTAGCATTACGACCTACGTACAGTACCCTGAAAACATCCATAGATTTGATGGGTAATTGCTTTGGAATGGAAACTTGATGATTGATGATTGAAATTCGTTGCACCAATTCTAATGGATAACGCTGCTCTTGGTATAGGGGCTTAATCCAACGCATCAATCCGGCATTTACCAGAACACGGTGATTAATTCGTGGAGCCCAATCGTTTAATAGATAGGATGCATCTGGCGAATGATTGTTCGAGTTGTTGTGAACAATGTCGATTATTTTAACATGAGGAGCCAATTGGTCCCATAAAAATTCAATTGATTCCCGGTGCCAAAAAATGACGATGGGATTGGAAGATGCATTGATTTTTTTCACGAGACGTTTGATATACCAAGCTCTAATGAACCGACCGAAGCGCGGTGCTTCCAAATAATCCGAAAGAAAAGTACACTTTCCGTATTCTTCAAATTCCGATTTTAATTGAACTCCTTCCTTTTTGCCTTCCTTCGACTGTTTAAATGCTATTCCTTTCCATGGATTGACCTTGTAACGAATGAAAATTTCTGCTGGGTAATCTGAAAGCGCATTCAAAACATCCAAATGAACTCGTTCTGTACCGCCAACGGAGGCTAAAGGGAAGAAGTAGAAAAGCTGTAGATTATTCATGCAGCATGGCATTAAATATGTTTTCCCACCGTTTCTTCTGCGCCTCAACTCCGAGTTTTTCAAGGTAGGAAGCACGTATGTTAGATTGGATACGATGATACAAAAGTGAATCGTCCAATATTTGTTGAATGGCTAAAACCATATCTTCCACGTTTCGTTCGCAAATGAAGCCGTTCTCACCGTGGTTAATAACAAACTGAGGTAACCCAATTTTTGTGCTAACGCTCGGTACCCCGCACAAACTTGCTTCGATGAACATGGATGGCCCGGCATCGGCATCCGAGGTAATTAACGCCAAGTCTACTTCTTGCCAAAACGAAGCGAGAGATTCAAGAGATCCAACAAACTGTGTTCGTAATTCAACAGGATACCCCATGGTTTTTAGCGTATTCACCGTGGGAATTACATGCGTATAAAATCCTTTGAAATCTCGATCTGGATTACCCGTCCATCCGATAATAAATTCTCTATTTTTCAAACGTTTTTTTGGAGTAAATAGGGCCTCGTCGTAGCAAAGATTGGCAAAGAAAATGGGCGATTTAAAATGCTGGCAATATACTTCTTCAATGGATGGAGCACCCACCAATAATGCTTGTGAGTCGCTAAGATATTCTTGACAAAATGCTTCTATTGTAATATCTGCATGATGAATTACCCCTTTTGGGGGGAATTGTTCCGTGAAAATTCCTTTGATCATCTTATCGGCTCGAATATGACTAAAATCACCATCCTTGTCCATATAATAATCCAAATAAACCACGAGGTCATAAGAGTTATCTCGAGTAACCCTCCTTAAAATGCCATGTTCGTCGTATTTCGACAGGCCCATGCGATGAAGAAACTTGATTGAATGGTAGACCAAGGCACGTAAAATAACAGTGTTTTGAAAAGGCCATTTCCTTCTTGTATCTGATAAGGTCACTGTTCCTTTGGATACGAAATCTGAGGTTGTTTTGGTTTGGACTCTAGGATGATTCACCGTGAAATCAAAGTAAAAATCAAATCCCTCTACCTGTTGAATGATGAATTCAATGATCCTGTGAAAAGCCCATCCGGGTGTATCACCAATAAGCAGAATTCGCTTTTTTTTTCTCACTTTGCTGGTACCCCTTTAACTGTAACTCCCGCAGGAACATCTTTGGTCACCACCGCCCCTGCACCAACGATGGCCTTATCTCCAATCGTTACTCCAGGCAAAATCAATGCTCCCATGCCAATAAACACCTCGTTTCCAATCGTACAGCGTCCTGCGATAGAAACTCCAATGCATATTTCACAAAATGATCCGATGCTGGAATCGTGGTGAATGCTAGATTTGGCATTGACCAAGGTACCCTTTCCAAGAACTACATTTGGTCCGATATATACGTGATGCATCAGGTTAAGTCCTTCACCAAGTTGCACTCCAAAATCACTCACCTGTGCAGTCGTTGAAATCACGGAGGCTACCGGAAGTTTTCCAATAAGCTGCTCAAACAACCGACGTCTTAACTGAGGTTTTCCAACACCAAGTATAAACGGCTCCATCGGTAATGAATCACGTTTATGCAGAACCGGGATACCGAATAATTCATTCACATACACATTAATTTCAACATAAAAAGCACTAACCGCTTGATTACCGAGCTTCAGTTCATTTAACACT
The DNA here is from genome assembly GCA_002293045.1 of Flavobacteriales bacterium UBA958. GTDB lineage: Bacteria > Bacteroidota > Bacteroidia > Flavobacteriales_D > Crocinitomicaceae > UBA952. The sequence goes on along the minus strand of DBCM01000149.1, from coordinate 6,499 downwards.
TCTAACGCATGCCCTCCTGCTCCTACAATAATCATGAATTCTAAATTAAAACTTATTAATAATCGAGGCAATACCCTTTACATCTTTTTCACTCAGACCATAAAATAAGGGTAAACATAAAATCCGTGAAGATACATCCGAAGCAATATCACAGGTACTTTGGTGAACATAGGGTAACTGGGTAAGCGATGGATAAAAGTATCTGCGTGGAAACACCCCAGCAGCTTGCAGGGAATTTTGCACTTCAATTAATAGACTTTCAGATTCAAATAAGACTGGATAATATGCTCTATTCCAATGGGTTTCATTTCTAATTTTTAGAACTTCTAACATATCCGATTTCAGGCAATCATGATACCACGATACCACGCTGCTTCGATCTCTTAAAATCTCCTTCATATGCGGTAAAACCGCCAAGCCCATGGCCGCTTGCAATTCACTCATTTTCCCATTGATTCCAAGTCCATGAAATGCCAAGGGACCGTCATGGCCAAAGTTATGACTGTAATACAGTTGATGAAACAAGTCGGAATCTTTGCAGAAAATCGCGCCTCCTTCGCCCGTATGGAATAATTTCGTAGCGTGAAAACTGCAGGTTGTTACATCACCATATTCAAAAATACTCTTCCCTTTGTAGCTCACCCCAAACGCATGTGCTCCGTCGTAAATCACTTTTAGGTTGTGCTTCTTAGCAATGCGTTCAATTTCTTCGACGTTACATGGATTACCAAATACGTGCGTTGCTAAAATGCAGGTCGTTTTATCCGTAATCGCTGCCTCAATTTTGGTTTCATCAATGGTTAGGTATTCCGGATTAATGTCCACAAACACGGGCGTACACCCCTCCCAAACAATGGTTGAGGTTGTCGCGACATACGAGAATGGTGTGGTAATGACCTCTCCACCCTTAGCCAAACACTTCAATGCAATTTGCAAGGGTATCGTTCCGTTGTTCATGAGGAGAATTCTCGATTGCTCAAGATTCAAATACGTTGTGAGTTTGTCCTCTAATTCCAAAACCAAGGCTCCCCGATTGGTTAACCAACCGTTGTTGTATGCACGCTGCACTTGGGCCGTGTATTCCGCTATCGGAGGCAAAAACGATTTTGTTACGGGAATCATGGAATAATTTTAAAATCAATATTCGGCCGAACAAATCCCGGGTATTTACCATGCCAATTGGTGTTTTCTCGTTCTTCTTCCACCTCAAACGTTAATACCTCTTCAAAGTTAAAAAGGGGTTTTGCTGTATCTTGAACAAGCATGAAAGATACATAAAATACTCCTGTATTTAATAATTCTTTTGGAATCACACATCGCGCATGGTGAAGGCCGACACCAATAGTAGGCGGTGGTAATTCGGTTATCACATTGAACACACATTCTCCTGTAGCTGCATAGAGGTGAAGACTAAGATTAGCGACTAAGTCTTCTACATAATTCCAAACACTGATGTTTATTTCAAGGGAGCTTTTTACCGTAATGATTGATTTACCGTCTTCACGTATTGGTTTAAGTTCAATGGATTTTAAGCGCGTAAATTCATTGCCTGGAGCCTCTTGTTCTTCATAGGATCTTCCCCAATCGGTTTTATTTCGGTTATTAAGATACGTTTCTATTACTTGGATTGGGCTCCCCTCCGAGACAATACTTCCGTGCTCCAAAAGCAATGCTCGAGAACACAAATTCTTCACTGCTTCCATGTTGTGACTCACAAACAATACCGTTCGACCCGCCCCTGCCACATCCTTCATTTTACCAATGCATTTTTTTTGAAATTCGACATCACCCACAGCCAACACTTCATCTACAATTAGTATCTCTGGTTCAAGATGAGCCGCCACAGCGAATGCCAAACGCACATACATCCCTGATGAATAGCGCTTAACCGGTGTATCAATATACTTTTCGACGCCACTAAAAGCAACGATTTCATCGAACTTTCCTGAAATCTCTTTCTTAGTCATCCCTAAAATTGCCCCGTTTAGGTAAATATTTTCTTTGCCCGTTAATTCCGGGTGAAACCCTGTGCCCACCTCTAATAAAGACGCAACACGTCCGTGCAAGGTAATACTCCCTTTTGTTGGTGCGGTTACTTTAGATAGAATTTTCAGCAAGGAACTCTTACCAGCACCATTTCGTCCGATAATTCCTAAAACCTCTCCCTGCCTGACGGTAAAACTAATATCATTCAATGCCCATACATATTCGTTGCGTTCCCCCGAAACAGACCGATCATTTAATTCGGTGATTACCTCGTATGGGTCTTGTTTTCCGCGCAGCTTATGCCACCAGCGATTTAGGTCGTGTACCAAAGTACCAGTTCCCACTTGCCCCAATTGATATTGCTTGTAAATATGTTCAACCTTAATGATATCCATAGCCATCAATTATACCGTATCCATGAAGGACTGCTCTACCCGATTAAAAACAATTACACCGCCAAACAGAATGACTGCAGTAAACGAGGCAGTATACAGTAGCCCCATTCCATCAAAAGCCCCTATTCCATATAACGAAAAACGCAAGTTTTCCACGATGGAAGTAAGTGGATTCCATTGGAGCACTTCATGCAAAACGCCGGAAGTGTAGGACAGCGGATATATAATGGGGGTGGCGTACATCAGTAATTGAATCCCAAAGGTTAGTAAGAAACTAAGATCCTTATATTTTGTGGTCAACGAAGAAAACAAAATCCCCATCCCTAAGCCCAGGAGGGCCATGAGTAAAACATATAATGGTAATAAGGCCAAAGTAAGATTAACATTCAACGTTTGGATGCCCGAAATTGAAAACCATGTCAATAGGATGGCCAATAGCGCAAAATGAATGAACAACTTAACCAGTCCTGAAATGACGATTGATATTGGGACAGCGAGGCGCGGAAAATACACTTTACCAAAAAGCCCTGCATTCACGACAAAGGTGTTGGATGTCTTGGTAAAGCAATCTGAGAAGTACCCCCATACGGACAAGCCGGTAAAGTAAAATAAGAAAGGGTGGATTCCCTGCGTTGGAATGGAGGCGATTTTACCAAAAACCACAAAAAACATCAGTGCTGTGAGTACAGGTTGAATCACAAACCAAAGCGGACCCAAGATAGTCTGTTTGTATTGAGCCACAAAATCTCGGCGAACAAACAAGAAAATCAAATCTTTATAGCGCCACAACTCCCTTAATCGCACATCAAATAATCCTCGATTGGGGCCTAAGATTTCTGTATTTTTCAATCTATCCATCGCCATGTTGCCGTTCCCTTGAGCAACAAAGGTACACTATATCAGCCAACAAGTAATCAAAACTCAAGGCAAACGAAGAATGGCCTTGTGTGATTGACTAAATATTCACTGTCACCGAGGATACAATCATGCAACATCTGTGATCGCAAAAATTTTACTATTTTTGAATAAATGCGAGGTATATTACATTTTCGGGGTGCGGTTTATGCGCTTTTTTCGCTGTGTTTGATGGGGTACTCATTTGCGCAGCCCTTGAGCGGAATCTTGCCTAAGAACGGCGCTAATATACATACCTTTGCGGTCAATTATCAATGGAACAGTGCACCCAATGCGTTAAACTATCGGGTAATGGTAGCCAGCAATAACACGTTCACTAGCAATTATTCTGAATCTCCAATTACAAACCTAACCACTTGGAGTACGTTCGTCGCATCTCAAGGCACCTATTACTGGCGTATTAAAGCCTACACAGCGAACGACTCTATCCTTTCCCCAACTTACAGCTTTTCCTATTTTACTCCCGGAAGCCTAAACGCTACGAGTTTATGGTTGAAGGCAGATGCGGGGGTTACCCCAGATGCCACCAATAAAGTACAACAATGGGCAGATCTCAGTGCTAACGGTTATGTGCTGAGTCAAAACCTTGCTGCGAAACGACCTACGGTTGTAAACAACGCCATAAATGGATTTCCCAGCCTCGGGTTTTCGGGTGGTCAAGTGCTCAGTGGCGGAGATATTTTAGACCTCGGATTTAACTCGAGGGCTATGTTTGTAGTTGGGAAAATGGCTGCCTCAAATCAAACGTTACTCGCTAAATCAAGAGCAGCAAACGCTACCTTTCGCTATGGTCTTATCAAGGACGGAAACGCAACTGCCTTTCTTTTTCAAAGCGACAATAATACCAGTAATTACTCTAATTTTAACACAACATCGTATGCCTTGTATCAGGCCTTAGTTAATCGAACTACGGCGAAAAATCACCTGGTAGTCAATAATTCATCGCTCAGTGTGAATTCTTTCAATTCGAATCTGTTATTTGAATCGAATTTTAGATTTCTTGTGGGTGCTTACAACAATGCAAATGACGACGGCGAGTTACTCTTTTTAAATGGGAATATTTGTGAAATTGTGTTTGCGGACACGAACGATTCACTAGACGTTCAGAAGATAAATAATTACCTAAAATATAAATATACTCCCTCCCTCAATTTGGGCGCCGACCTAACAATAAACAACGGTTATTGTCCGCAAACACTAAATGCAGGTGCAGGATTTACTAATTACCTGTGGAGTACAGGAGCAACTACGGCGAGTATCGCTGTCAATCAAACCGGATCCTATTGGGTTTCCGCCAATGACGCCTTTGGATTTACTTGGTCGGACACCATTTATGTGAAATTCCCCACGATTAATCCACCTTCCAGTACTTCCTTGTGCGCAAACAGCTCGTTAATCTGGAATACGGGATTAGGCGCAGGGTATACACATGTTTGGAATACAGGAGCTAGCACCAACAGCATCACTATTTCACAGGCAGGCACGTACAGCCTTACCGTTACAGGTTCAGGGGGCTGCCCTTCCCCGTTGCAGCAGTATGCGATTTCACTCGACCCCTACCCGATTACCGCATTTTTGGGGGCCGACACCTCCTTGTGCATCGGCAATAGTATATCTCTTCAAATTGGAGCCTCAGAAACCGTTTCATATCTATGGAACAATGGACAAACCGGTGAAACGTTTTCCATTACGAGCCCGGGAACCTATGCAATATCCTTGCTTTCCACAAACATCAATGGATGTATTGCGGAAGACACCATTAATGTTACCGTAAATGGAACAGCACCCAGTAATAATGTAAGCCTTCCCCAATCGCAATGCACCAATGCGCTGCTTCAATTTTCAAATCAAGCCTCCGTTCCTCTTCCGGCATTAATCAGCAGCCAAGTATGGACCTTCTCCAATGGACTTCAATTGAATGGAAATACCATTCAAGCGTTGTTTTCAACCAGCGGATTAATTCAGGGGACACTCCATGTGACTGCGAATAACAATTGCAGCTCCACGGATACGTTTTCGTTTGTGGTTCATACTCCCCCTGATTTATTGATACAACACCAAGATTCATGCACAAACGCTTGGATTTCTTTTCAAGCAACCGATGTAACGGGAAATCCGATTCATGCCTACGCATGGGATTATTTCGGCGGATTAATCGATACCACGGCCCTTCCCACCCACATGTTCACACAAGCAGGTACGAATCAAATTCAATTGATCGCTCAAAACACCTATGGATGTTCCGATACGGCATCATATTCGTTTACCGTATTTGCCGCACCCACGGCCAATTTTTCGGTTAATAATTCATGTGAACTTTCCACCTTTTCCCCAATAAACACGAGTGTAGCCGGAGATAGTACAGGAATTCAATCCGTGTTGTGGGATTTTGGAAACAATACAATAGATTCCTCATTTACTCCTTCTTATGCCTACTCATTGGAGGGATCGTATTCGATGTCTTTAATCTGTTATGCAGGCAATGGGTGTACCGATACAAGTTCACACGTCGTAGAAGTTCATCCAATTCCCGACCTTTCTTGGAACCTTGCGCCTTCCTGTTTGGCGAATCCAACCAGCTTTACCAGCACAAGTACCATTTCAAGCGGAACCATCGACAGCACGTCCTGGTTGGTTAACTTACAATACCCTATCGAGGGAATTCAAGGACAATATACCTTTACCACCTTGGGGATTCAATTTCTTCATTTAAATGCAATGTCTGATTTAGGGTGTCACGTAGATACCCTGATCGAAGTCTTTGTTAATCCCGGACTAAGCAGTGACTTTGTATATGAACCCGAAATTTGCGTTGCTGGTGACGAGATAACCTTGACCTCTAACGCCACTGGATCCTCGAGCCTCCAATGGTTGGTTAATGGCATTTCATTGGAGGATTCGACCTCATTGAATTATCTGATTCCTGATTCATTAACGGGCGGGGAGCTATTGGTATATAGCATTACAAACAACTTGTTTGGGTGTACAGATACCACTCTGAAAGTTATCCCAATCAATGAACCCTTGTTGGAATTAGCCCTTAATCAGGTTTATCTTGGAAGCCAGAATTCCCAGTCGATCATTGGTTGTTCCATGCAAAACGAAGGAACGGTATCCATTGTAGGTGGAATTCTTACCTTATCTGTATCTGGAATACCTCGACTTAGCGGTACACTAAACGACACCATTCTACCAGGCGATTC
>DBCM01000116.1 GCA_002293045.1 Flavobacteriales bacterium UBA958 | reverse complement strand
CTTTCCTCATCAGAACCAAAAATCTGTACGCCGATGGGACGTTCATATTCAAAAATATCCATTTTCTGGACGCTTTTCACCGCGTCTCGAATGAGGCCTTCCGAAGAAATAAATTCGGTATACATCATGTCTGCTCCGTGTTTTTTACACAGCGCACGAAACGGGGGATCGCTCACATCTTCCATGGGCGCAAGCAAGAGTGGAAAATCACCCAACTCAATGTGTCTGATTTTCACCATTATTGGAACAGTGCTGGGTTTGAATCTTCAATCTGCTTGAGGTAGGCCTTAAGTGCTTGTTCTTTATCCTTTCGCAATACCATCAACATCCCATCTGACTCTACAATGATGGTGTCTTGGATTCCATCGAGTAACACCACTTTATCTTTCGGAAGATGCACCAAGCAATTTTTCGTTTCAAACAAATGTATATTATCTCCGACTACCGCATTTCCATGGGCGTCTTTATCCATGTGATCAATCAAGCTTCCCCAGGTACCGAGATCACTCCAATCAAAATCAGAAACCACCACTGAAACATTTTTGGCATGTTCCATAACCGCGAAGTCAATGGAAATATCCTCCGCTGCAGCGAATGCACTGCGCATAAACGAGTCCTCATCCGCTGAATTGTAAGAATCCATGGACCCACAAAACACCTCATACAAGGAATTGGCGTGAACTTTTATCGCGTTTAAAATATCTTCTGCTCGCCAAATAAATATCCCTGAATTCCAAAAGTAATTGCCGGAATCCACAAACGTTTTCGCCACATCGATGCTCGGTTTTTCACAAAAACGACGCACGGGTTCTACCGCTCCAGGAAGATGTTGGCTCGGCCTTACTTCGATATAACCGTATCCCGTATCAGGACGTGTCGGTTGAATCCCTAAGGTCACCAATTGCCCTAAATTCGCCTCTTGAACCGCGGCATGAATACACTCAACAAAACGCGAAGTGTTTAAAATTAAATGGTCTGATGGTGATATCACCAAGGTTGCATTGGGATTTAAGCCCAAAATCTTTGCTGCCGCAAACGCAATACAAGGCGCTGTATTTTTTCGTTCCGGTTCACAAATGACTTGATCCACCCCTAATTCGGGCAATTGACTGAGAACCAAGTCGCGGTATCGCTCGTTGGTTAACACGTATACCTTCGAGGAATCAGAAATTTCGGTTAAGCGTTCAAAGGTTAAACGTAATAATGACTTGCCAACCCCGAGTACATCCAGGAATTGTTTAGGTTTTTGCTGCGTAGACATTGGCCAAAATCGACTTCCGATGCCTCCTGCCATGATTAAACTGTATGTATTATTCTCCATCGTTAATGTATTGAACTTTTGCCATCAAATGCACCAAGTAAATTCGTTTTGAACTCAACTCCATACATTCAAACCGAGTTCTCCGTTTGTTGCCTTTTAAAAAGGTGCGGTTATTCAGTGCAAATTTACTGTTTTTTGGTAGCTTTTCTAAAGGAACCTCTGCAGGATTTGTCAGGTCATAGGAAGCTAACACACGACTCAACTGAATGTCGGTGCAGGAAGAAGCTTTGAGTGCATGAAACGATTTATTCAATGCGTCACGCAAGGGAAGAGGGAGTTCAGGATGATCAATAATCCGTGAAATAAGCGTGTGGAAATTTTGCTTCCATTCTGCGCCATGAGGGGCCGCGCGCATACCGAACTGCTGAAAGGTGTGCAAGTGTGCGAACTCGTGCAAGGTGGTAATTAAGAAAGCGTAGGGATTTAAATCACCGTTTACCGTAATTTGCGGTTTTCCCTTCACATTTCTTGGCCTAAAATCTCCCCATTTGGTTTTTCTACCCTTTACAATTTTGAAATGTACCCCTGATTCAAGCAATAAATCCGCCAGTAAATCTGCAAAGCAAGCCGGAACAAATTTCAAAAAAGCTTGTTGGTATTTATTTCTTTTTTCCACCGTTCCAAAGATAAACAGGAAACACATCCGCCAAACTGCTGAAAATAAATATTACCTTTATCGACGTGAAATATATTCGAAACATAGGTGCCTATTTTATCATGCTCTCTTGGGTGATTCGGAAACCGAAAAAAATGAACATATTTTGGAAAATGTTCATGGACGAGGTTCAGTTCATTGGAATTAATTCAATTCCAATTGTTGCGTTGATGTCAACCTTTATGGGGGCAGTAATTTCCTTACAAACGGCATCGAACATGGACAGTCCACTTCTTCCGGCCTATACCGTTGGTTATATCACACAATCGAGCATTATATTGGAATTTTCACCCACCATCATATCGCTTATTTTAGCCGGTAAAGTAGGGTCGAATATTGCATCAGAAATTGGTACGATGCGCATTACGGAACAAATTGATGCCCTTGAAATTATGGGTGTTAATTCCATCAACCACCTGATGTTGCCAAAAATTCTTGCCTCCGTGATTTACTTTCCCATCTTAATCGTGTTCTCTATGTTTTTAGGAATGTTCGGTGGCTTTCTTGCTTTGGTGATTTCGGATTTACAAACTACAGAAACCTACATATTAGGGCTTCGTTCCTGGTTTGACCCATACAATATATTTTATGCCTTGACCAAAACGGTTGCTTTTGGATTTATTATAGTATCCGTTTCTTCTTTCTATGGATACTACGTTAAGGGGGGATCCTTAGATGTTGGTAAAGCGTCAACTAAGGCCGTTGTGATCAGCAGCGTGGTGATACTTATTGCCAATTTCATCATCACCAAACTTATGCTTTTGTAATGATTAGTGTTCGGAACGTAAATAAAACGTTTGGAAAGCAGCAGGTCTTATTTGATGTAAGTGCTGACTTTGAACCTGGGCGTATCAATTTGATTATTGGCCAATCTGGACAGGGTAAATCTGTATTAGCAAAATCAATGGTTGGGCTGCATGAAGTTGATTCAGGTCAGATTTTATTCGATCAAAGAGACTTCACTACGATGCAAAAAAGCGAACGCAGTGAAATTCGCCAAGAAATTGGGATGTTGTTTCAAGGAAGTGCCTTGTTTGATTCGATGACCGTAGAGGAAAATATTAAATTTCCCCTATCGATGTTTACGAAAATGACCAAGAAAGAGATGCAAGATCGGGTAGACTTTTGTTTGGATCGAGTAAACTTGCAGGGAAGAAACGCATTATTTCCGTCAGAATGTTCAGGTGGCATGCAAAAACGGGTGGGTATTGCGCGAGCCATTGCCATGAATCCCAAGTATTTATTTTGCGATGAGCCCAATTCAGGACTTGATCCGAAAACAGCCATTGTGATTGATAACTTAATCCGTGACATCACCTATGAATATGGAATAACCACCATAGTCATTACGCACGACATGAACAGTGTGATGGAAATCGGAGATAAGGTTATTTTTATTCACCAAGGGAAAAAATGGTGGGAGGGTGATCGACACAGCATCATTACCACGGACAATCCCGAAATCGAAGCCTTCGTGTTTGCCTCAGAATTCATGAAAGAAATACGCAGCTCCTTAAAAGCACAAAACTCCTAGGTATATTTTTCATTTCATCCAGTTTGATTCAAATTCATGGATAATGGATTATCGGATTTGCTACTTTTCAATTCTTTTGTATCTTTGTGCTCCAATTTGCTCAACGGGGCAGTTAATTGGTTTAGCGGATGTGGTGAAATTGGTAGACACGCTAGACTTAGGATCTAGTGCCGAGAGGTGTGCGGGTTCGAGTCCCTCCATCCGCACCTTTAAGGTCTCGTGAATTCGGGACCTTTTTTTTTGAACATAAAATTAAGAATGATATGAATGTGATTCGTCAAGAAATTGATGCCTTGAATGGTTTGCTTATCGTAGAGATTAATCCAACAGACTACAGCCAAAAGGTTAAAAACACCTTAGAAAAACACCGAAAAACTGCAAATATCCCAGGATTTCGTCCGGGTCACACGCCAGCAGGAATCATTGAAAAACGTTATGGTAAAGCGGTCCTTGCTGAAACATTGAATACCTTGGCCAATGAGGGTGTTTATGGATTCATTCGTGAAAACTCCTTAGATATTCTCGGAAACGCAATTCCATCAGCTACCCATGCTATGGAAGGGTCGTTTGATCAACCGGGTACCTTTAAATTTACCTACGAAATTGGAATGGTTCCCACGTTTGATTACCAATCGGTGTTAACAAAAGGAATTGAATACCATACCGTTCGTGTGGATGATAAATTGGTAAGCCAACAAATTGAAGACATCCAACGTCGATATGGAAAAATGATTAGCGTTGATGAGGCGGGGCCAAAAGATTTAATGGTTGGGACATTCACAGAACTTGAAGCCGATGGAACAATAAAGCCTGAGGGAATTAGTCACAGCACCACCTTATCGATAGAGTTTATTGAAAACTTAGACGTTAAGCAGTCATTAATCGGTAAAAAACTAGGCAATCAATTTAGTTTAGATCCCAGCACCGTTTCAAAAGATGACGCAGATAAGGCCTCCTTGTTGGGCTTAACGCCAGAAACACTTCCTTCAAACGAGGTGGCGTTTGAGTTTAAAATCACAGACATAAAACGCATGGAATTGGCGGAACTGACTTCGGATTTGTTTGCTAAGCTGTTTCAAGACGGTGAGATCACTGACGAAGCAGGACTAAGAGCTCGAGTAAGTAAAGACTTGGAGCAAATGTTCGAACGAGATGCTGACCGCTTGATGACTCGAAAGGTATATGACGCATTGATAAACGACGTGAAAATGACTTTTCCAGAACCCTTTTTAAAGCGTTGGATTAAATTGAGTGCCACGACACCAATCGCAGATGAGGACATTGAAAAGGAATTTGAAGCATATCTAAAGTCCTTGAAATGGCAATTGATTCAAACCAAAATCTTTAAAGATTCTGATACCAAATTAGTGTATGAAGAGGTCTTGGCATTTACCAAAGGCTTATTGATAAGCAACTATGCACAATACGGGATACCTGCACCAGAAGATGCGGAACTCGAAGCCTCTGCTCGCGAATTGCTAACTAAAAAAGAACAAGCAAATAGTATCTACGATCAATTAGCTGAAGAAAAATTGACCCAATACTTCAAAACAAATGCAAGTTTAAAAATGAAGCCCTTGTCATATGACGACTTCCTTGCAGAAATGAAAAAGTAATGTCTCGGCCTTACTTCCAATCTAACATGTGGAAAGGCACCGTACTTCGCTGAGAGTAAACCAGTTGAATTTCTTTAACCATTCGTTCCAAGTGTGGTGTTTTGTAACTTCGTTGAGGAAAGACTCCAATGATTTCGCGTGCCGGTGATCCATATGGCGAGACCAATCGTTTGCGAAATCCAGGCTGTTCTTTCGTTGACTTAAATTCTGCCGGAAGCAAGGTGTATCCACCATTTACATTGACCATTTCAACCAATAAATCCATATTTCCACCAATATAATCCCACGAAGGAGCTTCTGCTGTTTCTGAAATATTACAAAAATTAATGACTTGGGTTCGCAAGCAATTACCTTTACTAAGCAACCAAGGTTGTTGGCCATCCAGTGCCGCAACCTCTATTCCTCCTTTCTTACCCAACGCTGTATACACCTCAATTTCTTCAGTAAATAAAGGCACTGTGCGATATTTTGCCTGTTGGTACGGTCCTGCTAAAATTCCTAAATCAATCGTGCCTTTTTCTAATTCTTGAAGCAATGTTTCCGTTGGGTGTTCTACATACAAAAAACGAACATTAGGTAAGGCCTGTTTAAACAATAAAAACAATCGCGTTAACATGTATACCGAAACGGTAGGAATGATCCCAACCCGAATTTCTTCCTTAATTTTTCCGGCCATGCGGTCGTTCAATAAGCGAAGGTTGTCGTTTTCAGACAAAATCTCACGAAGAATAGGAATAACCTCGATCCCATAGGGTGTAAGCGATAAGGGACTTGATGCGCGATCAAATACGGCATATCCCAATTGCTCCTCCGCTTTTTTAACCTGCATTGACAGGGTGGGTTGGGTTACAAAACAGCGCTCACTGGCACGTGAAAATTGCAATTCTTCACTGAGAATTACCAGGTATCTCATTTGCTGCAAAGAAATCATAGAAAGTATTTATGTAAATATAATTTGTTTTGATTTTATTGATAACAAAGGGTGCTTAACTTTGTTGAGAATTAACATAGTTTTCATTTGGTTGAACAGAACCTTATTCGGTTTGTTTTACCTTTGTGCTAAGTAACTTAATAAATTAAAATAACATGTCAGTTTTAGTAGGAAAAAAGGCTCCATCGTTCAGCGCGGGAGCAGTAGTAAACGGAGGGGAAATCGTAAACAATTTCTCTTTGGACCAATATGTAGGAAAAAATCATGTATTGTTTTTCTTTTATCCAAAGGATTTTACGTTTGTATGTCCCTCTGAATTACATGCATTTCAAAGTGCACTAGGAGAATTCGAGGCACGCGGAGTAAAAGTTGTTGCGTGTTCAACAGATACCGAGGAATCCCACTGGGCTTGGTTACAAACACCAAAGAACAAAGGTGGAATTGAAGGCGTAACCTATCCAATTGTAGCGGATACTTCTAAAACAATCTCTGAAGCATTTGGTGTATTGGCGGGAGAATACGAGTATGATATGGAAGGTTCATTAACAGCGAGTGGTCCAATGATTGCATACCGTGGATTGTTTTTAATCGATAAATCAGGAACGGTGATGCATCAATTAGTGAACTTTTTCCCATTGGGAAGAAACGTGGATGAAGCCCTTCGAATGGTTGATGCCTTACAATACTTTGAAGAGCATGGTGAAGTTTGTCCAGCAAACTGGCACAAAGGAGACGAAGCGATGAAAGCAAGCTTTGACGGTGTAGCTGATTACTTGTCTAAGCACTAAATAGTATTTCCATTAGTAAAGCCTTGCAAAAATGCAAGGCTTTTTTTTTGCCCCATGGCAACGGTCAGAGAGCCGCTACGTCATGCAAAAAAACCTTAACCCATTTCTTATGAAAAAACTACAGATGATCTTGCTGAATGCAATGAAGATGCAATTAATCATACTAATTGCATCAATAGTTAGCGGACTAAGCTCCTGCAAAAAAGTCACCTATCACATCCCCGCTGAAGGTGAAAAATACGGTGGGGGAATTGTGCTACATATCTTTCAGCCCCATGAAAAAGGGTACATCGCCGGCGAAACTCATGGCATTATAGTGGCAGAAAAGGACTTACACGGACTTCGTACATTCGGATTAATCGGAGTAGATTTAACCGGATTAACATCCAGCGACATTGGGTATGGGAAATCAAATACTGAAGCTATTATCGCGGCGTATCCAGACAGTGCAAGCGCTGTAAAATTTTGTTCAGAAGTAAAAATCAACTACTATGACGATTGGTATTTACCAAGTATAAATGAGCTGAACCTAATTTTCGAAAAACGACAAAGCCTTGGCACCTTTTCTACAGATTACACTTCGCATTACTGGGCCTCCACTGCATACGATGATGCGAATTCCAGCGGTGCCTTTTCAAGATTCTTTAGTACATCTGCCATTTGCATAAAAAACAGAAATGAACTATTTCACATAAGGCCTGTTCGATATTTTTAATTAAGCCACTCACCTGGAATAAAAGCCAACTTCGGTTGGCTTTTTTTTATTTCCTGTTCTTCAATAACATTTCAATGTGGAAATCTAAACTCAAGGGCAGAATTGAATCATTGAATGCTGAGTAATTTAGCGTGACCAAATATTGACACACATGAGAAATAACGTGAAATTGTTTTTAAGTATCCTTGGGATTTTTGCATTCAACCTTGCACTATTGGCACAAGAAAATAGTATTGGTGGCGGAGAAGATGCTGCTGTAACAACAAGTAAGGAAGGTGGGATGCCTCCAATTCCATGGGAATTTATTATTCCGCTTGGCATACTCTTGTTTTATACCTTGTATGTGATTTACGAACGTATTTTATACATCCGCAGAATGGTGAAATTCGATGCCAAATTGGTGGATAATATGCAGCCACACCTCGAGAAAGGTAACTTGTCTGATGCCATGGGAATGGTGAGAAACCAAGACGGTGCCTATGCTGCGATTGTTAAGGAGGGGTTAGAGAGCATTGAGAGTAGCTTAAAACCGAATGAGGTAGAGTCTAACATGGAGAAAATTGCCAACATTGAAATTGGTAAGATGGACAAAAATTTAGGTCATTTAGGATTGATTGCAGGTATTGCCCCTACCATCGGGTTTATTGGAACAATCTCTGGGGTAATCACCGTGTTTTACGACATTTCAAAAACCGAAAATGTTTCTATTGGGATTATTTCCGAAGGACTTTATGAGAAAATGTTCTCTTCCGCAGCAGGCCTTATTGTTGGATTGGTTGCTTATGCCGGTTATCACATCTTGAATTCTGTCATTGACTCAAACACCTTGCGCATGCAACAGGTGATTGTTAAATTCACGAAATTAACCCGTCCCTAACCATGGCATTAAATAGAAATAGACGTCGGCACATTGAGGTAGCCACAGGAGCCCTGAGTGACATCATGTTCTTTTTGCTCTTGTTCTTTTTGATTATTTCAACCCTAGCCAATCCAAATGTAATCAAGGTTCCCTTACCTGAATCGAACACAACGCTGAAAACCAATAAATCACATTTAACCCTTTCTGTGCAGTATGTAGACGGGAAATATATTTATTGCTTTGATAAAGATCTTGAAAATCAAATCATTGACAACGACGATGCCTTAATGTCGCAATTAGTCTCTCGCACCAAAGCATTGAAGGATGACATTGTGGTAGTGCGCTTTGACAAGAATGCTCAAGCACAAAAACTGGTGGATTTGTTTGAAATTGCAAAGGCGGCCAATGTGAAATTGCGCCTGGGTACCGTAGTAAAAAACTAAGGCAAAAAAAAAGGTTCAACTTGCGATGGCAAGTTGAACCTGTAATTGTCGATATTTCTTTTGCTCAATTATTGTCAAAAACTCATGGAGCCTTAGTTTTAAGGAACCATTTCTAAACGAAGATCGCAAACTTAATTCGCCTTTTATTAATTTAACAAACTCTATTTCACCTTGCGGCGTAATTCCGGAGACTATCAAAATCCCTGGTGAATTTGGAATTTGTTCCGTCATTTTTTTGAACGCTTCAAACATTGCGTCATAGTCCAATTGAAGTTCAAACTTCTTTCCAGAGGCAGCATTTGGATTCTCTCCAATTTCTACGCGACGACGGATCAATTTTACGTTTTTTTCAGATCCAAAAACTAACTTTAAACGTGTCATAAATAAAGAAATTAAGGTTAATAGATAAAGACCTCATTATGAGGCTAAAACGTGTTGGAAGATTACAGTGCGTCGTAACCCTTGACAACCAACCAAGATGTCAAAGAACAAATAGCTTCGGCGTGAAAAGGACAGAACCTGGCCCTTAAGCAAAAAGCTTATTTAAATAAATCGAATGGAGGGGGAAAACCGCTGTGGGTTATGACATATTTAAATATGTTAATTTTATTTGAAACAAAAAAATGATTTTCAAAAATTTTTAACGATTTAACACATACGCCCCTTCATTTAAATCCTAACAAAATTTTGAAAAAATGAAAAATAGTGTACCTTTGCAATCCAAATATGGGCTGGTACCTTAGCTCAGTTGGTAGAGCAAAGGACTGAAAATCCTTGTGTCCCTGGTTCGATTCCTGGAGGTACCACATTAACACCCTGACCGCAGCGTCAGGGTTTTTTTTACTATTCAGGTAGAGATTTCATTAAACATACTACGGGTTTCTAACTCCTTGTGTCCCTGTGCGCCGCGGCGCAGCGGAACGAAAGATTCCTATTGTTACCTGTGAAAGGGAAAAAGGAAATAGTCTATAGATAAATAGTGTCATATTTTAAAAAAATCAAATTGACCTTCTTTTTATTATTTCTTACATTTATCCAAAACATTTAAATTTTAAAAGAATGAAAAATTTTGTAAAAGAAAATTGGTACAAACTGATGGTGGGTTCATCTATGATGATGGCATCCTTTGGTTTTATGATGTATGCGATTAGTCCAGCATATTCAAACAATAACGACAATAAGGTAGAAATCCCTTCAAGCCAAAACATAACCTCGCCTGTTGGGACAAATGGGGTGCTGATAAATGGATATGTTTATTTTGTTGATGGGGGATATGCTTACATTTGTGAGCAAAACGAAATAAAAGAGTTCTTTGGATTCTCAACAGGTGCAAAAAAGTGGTCGGGTTCGCAATATGGCTATATCAGAGATGATGGAACCATGTTTGGTATTACCGGTAAAAAAATTAAACTACCCTAAACTTATACTTTTGTAGAAAGTATAAGTTATAAAATATTGAAGAACAGGCGTGTAATAAAATTATGTAGCTTTTAACTTATACTCCCGTTATCCTTGAAATAAAAATATAATTTGAGTAGAAAGATAAGGGGCTTTGTTCATGATTCCGACCTTTCCACCTCCGCCGCGGAGGAGCGCACGATTCCCGGAGGTACCACATTAAACCCCTGACCGCAGCGTCAGGGGGTATTAATAATAAATTTCTTTTGTATCCTCGGCTTATAGCAATCGGATGAAATAAGAAAGAACAAGCCCAAAAGTCATATTTTCCCTACCTTTGATTCATGCAATCAAGCAAAGTTTTTGTGCTAGACGGTGGCAACACCCACCTTAAACTGGGTACGTTCGTAGGCCAGCAGCTGATGGAAACCAAGCGATTCCAAGATCGGATGTCCCTGGAAAAGTACCTTAGCGCGGATGATATTGTGGTTATTGCGAATGTTGGGGAACTTCAACTTCAGCAAGACTTAATTGCCCTTGGATGTCAGGTGTTCACCGTTACGAACATGAATCCCCTTCCCTTCACCAATGCCTACCAAACCCCAAAAACTTTGGGAATTGACCGGCTTTGTAACATAGCGGCAGTGCTTCTTTCGCACCCGAAACGCAACGTTTTGGTGGTAGATGCGGGTACCTGCATCAAGTTTGACCTCATCAACGCGGAAAGACAGTATTGCGGAGGTTCCATTTCTCCAGGCCTTGCCCTGCGTTACCTCAGCTTGAACGAGCATACGGCGAATCTCCCCTTGCTCGCTCCTGCACCATGGGAACTTATTGGAAAGAGTACCGAAGAAAGCCTGCATAGCGGGGTCATGGGAAGTGCTCAGGCAGAAATCCACTGGCGTATTCAAGAATTTAACAATCGTTATGAGGATTTGATCGTCTATCTCACCGGAGGGGATGCCCTTTATTTTGATTTAGCGCAAAAAAATGACATCTTTGTGGACGAAAATCTAACCCTAAAAGGGATTTATGCGTTATACTTACATCAACATTCTTCTCTTCCTTTGCCTTAGTCTTAACGCTGTACTTTCTTTTGGTCAACAGTCCACTTCTCACCCCCTCACCTCCTATGGAATCGGAGATCATCAACTAAACGACCATGGGATTTATTCGGGAATGGGAAATATTTTTGCCCCGTTTTTAGACTCTGGTCAACTCAATTATTTAAACCCCGCATCATACGCCACATTGAGCAAAGGAAACACCTTGTTCTCCATTGGAGTGAACCAACGCGTGTCTTTTTACAGCCAAAACGAAACCACCGATGTTCGTCCAAACGGAAATCTCAATCACCTCGCCCTTGGGTTTAGACTTAAAAAACATTTCGGAATGGCCTTTGGATTAAAGCCACTTTCTGCGAAAGGATACTATTTGAGTGAAAAAGTATTTACAGGGTTGGACTCCATTCGTAACACATACCAAGGAGGCGGTTACATCAATCAAGTTTTTATCGGTGGTACTTACGCGCCGATTGTTAGAAAAGGAACCTATCTTGCCTTTGGGTCTCATGTAGGTTATAATTTCGGTACGGTAAAAAACCAGCGGATTAGCCAATTGATTCAAGGAACCAGTGCATCCGGCGGAATTATGGAAGAACTAATCAGCGTAAACGCACTTAGCTTCGATGCGGGAGTTTCCATGTACCAAAAACTGGGTAGTAAAAGTGATGTTCGATTTGGAGCCACGTACAAACCGAACCTCTCGCTAAACAGTGTTTTAGAACGGACCTTCTACAATGCTCCCAACTTAAATGCACCCAGTGGCTACGACACCTTATTCTCCAATGCATACGAAGGATCGGTTGTCCAAGGACAATCACTGGCGCTTGGTGTGGCGTATCGCTTTGGGCTTAACCCTCGAAAAGTTAAGACTAAAACACTGCATCCTGAATTCACAGTGGCATTTCAGTACCAGCGTAACGAAGCCTTTTCATACCGCTTCGAGGGGTATACATTTGACTCCCTAGGAACACAATCACAGCCAGCGCAGCGTTATTCCGTCGGTATAGAATTTAAACCCGAACGGTTTCTATATGAAAATATAGCTGCCCTAAAACTGTTTGATAAATTCACCTATCGGGTAGGGGCTTACTACGGCAAACTCCCCTTTGTAGACGCGGCGAATTACCCCTTTACCGAACAGGGCATTACCCTTGGATTAGGCATCCCTGTGTTGGCACAACAGTCATTTTCGTCCATTAATTTTTCATGTACACTCGGTCAGCGAGGAACCTTTGAGGCTTCGAGCTTGCAAGAAAACTTTATCGCAATCCAACTTGGAGCCATCTTATCCCCTGCCAGCTTCGAACGATGGTTTCGAAAACGAAAAATGGACTAAATGTTCAAGATACGTTTCACCTTCCCCATGCTATTGATCCTTTTCGCATGCGAAAACAACATGGATGATGTGCAACGTGTGAGCTTCAATCCAAAATCTGCCGACGAGGTTATTGTTGACTTTAAATTGGTGTATAGTGATTCGGGGTTCGCGCGTGTTTCTTTACGTGCAGGGTTTGCAGAAACCTTTCGTTCCCCGGAACACCTCACGCACCTCAGAGATAGCCTGCGGGTTAATTTCTACGGTAAAAACGGGGAAATCATCTCCACCTTAACCGCTAAATACGGGAAGATTAACCACTCGACGAACCAGTTGATGGTTAAGGACTCCGTGCGGCTTTACAACTACAAAAAAAAACAAACCTTAAAAACTGAAGTGCTTTACTGGCAACAAAAAGATAGCCTGATATATGCCCCGAAACGCGTTTATATTTTTTCTCCTAAAGGAAGATTTATGGGCGAAGGGTTAAAAACGAAACAAGATTTCAGCACCTACGAAGTATTGAAGCCACAGGGCAATGTGGTGATTGAAAAAGAAGAAGAATTATAAAAATAAATGAGATGAAAACATATAATTTAATTATGGGTTATTTTTGGATTGCAGTAGCAGTCATTAGTCTTATTGTAGTCAGCTACAATGGATTTACACAAGGATTCGACAAATGGGCGGGATATTACATATTTACCGTTGTTGCCATCGGCATGTATGTTATGAAAAAATGGATGATGGCCCGGATGGCGAAACATGAAGCCTTTTTGAAGGAACAGCAAAACAACGGTAAATCACTGTAACAAAATCGTCGGTTGATTGTCTAATTATATGATGCGAATACTCCTATTTCTTCTGATCTCAAGCATTGGATTTTCATCCGTAGGCCAACGATTTCTAAAAGGAACAGTGCTCGATGAGAAGAAAAATCCGATTCCCTATGCCAAGGTCTATGTAAAAAACGACCCATCCTTGCGTACGGTATCTGACGTGGGTGGATACTTCGAAATGGGATTAATGCCCGGAGAATATTATTTGGTGGTTACAGCAACAGGGTATGAAGACCGGGAATATTATTTGGGGTTAGGCGATGTCGATGTGAGCAAAACCTACCAATTATTTCCTCCCAATTTGAAAGACATTGAAGACGTCGTGGTTTCCGTAAAGAAATCTAACCCTGGTCGTGAAATCATGTTGCGAGTGGTGAATAAGCGGGACAGCATCAACCCATGGAATTATCCCCATACGGTGGATGTTTATATCAAGGCCAGTGAAAAATTGGAGTTTCCCCCCAAAGAAAAACAGAAAAAAGAGGAATCCGAAGAACGTCCCTTTGAAGAACCCACCGATACGCTTAGTAATCGAATGAATTTAGTAGAGGTTCAAATGAATCGTTCCTATGCCCCTCCAAATAAAGTAAAAGAAATTCGAAATGCGTTCGATCTCTATGGAAATGCTCAAAATCTGTACTATACAACTACCGTAAAAAGTAATTTCAATTTTTTCGAGAACCTGTTGCATTTAGACGACCTCCACGAAACTCCTGTTTCCTCCCCCATCTCGATTCCGGGAATTCTTTCCTACAAATATCGCTTAGAGGAAAAATATGAGGAGAATGGGCAGATGATTTCTCGGATTAAAATCATTCCAAGAAATACAGCAACCACCACCCTAGAAGGATACATTTGGATCATTGACTCGCTTTGGTTGGTTAAGAAGTTATCGCTTACCATGAACAAAGGGAATCTACTTATTTATGACCATTTCGAAATCAATCAAGAATTTGAACATCCCGGTGATACCCTGTGTGTGCTCACAAAACAAACGCTGAATTATGGGGTGAAATATAAATCTGAAACCTCGAATGCTTCTACCACCGCATTGTTTAGCAACTACAATTTCAAGCCTAATTTTCCTGCCAAATTTTTTAATACCGAGGTGGCGGTAACAGAACAAAGTGCCTACGAAAAAGACAGTACATTTTGGGGGCAAACGCGTGCCATTGGTTTGAGTGAAGAAGAAAAGCGGTTTATCTTTTTAAAAGATAGTATAACAGAAGCGCATAATAAAAAAGAGTACTTGGATTCAGTGGATGCCGTATTTAATAAAATTACCGCCTTAAAAATCCTCTGGTTTGGGGTTGAGCATCGAAACCGGGCTAAGAAACAGCAGTTTTCTTATGGCTCGTTAGCCACGATGGTACAACCGATCGGAATTGGTGGACCACGCATTGCTCCAAATTTTGGATACTTCAAAAAATGGGAAAACCAACGCACCTATGATTTCTATACCCGAATCTCCTACGGCTTTCTGAACCGTGACCCCAAGGGTGTGATATGGAATCGCTACCGTTTCGACCCCTTTCACCAAGGCGAAATTTCAGCCTCTATTAGTCACGAATTCGATGTAATCCGAGGGTATGATGCCATTACTCAAATTTACAGGAGGAATAATTTCATTGAAGCCACACAATTGAATGTAGGAATTAACTATGAATTGGTAAATGGCCTATACGCCGGGGCGAATTTGAACTTTGCGGAACGAAGAAGCTTGACTGATTTTAAGTTTTTAGAACTTGCCGATGAATTTATACCAAATGACAGTGCCATGATTTTCGATCCTTATCAGGCATCGATTGTATCCTTTGATCTCTCCTTTGTTCCAAAACAGCGGTATATGAGGGAACCCTATCGCAAAGTAGTTTTGGGTTCCGCTTGGCCCACCTTAAGTATTTATTACAAAAAAGGAGTGTCTGGACTTTTTGGAAGCGATATTAATTATGATTATGTGAGTTTTGCCATCCAGCAGAATTTAAAATTAGGCTTATTGGGTAATACCAGTTATCGTTTACTTACAGGAACCTTCCTTACCATCAAGGATGTCCGAGAGCCTGATTTAAGGTATCAACGCAGGTCGGACCCGATTTGGTTTTCGAACCCCTTGTATTCATTTCAAGGCTTAGATACCACGCTGCCGACCAAAAGTTGGGTACATGAAGCGCATTTTGTTCATCATGACAACGGCGCTATTTTAAACAAAATCCCGTTCATGAAGAAAACGCGTATTGGTTTAGTTATAGGGGGCGGAGCAATGTACGTTCAAGAACACAACTATCAACATTACGAATTACTTGCGGGATTAGAACGGAATTTTAAAATATTTCGAAGTAGGTTACGGATTGGAATCTACGGTTGTGCATCCGATGGCAACAAATCGATGCCACACGTTAATTATAAGGTCTCTTTTGCTTTCCTCGATGACCGAAATATGAAATGGAACTTTTAGTCTTGACTGACCTTCGGTTTTCTAAACGTAAATAACTGCTTCCGATTGATTAAGATCATCCACCCTACCCCGATGGAGATGCAAGAGTCCGCTACATTCCAAATGGCGGGAAATACCGGTTCTCCACCTACCCAAGGAATCCATGTGGGCCAATAGGCGTCAAACTGAAACATATCCACCACGTTACCAAATAAAAACCCTTTGTTTCGAACTTCAACTGGGTACGAAATTCCGTATTGAGCACAGGTCATTTTTATGCCAGAACCTTCCAATTGGTTAAAACTCTCGCAGGGATTGAATGGAAAAATAAAATCATACACCATGGAATCAATTAAATTCCCTGTTGCTCCTGCTAAAATCATGGTTAAGGCTATTAATTGAGGCCACGCCACATGGCGTTTAATCTCTAACAAGATATAATAGCTTATTCCCCCAATTGCCACTATTCTGAAAACGCTTAAGGCTAATTTACCATAAATAGAGCCTCCCAAGGTAGTACCGAAAGCCATTCCCTGATTTTCAATGTAATGCAGCGCAAACCAATTCCCGATGACATATCGAGTCTCGTTTGGATCAAATGAAGATTTAATATATAGCTTAACCCATTGATCTACTGCTAATAAGATCAATAGTATTGCTAGCGCAATCCAGTGTTTTTTACTCACGAATTCTTTTGGGCATTTTTCGCGTCAATACTCATGGTAGCGTGCGGCACAAGGCGCAAACGCTCCTTCGGAATTAATTGGCCGGAGACCCTGCAAATCCCGTAGGTTTTGTTTTGAATTCGCACTAAGGCGGCGCGTAGACTTTGAATAAATTTTTCCTGACGTGCAGCGAGTTGCGCTACCTCTTCCCGAGACAAGGTCTCTGACCCGTCTTCCATCATGTTGAACGTTCTTCCGGTATCATCGGTGCCGTGATCGTCATTGTGCGACAAAGAGCCTTTGAGTAAATTGTAATCTACCTGAGCTTCTTCTAGTTTTTTATTAATCAATTCTTTGAACTCCTCGAGTTCAGCATCGGAATATCGTGTTTTATCAGTTGACATAGGGCGTTATTTGAAAGGAAACAAATATATAATTTAATTCAATTTCTAAGCATTGAATTGAATAAAGTTAAAATAAAAGGTTCAACAAGAAATGATTAATTTAGTTGCATGATTCGCTTCTTCGGGGATAACAGGCCCTTTGCACTTTTTTTTCTGCCTCTTGTTCTTCTTGGTTTCCACCTGACCTATCGGCTAACATTTTCCGCCATTGGGCCTTTAGACATTGAATTTGGTTGGTGGGGAAACGCAAGGCTTGAACAGGGGAGTTCCAATATTTATGCTGAAATATGTGCGGCAACGTGGGTGCTGATGAATGCCATTGCCTTAAACTACACCTTCAACTCTGCCGAATTCAACGAAAAAAACACCTATCTACCGGCATTGAATTTTGTGGTTATTTCGGCACTTTTCATGAATTTCTATGAATTAAATGGCTTTCATTTAGCTTCGAGCATGATTATTTTATCCATAAATCAGTTTCTGAAATTAAACCAAAATCAAGCGGGAACCTTACGGATATTTAATGCGGCCTTGTTTATAGCCATCGCGGCAACCGTATATCCCCCTTTTGTCTTGCTAATTCCCTTAGGCATTCTGTGCTATCTTATTTTCCGTCCTTTTCAAATACGGGAATTCTATTTTTATCTCCTCGGTAGCGCCATACCTTTTAGTTATTTAATAAGTTTCAGCTACCTGTATGATACGCAATCCCCCTCCTTCGCATACGCCTGGAATCCGTTCATTGTAAACTTCTCCTTGTCTCATTCCATTAATGCTGCCATCGTATTTTGTCTTTTTGTGGTGAGCTTAATTGGTGTGCGGCACAAACTTTCGAATGCGGGAAATCGAATGAAAAAAGAAATACAATTGGTCAATCTCTTTGGAGTGGGAATATTTTTTTCTTTGCTGTTTTGTGCTTTTTTAGGCGAGCCCTCCATGAAAATCGAGTATTTTACCATTCCGTTAAGTATCCTGTTCAGCTTTCCTTTACTGTCAAAACGGTTTAGCTTTCCTTCCTCGCTTTTATTCTATCTTTTCTTGATTTATGGCTTACTTAAGTTTACTTTTCTTAACTCGCTTCTCTAAGAATTGATACCTTTGTATCTCAAATAATAGATATGAAATTCGGTGTAGTTACGTTCCCTGGATCCAATTGCGACCAAGACATGGTGTATGTGCTGAGGGATTTGTTGAATCAAGAAGTAGTGTCATTGTGGCATAAAGATACGGATTTACAAGGGGTAGATATGGTGGTGCTCCCTGGTGGTTTTTCCTATGGAGATTACCTCCGGTCAGGTGCCATTGCCAAATTTTCACCCATCATGACCGAAGTGATTGCACATGCGAATCGCGGGGGATATGTCCTTGGAATTTGCAACGGATTTCAGATCCTAACCGAAAGTGGCTTGTTGCCCGGCGCATTACTACACAATACCGAACGAAAGTTTATTTGTAAAAATGTATACATTACCCCCGCAACAACAGCAACACCGTTCACGGCTGGTTTATCCATGGGTGAAGTGTACAAAATCCCGATTGCTCATGGGGAAGGTCGGTTTTATGCCCCTCAGGAAACCATCACTGAATTAATAGACAATGACCAAATTTTATTCCAGTATGCCCGCGTAGACGGCAAAGTGGATGAGGCCAATAATCCGAATGGATCCGTGCTGAATATCGCCGGAATCACGAACAAAAATAAACGGGTATTTGGCATGATGCCTCACCCAGAACGTGCTTCAGACGGCGACTTGAACAATCGAGACGGATTGGCGTTTTTTGAATCGCTTTTAACCCATTGTGCCATATGAGGGTATTATTAATTGGTTCCGGCGGACGAGAATCGGCTATCTCTTGGAAAATCTCTCAAAGTTCCATGTTAGAAGCACTTTTTATAGCTCCAGGGAATGCCGGAACGAAACAATTTGGAAAAAACATCGCGCTGAATGTAACAGATTTTGAGGCTGTTAAATCGTTCGTGATGGAGCAAAAAATAGAAATGGTCATCGTTGGCCCCGAAGAACCATTAGTATTGGGAATTGCCGATTTCTTCAAAAAAGATCCTCAATTAAGAGGCGTTTCGTTGATTGGCCCGACGCAAGCAGGTGCTGCCTTGGAAGGAAGCAAGACCTTTGCCAAGGAGTTTATGCAGCGCCACAAAATCCCCACTGCGAAATACGGTTCATTTACCCTAGCTACCCTGCGAGAAGGCATAGACTTTTTGCGCAGTATGAAAGCCCCTTATGTGCTTAAAGCAGATGGTTTAGCCGCTGGGAAAGGTGTGTTGATCCTCAACGATCTAAAAACGGCAGAGGATGAACTCACCCAAATCCTCTTGGATGAAAAATTCGGTACTGCAGGGCAAAAAGTAGTCATTGAACAATTCCTGAAGGGCATAGAGCTTTCCGTATTTGTGGTAACGGATGGTATTTCTTTTAAATTACTGCCCGAAGCGAAAGACTACAAGCGAATTGGTGAACAAGACCAAGGAGAAAATACGGGCGGCATGGGCGCAATCTCACCGGTTCCATTTGCCAACGCGGCATTTATGGATAAGGTATTAAATCAGGTGATTATCCCAACCGTTAAAGGAATCAAAAAAGAACAAATCGACTACCGTGGGTTTATTTTCTTCGGATTGATCAACGTAAAAGGAGACCCCTATGTGATAGAATATAACTGTAGAATGGGAGATCCAGAGACAGAGGTAGTAATTCCACGCATCAAATCTGATCTTTTGGATTTATTGGAAGGCGTAGCTACTAAAACACTTTCAGAACGCGATGTGCAATTCGCAGAGCATTCTGCCGCTACTGTGATGATGGTTTCTGGGGGTTATCCTGCAGCATATCAATCAGGGAAAATCATTTATGGGCTAAACTCCGTAACCGATGCCTTAGTCTTTCATGCAGGAACCACCGCTGACGGACCACAAGTGCTCACCAACGGTGGACGCGTCCTTGCGGTGACCTCTTTTGGAAAAACACTTGAGCAGGCACTGGACCGATCCTATGCGGGCATCTCAAAAATATCCTTTGAAAATGCTTATTTTCGAAGGGATATCGGCAAAGACGTAATCTAATGGGCGAACAGTTATACATCATACTTTTTATATTTTCTTTGATTGGCTCCGCCTTTTTTTCTGGCATGGAACAAGCCTATTTATCTTCGAATCGATTGCGGATTGAAGTGGAGCGCACGCGAGGAAGCATGCGGGGAAAAGTAAATGCCATATTTTATCGGAACCAATCTACTATGATTGCTATGATGCTCCTGGGGAATAACATTTCACTTGTAATCTACGGGATCACCTTTGGACATCTACTCATCGGGGAGTCTAAGCAATTGTGGGGTATTGAAAACGAAGTACTGATCCTAATCACCCAAACCATTCTTTCTACCTTACTGGTGTTAATCGGTGCAGAGTTTTTCCCAAAAGCCATTGCCTCTATAAACCCAAATCGTTTTTTAAACATCGGTACCTATCCCCTATTGATTGTGTACGGCATTCTTTATTTACCAACCCAATTTGTCCTGTTTTTAAGCTTACTCCTCTTAAAAGCGACCGGATCAAAAATGAAATCCTCCGAAAAAGTATTTTCTAAAATCGACCTAGAACACTACGTGGAAGACCTAAATGCGCGTATCGCACCAGAGCAGGAATTGAAACATGAGATGACCATTTTACAAAATGCGCTTGAATTCAATCATGTGAAAGCGAGAGAC
The DNA here is from genome assembly GCA_002293045.1 of Flavobacteriales bacterium UBA958. Taxonomy (GTDB): domain Bacteria; phylum Bacteroidota; class Bacteroidia; order Flavobacteriales_D; family Crocinitomicaceae; genus UBA952. The sequence goes on along the minus strand of DBCM01000116.1, from coordinate 31,319 downwards.
TGCATGATTCCACGGACCGAAATAATCGCGGTTGATGTAACAGAATCAATGGAATCCACCCTCGCTCTTTTTCAACAGAAAGGCATCTCAAAGATTGTAATTTATCGAAACTCCATTGATAATATCATTGGCTATGTTCACTCGTATGATTTCTTTAGTAATCCCAGCTCCATTACGCAAATATTAAAACCCATTGGGTTTGTACCGGGGGTACTTTCTGGTACGGAACTGTTAGAAACCTTTTCAAAACAAACAGGTAACATCGCCGTCGTGAACGATGAATATGGCGGTACGGCAGGCATCATCACCATCGAAGACGTGATTGAAGAAATTTTTGGAGACATTGTTGATGAACACGACAAAGAAGATTGGCTAGAGGAACAAATTTCTGACCATGAATTTGTTTTTTCAGCGCGGGTAGAAATTGATTACATCAATGAAAATTACCCGATTGATCTTCCGGAATCTGAAGAATACGACACCTTGGGAGGCCTCATCACCTATCGCCTTGAGCGAATACCTGAGAAGAACGCTACCTTAGAATTAAATAACGATGTTAAGTTACTCATCGAAGAGGCGAGCGAGCGTAGAATTGAAAAAGTGCGCATATTTCTTCGCTAATGCATTGGAATCAATCCAACATTCAGGCTGTCATCTTTGATATGGATGGCGTGCTCATCGACTCGGAACCGCTTTGGAAAATTGCGATGTACGATGTCTTCTCTTCCCTTGGAAGCACCTTAACCGCTCAGGATTTTCAACGCACTGTCGGATTGCGTATCGACCAAGTGGTGGAATATTGGAATCATGAAGATCATTGGGGGATTGATGACATTCATTCGGTAGTTACTCAAATCATCGATCGCATGGTTGAGTTAGTGGCTAAACATCCATTTCCATTGCCCGGTGTGCTGGACACCCTCGAATACCTGAGCAAAACCCCCTTGAAAATTGGCCTTGCCACCTCCTCGCCGCAACGTTTAATCGATGCCGTACTCAAACACCTAAACGTGGCGCATTATTTTCATGCCGTGCATTCTGCAGAGGTTGAGCGCTACGGTAAACCTCATCCGGCGGTGTATCTTAAAACCGCTGAATCCCTTGGAGTAAAACCAAACCACTGCCTCGTGATAGAAGACTCCTTAAACGGGGTGATTTCGGGCAAAGCGGCACTGATGAGCGTAGTGTGTATTCCTGAAAAAACCCATTTCCCAAATCCTAAATTAATCGTAGCAGATTACCACTTTAATTCCATGATCGAATTTCTTGCAGATTTTCGTTCTGGAGTGTAGGTCACCAATTCAAATGGAATGGTAAATTTGTAGTACAAAGCACATCCATTGGAAGAATCATTTGATTATCGAGAACAGGCAGAAAACCAAGAACAAGATTACGACAAGGTCTTGAGGCCAAAAACCTTGGCAGATTTCGCTGGACAACCCGCCGTGGTTGATAATCTTCACATTTTCGTTAAAGCCGCAAAACTGCGAAACGAACCCTTGGATCACGTCTTGTTACACGGTCCTCCAGGTTTAGGAAAAACCACCCTTGCCAACATCATTGCTAATGAAATGGGTGTTGGGTTTAAAGTAACGAGTGGACCCGTTCTAGATAAACCAGGCGATTTAGCTGGATTGTTAACCAACCTTAGTGAAGGCGACGTACTGTTTATTGATGAAATACATCGCTTAAGTCCTGTAGTAGAGGAATACCTGTATTCGGCGATGGAAGATTATGTGATTGATATCTTGTTGGATTCCGGGCCTAATGCACGAACCATTCAAATCACCTTAAACCCGTTTACGCTCATTGGAGCCACAACGCGCTCAGGATTACTGACCTCACCCTTACGTGCGCGCTTCGGTATCAATTCACGGCTTGAATATTACGACGCGCAAACACTTACGCATATTGTTGAACGCTCTTCAAGCTTGTTAAACATTCCAATTGATGAAACGGCAGCGTATATGATTGCCAGTAGAAGTCGTGGAACCCCGCGTATCGCGAATGCCTTGTTGCGAAGGGTACGTGATTTCGCGCAAATTAAAGGCACAGGAACCATTGATGACGCGATTACAGAAATTGCATTAAAAGCACTGAATGTAGACGAAAATGGCCTGGATGAAATGGATATTCGAATCCTTAAAGTCATCATGGACAAATTCAGTGGAGGACCGGTGGGATTATCCACCATAGCAACGGCAATTGGTGAAAACGCTGGAACCTTGGAAGAAGTGTATGAGCCCTTTCTCATTCAAGAAGGCTTCTTAATGCGCACGCCCCGCGGACGAAAGGTGACAGAAAAAACATACAAACACCTCGGACGAGATATGGGGTATTTTCAAGGCGGATTGTTCTAAAGATGAATGCCGATCGATACAAATCGTTCATTAAACAAAAAGCAAGCGAACTCGGTTTTTTTTATTGTGGGTTTTCCCAAGCAGGATTTCTAGCGGAAGAAGCACCGAAACTGGAACAATGGCTCAGCGAAGGTCGTCATGGCAAAATGGCCTACATGGAAAATCATTTCGATAAGCGCTTAGACCCCACCCGTTTAGTGGAAGGATCGAATAGCGTAATCTCTTTGCTGCTGAATTATTTCCCCGCAGAATCACAAACCGAAATGGCCCCAAAAATCTCAAAATACGCCTACGGAGAAGATTATCATCGTGTAATAAAAGACAAATTAAAAGCCCTTGTTGAATCGATGAAAGAAGAAATTGGAGAGATTCAAGGGAGAGTCTTTGTGGATTCAGCGCCGGTGATGGACAAAGCTTGGGCAAAAAAAGCAGGCCTAGGATGGATCGGCAAAAACACGAATTTAATTCACCCAAAAGAGGGAAGCTTCTTTTTTATCGCGGAGATTATTTCAGATTTATCTTTCACCCAAGATCCTCCCATGCGCGACTATTGCGGCACCTGCACGAAATGCCTAGATGCGTGTCCAACCGATGCATTAACAGCCCCCTATCAGATTGATGCCTCACGGTGCATTTCATACTTGACCATTGAATTGAAAGATCAACTCCTCCCGCAACAATTCAACCAATCCATGGAACATTGGGTGTTTGGGTGCGACATTTGTCAGGATGTATGTCCGTGGAATCGATTTTCAAAAGCACACCAGGAAAATCGCTTCAACCCTGACTTTGAGTTGTTAAATCTCACGACAAAAGATTGGCAGGCCCTCACATCCGATCATTTTGAAATCCTCTTTCAGCACAGCGCAATCAAACGCACAGGATTTCAGGGATTGAAACGAAACATCAATTTTTTGAAACCCATTGAAAAGCCTTAACTTTGAAGCATGGCAGGATCGACGTTTGGAACGCTTTTTCAATTAAGCACCTTTGGTGAATCACACGGCGCCGCTTTAGGTGGAGTAATTCAAGGATGCCCGCCAAACCTGGCCATAGATTTTGAATACATTCAAGCTGCATTGAATCGCCGAAGACCGGGACAATCAGCGCTCGTGAGTCCACGAAACGAGGCGGATGAAGTGGAGTTTTTATCGGGAATTTACCAAGGTAAAACCACCGGGACTCCTATCGGATTCATCCTTAGGAATCACGACCAACGTCCGGAAGATTACGAACAGCTTAAGGCTGCATATCGCCCATCTCATGCCGATTATACCTACGATCAGAAATACGGACACCGCGATCCGCGCGGAGGGGGAAGGTCTAGTGCCCGAGAAACCGCATGTCGGGTGGTGGCAGGAGCCATTGCTGAACACATTCTGGCGCAACTTGGGATCCAATTTTCAACCTATGTGGATCAAATTGGTCCTTGTCGGTTTAATTCAACGGCCTTTTTTAGTACAGCAGACATAGACCAAAGTTTCGTGCGTTGTCCGGATCAACCTTCTTCACGGGAAATGATTGCCTTAATCGAGGAGACAAAAGAAGAAGGAGATACCTTGGGCGGTGCAATTCGCGGGATTATTCATGGGGTTCCTGCAGGATTGGGAGAACCAGTGTTTGACAAGTTACATGCAGAACTCGGTAAAGCTATGCTATCCATCAACGCTGTGAAAGGGGTGGAATTTGGAAGTGGGTTCGATGCGATTGGCATGAAAGGAAGTGCTCATAACGATGTATTTACGGAAGGATTCAACACCGAGACCAATCATTCGGGGGGAATTCAAGGTGGGATTTCAAACGGAATGCCGATTACCTTCCGGGTAGCATTTAAACCCGTAGCAACGCTGATGCAAACCCAACGAACGGTAAATGCGCAAGGCGAAGCGATCGCTTTAGAGGCACGTGGTCGACATGACGTTTGTGTGGTCCCTCGGGCGGTTCCTATTGTTCAAGCAATGGCTGCACTCGTTATCCTTGATGCCTATTTGTTAAATAAGCGCTTATCTTTGTAAAAAATATTTGATATGTTACAACGCATTCAAACCGTTCATTTTGCCATTACCATGCTGTTGTTTAGTGCTTTGTTTACGGGACTAGATTTGTTAAAATTCGAATTACAAGCCGGTGAAAAAATACGTACCATTGATGTTTTTGGACGCGCAACCTATACCCAAACAAATGCCGAAAAAACCTTGGTCGCCAATGAATCGATTCCATTGTTTATAGTAGCCATTGCCATGATCTTGCTGCTATTTATTACCCTGATGGCTTACAAAAATGTGCATCGCCAACTCAGCCTCGCCCGAATTTCCATGTTAATCAACGCCATCCTTGTATTTCTTTTAGTGGTTTGGAGTACGTACTTATTCATTACTGCCCCAACAGACTCCTCGAATTCTGTGCAACTTGGTTTTTACGTGCTTGCCAGTACCTTGCCTTTTACCTATTTCGGTTATAAAGGAGTGCTTAAAGATAAAATGTTACTAGACTCTATCGATCGCTTGCGTTAAGCACATACACCATGAATGTACTCTCCATTGAAAATCTCTCCAAATCGTTTGGTGAACGGATCCTTTTTGAACAACTTACGTTTGGCATAGATCAAGGTCAGAAAGTAGCGCTTGTTGCCAAAAATGGGGCAGGAAAAACTACCTTGCTGCGGTGCTTGTATGGCAAAGAATCTGCGGATTCCGGTACGGTTGTTTTTCGTAAGGATATCCGCATAGCGTGGATGGATCAAACGGATGCATACCTCCCCGAATCCAACGTTTGGGATATTGTTTCAGACAATTATAACGAAAGTCACGGCTTACTTTCCGCCTACAACAAAGCTTTAGAAGCAGAAGATAATGATGAGGTGGAACGGCTTAGCAATGAAATTACGGCCCTTGACGCCTGGGGAACAGAAGCTGAAATTTCTAGAATTCTCGGGATATTAAAACTAGATGCCAATGCCCTGATTAAAAGCCTGTCGGGTGGACAAAAAAAACGTATTTCCTTAGCAAAAGTACTGCTTGCTGGAGCCGACTTTTTAGTGCTGGATGAACCCACCAACCACCTGGATCTAGACATGATTGAATGGTTGGAGTCCTATTTGTCGGGCAGTAAAGCTACGGTATTTATGGTAACTCACGACCGGTATTTTCTAGAAGCAGTATGTGATGTGATCCTTGAACTTGAAGATAAAACGCTGTACAAATACAATGGGAATTTCTCCTATTACTTGTATAAAAAAGCGGAACGCCAAGAGCAACTCGCTTCCAGTATTGATAAGGCCAAAAACACGTTTCGAACCGAATTGGAATGGATCCGAAAACAGCCAAAAGCGAGGGGAACCAAACAAAAAGCGCGCATTGATGCCTTTTTAGATGTAAAAAACGCCGCCTCAAGAAAAGTAGGTTCAGAAGAATTACAGCTCGGCATAAAAATGGAGCGCTTGGGGACAAAAATCGTAGAATTCCACAACGTAAGGAAATCCTATGGAACCAAGAAAATTCTAGATGGATTCTCTTATAATTTTCAGCGGAGAGAACGGATTGGGGTGGTTGGAAATAACGGAACAGGTAAAACAACCTTTATTAAATTACTCTTGGGGGAACTGGAGCCCGAGGGCGGTAAAATTGTTGTTGGCGATACCATCTTTTTTGGTCACTATACCCAAGATATTATAGCATTTAAGGCTGATGCCAAAGTGATCGACATTGTAAAAGAGGTCGCGGAATTTATACCCTTAGAAAAAGGCCGACAATTATCGGCAGCACACCTACTGGAGCGCTTTCTCTTCCCGAGAGATATGCATTACCAATTTGTTTCCAAGTTGAGCGGTGGGGAAAAACGTCGGTTGAAATTACTGCGCGTGTTGATGGCAAATCCCAATTTCTTAGTGTTGGATGAGCCTACCAATGACCTGGATATTTTCTCGATGGCTGCCCTTGAAAATTATCTGTCCTTGTTTGAAGGAAGTTTAGTGGTGATTTCCCACGACCGCTATTTCATGGATAAAATCACAGACCATTTATTTGTGTTTGAAGGGGAAGGAAAGATTGTGGATATTACTGGGAATTACTCGGCGTATCGACAGGAACAACGCAAACCAAAAACTCAAGAAACGCCTTCCATCAGTCCGAAGGAAGTCAAACTTGAAACAGAGAAAAAACGCATGAGCTACAAGGAACAAATCGAATTCACCCAATTAGAAAAAGACATAGCCAACCTCGAATCCGAAAAAGAAGCGCTCACGGCGGCCTTATCGAACAGTAACTTATCGAACGAAGAACTGCTTGCGCTGGGACAACGCATCGGAGCAGTGGTTGAACACTTGGATACCAAGACCAATCGCTGGATTGAATTGGCCGAATTCGCATAAAAAAAGGGCCCGAAGGCCCTCAACGTGATTATTAGCCGAACTTATGCTTGCTTCACAAATTGTGCTTCGCTGATTAACGTGATTTCATCCCCAAGGACAATGTTTCCAGCTTCCGTTACTGCAGACCATGTTAATCCAAAATCCGAACGCTTGATTTTCCCGGTAATGGTTAAACCCGTTTTGGTTTGTCCATAAGGATCCACTGCTACGCCGGCAAACTCCGCATGCAGAGAAACCGGATGTGAAACCCCTTTAATGGTCATGTCTCCGTTAATGGTCCAGTCGTTGCCATGTTGAATAACTTCGGTGGATTTAAACGTTAAATTTGGGTAAGCTGCTGCATCAAAAAACTCAGGAGACTTCAGGTGACCATCTCTATCTGCCACTCCTGTTTGAATGCTATCAATTGCAGCAGAAAAATCGAAGGAAGCCTCCGAAAAGTTCTCGTCTGCCGCATCTAAGGTAGCATCAAAAGAAGCAAAGTTTCCTGATACGTTTGAAATCATCATGTGTCGCACCTTGAAGCCTACTTCGCTGTGCATAGAATCAATTTTCCAAGTTGTCATAGTGTATAAATTTTATACCGCAAAGGTAAGGTTGAAATCGAAGGATTCTATTGATATAGGTTAAGCATTCTTTTGTAAATTTACTTCATGAATAAAATACACCTGTTGGTTTGGGTTCTTAATTTAATTGCAGTTCAGCACTTCTTTGGACAACTCGAAATCAATCAGCCTGCTGCCAAGAAAGGCGGATGGACCACGCAGAAAATGCCCACGCAAGTGTCTATGGAATTCACACGAAATCAATCGTTTCGAAGCTTGGTGCCCAATGCCGAATTTTTAAATACTCCACTTGGAGAACGAGCCAATGAAACCCCGTTAAATGTTTGGAGTTATGGCCTTGGGATTCAAACGGGTTTAGGAAAATGGGTGCGCGTTGAATCGGGATTGTTATGGTTGCAGCAGGGGGAACAATATCGATACAATGACCCCAACAGCGATAGCAGCTTGAGCTACACCAATAAATATCGATACCTTGGATTACCCTTAGCGCTGAATATACAATACGGAAGTTCGTTTCGGGTGTTTCTCGGGGCAGGAATTGCTCCAATGATTTTCAACCGAAGCATACAACAAATAAATTGGTCTACTGCGTTGGGCGCGAATGAAAAAGAAACCCTTAAAATCAAGAATAATGATTATTCCTCGGCGGTATTTCAGGGATTCGTTCAGGCGGGAATGCAATACACCGGTGAACGGGGTTGGGGCATGATCCTAAAAGCGGTATATCGGCAACAATTCACCAATACCTACGGCAAATACAATGCCTACATTCACAAGGCAAATGCCCTGGGATTCACCTTTGGTATCTCAAAAACATGGTAATGAAACTACAACAGCTCACGGCATATTTAGAAGAACGATTTCCACTGTACCTTCAGGAAGATTACGATAATTCAGGCTTACAACTTGGGGATCCGGGTATGGAGATTAAGGGTGTGCTTGTGGCACTGGACTGTACAGAGGCCATTGTGAAGGAGGCCATCGAGACCGGAAGTAATGTAATTGTTGTGCACCACCCGATCTTATTTAAAGGCATTAAACGGATTGGAGTTTCAACGGAAATCGAACGCATCCTGCGCCAATGCATAACACATGACATCGCGATATATGCCATACACACCAACCTCGACAATCACATCGATGGGGTGAACGCGAAAATTGCGGAGACCATTGGCCTCACGCAGTGCCGTATCCTTCAACCCAAGCCACACACCCTGTTCAAACTGGTTGTTTATACGCCGGTAGACGCTGAAGCGCGTGTGCATGAAGCGGTATGTGCCGCAGGCGCTGGGAACATTGGAAACTACTACAACTGTGGCTATGCCACCCTTGGTACAGGAACATTTACCCCCAATGAAAAGGCAAATCCTACCCTGGGTGAAGCACACGTTCCCACGAGCCTGCAAGAGGCCAAAATGGAATATATCCTAGAGCAAAACAACATTGGATCCGTGTTAGCAGCCATGAGGGATGCGCATCCGTATGAGGAAGTAGCCTACGATTTAATTGCCCTTCAAAACAATAACTTCCAGGTGGGCAGCGGAATGATCGGACAACTGCCCGCACCCATGGACGAACTCGAGTTTCTGAGCCATCTGAAGCGAGCATTTCATTGTGGGGTAATTCGATATACAGCACTGCAGCAAAAACCCATACATACTGTAGCGCTTTGCGGGGGTGCAGGAAGTTTTCTGTTGCCTCAGGCAATCCAACAACAGGCTGACATTTTCATCAGTGGAGACTTCAAATACCACGAGTTTTTTGGTGCAGAAAACAAGATCGTAATTGCAGATATTGGGCATTATGAAAGTGAGCAATATACTTCTGAATTATTAGTTGAAATAATTAGGGAAAAATTTCCTACCTTTGCCGTCCGATTAACTGTAAAAAATACAAATCCGATAAATTTCCTTTGAATATGGCCACTGCAAGTAAAAAAGAAGTTAGCATTGCCGAGAAGCTTGATGCGCTTTTTGAGCTTCAAAAAATTGACTCTGAAATTGACCGAATTCGCACCATCCGTGGAGAACTTCCTTTGGAGGTTAGTGATTTGGAAGATGAAATTGGCGGCTTAGAAACGCGTGTTGGAAAAATTCAAGACGAAATTACGGAATTGGATAATGAAATTGCTGCGCGTAAAAACGCCTCTAAAGACTCTGAAACCGCAATCACAAAATATAAAGAACGTCAGAACAACGTTCGAAATAACCGTGAATTCGAATCCTTAAGTAAAGAGATTGAATACCAAGAGTTAGAAATTAAATTGCACGAAAAGCGAACCAAAGAAGCGAAGCTAAAAATCGAAGGAAAGAAAGAAATTCTTGATGAAGCGCAAGCACGTTTAGAAATGCGTAAATCAGATTTATCGATCAAGCAAAAAGAACTGGACGATATCGTTAGCGAAACGCAGAAGGATGAAGACAAATTAATGAAAGCATCGGAGGCGGCTAAGAAGAACATCGAAGAGCGATTGATTTTTGCCTACTCCCGCTTACGTAACAACGCAAAGAACGGTCTTGCTGTGGTTCAAGTCATGCGTGGTTCCTGCGGTGGATGTTTTAACAAAATCCCACCTCAACGTCAATTAGACATCGTTACCAAAAAGAAAATTTTGGTATGCGAGCATTGCGGTAGAATTTTGGTTCCTGCTACGGTTGAAGAAGAAGCTTAACGCTTAAAAATCGGAACCGTAGAACACGGCTCACCAAACATCATTGATTTAACGTAAGGTTTTAAGGCCAGTACTAATTGTGTCAAGGCGTGTTCTTGGTCGAGTAAGTTGGCGCAGCCTTTAACAATCACGCGTTGATCCACAAAATCAGATATTTCCAATTGATTTAATGCCTTGCGTATTAAATAATGTTCCATGGCCACTTCACTCCCCGACACCACGTCTGTGGTATGTTCCGCCAAGGCGGCCGTTACCAGCATGTAGGCCCACGTTGGAATGATCGCGTCGGTAGCGCAATGGATGCGCACCGCTTTATGGGCATAGTTGGACCAATCGGTTTCTTTAATCCAGGCCCTGAACTCTTTTTCCTTGAGCACAAACCCTTGCCAAAGTTGTTCGCTTAAATCCAAACTCACAGGCGCTTCTTTCGGTAAGAAATCCGCCAAATCTAATTGAATCAAGCCGCTTTCTTTTACTTTGTTTCGAATGGGTTCCATGCTACAAAAATACGCAATGTTGTGCCTTGTGTGAAGCCCGCGATGTAAAACAAGAAAAAGCCGAATCCAAGAAAAGTTGTATATTCGTATATACGCTATGAACTAGCTCCGAGAAAACAGGATTTAAGTGCTTGGGTAAGGGTTTTGGCGGGTATAGGCTAGTTATCTGCAATTGCCCATGACCCAATAAAATAAAGCTTTGGTTCTTTCGTTTTGTATGAAAAACATGCTATGTTGACCAATTTAAAGCCACTACTATTTATATCCCTCATTATTCTTTTGAATATTGGTATTTATTTCACTGCGGTGTCAACCCAATCGGTAGATCGGGTTTTTGCAGAATGTGCTAGAAATTCGGGCAGAACAGCAGCAGCAATTAACCTGTTTTTATTGTTTTTAATCGGACATTATGGGCTAAAATCTATTTACAAGGAAAAGTATAAATTAAAATTGTTCAAGCTGCTAATTACCCTTTTTGCTGTAAATCATTTGATTCACTTTTTCTTTGTTTATCAAAACTTTAATTGGCAAAAAATGGAACTGAATATTTACGATAATCTTCACGGATTTGTCACATTCATCAGTTTGATTGTATTACCAATACTTGTTTATAGATTCAATAGATTAAGTAAAATTTTATATTATTATTTAGTGATTTATTTCTTCAATGTTACTTATTTTATTGGAATATCATTTTATGCTCGCTACAAACCCAGAATAGACGAAGCCTATCTTCATAGGATAGGAATCCTAATGATGATACTTGCACTACTCTATGTAGTTTTTAGGGTAATTGTGGAAACAATAAAAGAAAGAAATGCAGATAACACGCAGTAAGCAATATGGCGCACGAACACACTCGAAAGAAAGCGCCACATCGCCTACTGCGAAAACGTTAAGGGTATTTGGAAAAACTAGACCCAAGTATTAACTTAGTAGAAATTAAAAAGAAATGGCTCAAGTTGATGTTATTAGAAATGGAATTATTGATAAACTGCTTGCAATATCAGATAAGGATTATTTGATGGCTTTGCTACATTTGGTTGATAATAGTGCGGTTCAGGAAGATAAAATTAAATTGACCAAGGAGCAAAAGTTGATGCTTGAAATGAGTGAAGCTGACATTCAAAATGGTCGAACAATTTCTCAAAATGATCTTGACAAAAATGACCTTGAATGGTTAAAAGGAAAATAGTCTGGACTGAAACGGCAGCGAAACAGCGTCGTGAGATATTAAGATATTGGACAGAAAGGAATAAGAGCATAACTTATGCAGAGAAATTGATTGAAATAACTGCAAAGCATCTAAAGGTAATTTCCAAAAATCCAGAAGCATTCAAGGAAACTGAATTTGATGAAGTTCGCGAATCAGCCATGGGGCATTTCAGTATTTATTATAAAATTACTTCTGATCAAATAATCGTTATGGCATTTTGGGATAATCGCCAAGATCCTAAGAAACTTTTGAAAGCCATTTCTTAATTTATACGCCCTCTAACAATAAGCAAGCGCCAGCCCGGTTCTTACTTTGAAACAATAAATAGTTTTTAAAAATTAAGTTTTAGCTTCGGAAAAACGATCTTGTGATAAGTGGGCCGCTCGCTTGCACGCAAATCATTATTTCAACATAAAACCAGCGTACCCATTCTTTAAATTTGTTTTATATTTGATAGTATCAAATGATAGTATCAGCCTATGAGCCCACCTTATCAAATCACCCCAGAAATTTTAAAACTGATCGCTTCAATTTCAGAGAAAATAGGTCAAATTAATGCTAAATTCCTTGATAAGCCCTCACCTAAACTCAGAAAAGAAAACCGTATTAAGACCATACATTCTTCTTTGAGTATCGAAGGGAATACACTAACAGAAGTACAAATCACCGCCCTGATTGAAAACAAGCGAATCATTGGTCCCGAGAAAGATGTAAATGAGGTATTGAACGCTATAAACGTTTATGATCAACTAAAAACACTCGATCCAAAATCTTCAAAATCATTCCTTAAAGCTCACGAGATTCTTATGAAAGGATTGGTGACGGATAATGGAAAATATCGTAAAAAAGGGGTCGGTATTATGGCAGGTAATCAGATTGCTCACATGGCTCCTCCTGCCGAGCATGTGCCACATTTGATGAATGATTTATTCAACTATCTAAAAACATCAGAAGAGATCGCTTTAATAAAGAGCTGCGTTTTTCATTATGAAATGGAATTCATTCATCCCTTCATTGATGGTAATGGAAGAATGGGGCGTTTATGGCAAACCTTAATTTTAATGAAAGAATATCCTGTCTTTGAATTCATTCCTTTTGAAAACATCATACATAAAACCCAAGGTGATTATTATCATGCGCTTTCTCAAAGTGACAAATCAGGCAGTTCAACCTCATTCATTGAATATATGCTCAAGGTAGTTAATGATTCGTTGTATACGATGCTTGATGTTAAAGGTAACGTTATGTCAACACAAGATCGCTTAACCTATTATTCGGAAATATGTGAACCAGAATTCAGCCGGAAAGATTACATGAGCGTGTTCAAAGAGATATCCTCGGCAACCGCCAGTCGGGATTTGAAACAGGGAATTAAACTGGGTTTATTTGAGAAAGTGGGAGACAAATCAAAGACGGTTTACAGATTAATAAAATAGCCAAACCCGTAAACAGCAACTAAATACCAAGCAGATCATGAACCACTGGACTGAACAGAACAACGCGCTACACAAAACCTTTGAATTTTCTACGTTCCAAGAGGCTATAGACTGGATGGTCAAAGCAAGTGTTCATATCGCAGCATTGAACCATCATCCGAAATGGACCAACTTGTACAACACCGTAACCGTCGAGTTAAGCACACACGACGAAGGAAACATCGTTACCGAAAAAGATTGGCAGTTGGCACAGCGATTAGACTCCATTTAAGGGTATAGGTTGAAATAAGAAATGGTAGGGGTAAAATCTTACGTATTCATTAAAATCGGATCTTTTATTTTTTGAAAAATACCAATATTTGGTATATTTATAAAAATTAAAAAATCATGAGTAAGAACACATCGATTACGTTGGGTAGTTATTTTGATCAATTTATTCAAAGTGTTTTAAGGGAAGGACGGTATAAAAACGCAAGTGAAGTTGTTCGTGCAGGATTGAGACTACTTGAAGAAGAAGAACAAAGAATAATTGCTTTGCGTCATGCAATTGACGAAGGTATTAACAGTGGGTTAGCAGAGGGTTTTGATCCGGATGAACATTTAAGCACATTAAAGGCAAAAAGAAAATAAATGGCGCAGTTTAAATTAACAAACAATGCCGTTAAGGATTTATCTGATATCTGGAATTACACCTTCGATGCCTGGTCTGAAAGTCAAGCAGACAAATATTATAAGTTAATTATCGATGCATGTGCTGCAATCTCTATAAAGCCGCAAGAAGGCAAATTATATGAAGAAATTCACCCCAATTTGAAGGGTAAAAAAGCCTCAAAGCACATCATTTTCTATCGGATATTGGAAGATAAATCAATTGAAATTACGAGAATCCTGCATGAGAGAATGGATTTGAAGATTAAATTAACTCCGTTGATTCCTTCGGAGGTAAAATAAGAAACCCTACTTAACAACAAGCAAATACGAGCATAGTTCTTTCTACAACCGACAAAATCAGCAGCGAAGCTAAACAACAATTTGTTTTATAAGATTAAATTCTATCTTCGAAGAAAAACTTATAAAAAGTGGGTCTATCGCTTACATGCAAACCCTTACCAACTAAGTTAAAACAACACAACACCATTGATACGCATATTTTTTATCCTATTGACGCTATTTTCCGTGACTTCAGGAATTGGGCAAACCAATCTGGAACAAGATCTTGAATTATCCCCGCAAAACATCAAACGACTGTTCAGCTTAAAACCTGACATGTGTTGTCCGGTGCCACCAACAGAATGGACCGCATGCTATGCTACGGACAGCACCTATGCCACCTCTGATACGGTGATCTTATACAGTGACATGTATTATTATTTGACCGCGCATTGTTGTTATGTGACTTCTTGGACTTTCTCCAACAGTAGCACCTTTAGCTTGACAAAAACTCACGTTTGTCAAGAGCCTCCACCAACCTCATGGAGTTTTGACAATAGCGGACTTAAAATCAAGTTCGATGAAAAAGAGGAGCGCTTGATTATGTCGGTTTATCACAAGCAGCAATTAAAAGATAAATTCATATTACTTTCCTTAGACCATGTTGAAATGAAAAATGGGGAACAAGGATATAAGTTGACCATGCGTAGAATCGTATGAATCCAGCCATAATCGACTTCATCCAACACCTATCCCACCCTTTTCAGCCATTCTGTCATAATATAAAGAAAGGCACACGCCTTGTAAGGTTCAACCCGTGAAACACGAACATTTTGATAAGCGCCTTTGGCCCTATGCCCTACCCGGCGCCTTTATCCTTGCGTTCCTTTGGTTAATTCAATGGGCGCAACATTTATTTGCCCAGCCATTTTATAAATACGGCATTTTACCAAGAACCGTAGAAGGCTTGAAAGGCATCCTCTTTATGCCGCTAATTCATGACAAATACGATATCAATCACCTGTTTAACAATTCCATCGCTTTTCTATTACTTTCTACCCTACTCGCGTATTCATACCGCAAAGTGTTTCTACCCGTATTACTGATCAGCTGGATTTCTTGCGGCATCCTCTTGTGGGCTTTTGCAGAAAATCATGGGTCCTATCACATTGGTATTAGTGGGGTAATTTACGCCTTGTTTTCTTTCCTTTTTGTCTCGGGAATTATTCGCCGCTATTTTCCACTTCAAGCCTTATCGTTTCTGGTGGTCTTTCTTTACGGCAGTTTAATTTGGGGGATTTTCCCAATAGACCAGCACATATCTTGGGAAGGACATCTTGCAGGATTTGTGAGTGGGATTATCCTTGCGGTTGTGTTCCGTAAGCAAGGACCCGTTCGTCCGAAATATCAATATGAAGTGGAGCGCGAATTAGGCATTGATCCCCCAGACTTAGAGGGGGAATGGTTGCGACGCATGCAAGAACAAGAAGAAAAATCAGACCCGCTGATTATAACGTATCAATACATTCCTAAGCGTGCTGAGCCGGTAGCTACACCTCCGGACGTTCATACGCAACCAAACACGCTGTCCCAGGACCAAGCGCCCTCGGATCCGAACCAAGAAAATCAACCGTAACCAAGGCTCCCGTTTGTAAGTGAATGTGCTCGCCTGTTAACCAGGTTAGGTATTCTGATATGCCGTCGTTGTGCCCAATATAAAGCATGTGATCTTGCGCCTCGTTCGAAAGCATCCGTTTCCATTGGTCAAGGGTTGCCAAGTAAAGCTCCTCCGAAAAGGTAATTGGAATTATGGGATTACAGGCCATGGCCGTTTCTCGGGTACGTTGGGCTGTAGAACAGCGGATTGCGGTGATTGGAAGCAGTTCCAGTAATGTTTTAAGTTCCGCCACTTGGTTTATTCCTTTCGGTGCCAAGCGCCGGTCTTTATCTTTACCGCTCCATGACTCACGCTCCGTTTTTGCATGCCTTAAAAAATACCACCTCATAGGCTTTGATTTTTCAATAAGCGTTCATTGAGCAGTTTCAAATGCGGTACATTTAAATGGTTTTCCAACAAGACCAAATGATCCATCCGATGCGCATCCGTTCCTACGAAGTCCAAGGTAAATTGGTCTAACATGCGTTCTGCTTGTTTTTTCACCTCCGGACCATAATGTCCCGACAACGAATTCAAGTTGAGTTGGATGTTTACCCCCATCGCACGGTAGGTTTCCGCTGAGGCTAAGGATCCATGAAAATACACGTAGCGTTCAAAATGCGCCAAAATCGGGGTATAGCCCTTGTCTATGATTCGTTGAAAGGTTTCAATCTCAAATACCGGCGGATTCACAAAACTAAATTCAACCAAGACATAGCGCTGCGGGCCAAACGTTAAGAGCGGGGTGCTTTCTAAGCGGTTTAGAAAATGGTCATCCAAATAATATTCTGCCGCCAACTCCACTTGGATCGTTAGGCCTGCTGTATCCATTGCTTGGGTAAGTTCCAAAAACCTGAGCTGAAGGTCGGCCTCCGAATTCGGGTACATATCCATTTTGATGTGTGGCGTTAGGATGCATTTTTGATAGCCAAACTCCTGCATTTTATGCAGCATCGCCAGCGATTCGTCCATGGTGCGCGCGCCGTCATCCACTCCCGGTAAAAAATGGCTGTGCATGTCGGTGTTAAACCATGATAAATTCAAGGGAGCTTGGGTCGTCTGTGTGTCAGGCTTAGAAAAAATACGCGACAACCAGCCCATTATCCATACATTTTCTTGTAATAATCTAAATAGGCTCCAGAAGTCACATGCGCAATCCAATCCGGATTATTCAAATACCAATCGATTGTTTTAGAAAGGCCTTCCTCGAAGGTAATGGACGGTTTCCAACCGATTTCTTCTTCCAATTTTGAAGCATCAATCGCGTAACGCATGTCGTGCCCGGCACGGTCTTTAACAAAGCGAATTAACCCGCGTGAACTTCCTTCGGTACGTCCCAATTTCACATCCATCAAGTCGCACAAGCGATGTACTAAATCTAAGTTGGTCCATTCATTCAACCCTCCTACATTATAGGATTCCCCGAGTCTACCATTGTGGAAAATTGCATCAATGGCGGCCGCATGGTCCTCCACCCATAACCAATCGCGCACATTAGATCCGGCACCATAAACAGGTAACTCTTTACCGTGCACGATGTTATTGATCATGAGCGGGATCAGTTTCTCTGGAAAGTGATGACTGCCGTAATTGTTTGAACAATTCGACATTTTAATAGGCATTCCATAGGTATGAAAATAAGCCATCACAAAATGATCGGAAGCGGCCTTTGATGCTGAATACGGACTGCGTGGGTCGTAGGGTGTTTCTTCGGTAAAATATCCCGTTTCCCCTAAACTTCCATACACCTCATCGGTAGACACATGATGAAACACGTGATTTGATAAATCTGCTCCCCAACAGGTACGTGCTGCTTCTAACACATTGACTGTTCCCAATACATTGGTTTTCACAAATTCTAAAGGTCCTTCAATGGAGCGATCCACATGAGATTCAGCAGCTAAATGAATAACATCCGTGATTTGATAGGTCTCAAACACCGATCGCACGGCGTCAAGGTCCTGAATATCAACTTTTACGAATTGATAATTCGGTAAATCCGCTACATCGCTCAGATTTTCTAGATTCCCGGCATAGGTCAACTTATCAAGGTTAATTACCTGATAGGTGGGATAGGCGTTTAACAACCGACGTACTACGTGGGATCCAATGAATCCGGCGCCACCTGTAACTAAAATTCGTTTTTGAAACTCCATCACAAACTCCAATAAACTAGCGAATTAATTTTTCCTTTATAGATGCCTTTAACATCGATAAATACCCCTTGACCATCCTTCAATAAGCCCTTGAAATACGGTTCATCTAAGTCGGCGTATTCGCGGTGGTTTACTGCAACGATAATGGCATCATATTGGGTTCCGGGTTGTTCAATCAGCCCAACGCCATATTCATGCATCATTTCTTCCGAAGAGGCATGTGGGTCTACTAAATCAACCGACATTTGAAAGGATTTCAACTCGTTTACGATGTCGATCACCTTAGAATTTCTAATATCTGACACATCTTCTTTAAAGGTGGTACCCATAATTAAGGCCCGTGCCTCTTGAATAATTTTCCCTTGAGCAATGACGCGTTTCACGGCTTGTTTAGCAATGTAAAACCCCATGGAATCATTCACGTAACGTCCACTGGTTATCACTTTGGAATGGTATCCAGCCTGCTGTGCGCGGTGGGTTAGGTAATATGGGTCTACGCCGATGCAATGGCCCCCAACTAACCCCGGTGAAAATTTCAAGAAATTCCACTTCGTACCGGCTGCTTCCAACACGTCGTAGGTATTGATGTTTAGCTTATTGAAAATAATCGACAACTCATTGATGAGGGCAATATTAACATCGCGTTGCGTGTTTTCAATAATTTTAGCCGCTTCAGCTACCTTGATGGTTGGCGCGCGGTGTACCCCGGCATCTACGACCATTTCATAGACTTGGGCAACCGCTTCAAGGGCTTCTGGGGTGGAACCTGAAACCACTTTAACGACGTTTTGCAAGGTATGCACCTTATCTCCTGGATTAATTCGCTCCGGAGAGTAGCCCACGACAAAATCTTCATTGTATTTCAATCCTGAAACCCGTTCCAAGATTGGAATGCAATCTTCTTCGGTACAACCGGGGTAAACGGTAGATTCAAACACTACACAATCTCCTTTTTTCAAGGTCTTTGCAACGGATTCTGTAGCGGATAGCAAGGGTTTAAGGTCTGGTAGATTTGAGTCGTCGATTGGTGTGGGAACGGCAACAATATAGAAGGAAACGGAATTCAAATCCGAGAGCTGATGAGTGAAGGTAATGTCACACCCCTCAAATGCTTCTGAATCCAACTCATTGCTTGGGTCGATGCCACGATTCATTAAGGCAATGCGATCTGCATTGATATCGAATCCCACCACCTTTAGTTTGCGGGCAAAGGCCAATGCAATGGGTAAACCCACATATCCTAAACCGATTACGGCAAGGGACTCTTGCTTCGATAGCAACTGTTCTATGTTTAAATTACTCATGGTCATTTCCTTGTATAATTGCCTGTTCGTCTCTTACCTTATAAATACGTTCAATGATGTCAACCACTTTAAGCCCTTCGAGTGCATTCGTGGTCGCAGAAGTTCTTCCTTTAAGGGTGTCTATTACGTTTCCTATCACATAGTTGTGATTCGCCGCGGATCCTTTATATGCTCCATAATCGTTTGCAGGGTTTGAGGCATCTAGGACAGGCATTTCATACCCTTTAACATTACAAACCTCTACTTCATTCATGTATTGTCCGCCAATTTTAACGCTTCCATTGCTTCCAATGATTGTTAAGGAACTTTCTAAGTTTTGATTTGCGATGGACGTGGAATAATTGATACAGCCCATACCGCCGTTTAAAAACTTAAAACTCACAAAGCCCGAATCTTCAAAATCCGTTGAATCCTTGTGATTAAAATCCGCAAATTTTCCTTGAATTTGTTCGATATCTCCGAACAACCAATACATGATGTCTATAAAATGAGAAAACTGGGTAAATAAAGTCCCTCCGTCTAAATCGCTTGATCCTTTCCAACTGCCCTCTTTGTAATATCGCTCATCACGATTCCAATAGCAGTTCACTTGCACCATAAAAACATCTCCAAGAATTCCGTCATCAATGACGGACTTAATCCATTTAGAAGGTGGGGAATACCTGTTTTGCATGACACAAAAAACCTGTCGATTCATTTGCAAGGCGGTATAAATAACGCGTTCACAGCTCTCTTTGGTAAGTCCCATCGGTTTTTCAACCACTACATGTTTACCTGCCTTTAAGGCCGCAATTGCTTGCTCTGCATGTAATCCATTCGGTGTACAGATGCTTACTACATCAAACTCCAACCCTGAAGTTAATAATTCCTCCATGGTGTTCACATGAGGAACAGCATACGCAGCGGTATCACACGCCTCCATCGACCGAACATCACACATGGCAACCAATTCAGCCTCTGCATCCCGCTGGATCATTTCTGCATGGCGCTTACCAATATGACCGGCACCGACTACGGCGAACTTTATTTTTTCTTTATTCATCATTATGAAATACGTTGTACTTGTTCATTTAACAGCTCATAGACCTGATTGGTCTCTGGACAGGAGGCTCGGTTGTTTTCATCAAACTGTAAGCGATGTCCATATTCACTCACCCAACCAATTTGTCGACCGGGATTTCCAACAATCAAGGCGTATGGCTTCACCGCTTTGGTGATTACCGTTCCTGCGCCAATCAGTGCATACCGCCCAATTTCATTGCCACACACCACGGTGGCATTGGCTCCTATACTCGCGCCCTTTCTTACAAATGTTTGAGCATATTGATCTTTTCGTATCACGTGGCTTCGTGGATTAATCACATTGGTGAATACCATGGAAGGACCAAGGAAAACATCGTCTTCGCAAATCACTCCCGTGTAGATGGATACGTTATTCTGAACTTTAACATTTTTCCCAAGGACCACCCCAGGAGAAACCACAACGTTTTGCCCAATATTACACCCTTCACCAAGACGTGAATCCGGCATAATGTGAGAGAAATGCCAAATTTTAACCCCTTTACCAATGTGGCAACCGGGATCAACTACAGCAGTATCGTGTACAAAATAATCCATTATTTCTGAATGTAATCGTCAAAATTCTTGTGCTCCATCGCATAAAGCTCCTCTGAACTCAGGCCTTTAAAATACTCATAGGTTAATGCCAATCCTTCTGCTCTCCCTACTTTCGGCTTCCAATCCAACACGGATGTAGCCAGAGAAATGTCTGGTCTTCGCTGTTTGGGATCATCTACAGGTAAAGTTTCAAAAATAATCTTTTGATGGGTTTTCGTCAACTGTACAATTTCCTCTGCAAAATCTAAAATGGTAATCTCGTCTGGATTTCCAAGATTCACAGGCTGGGCATAGTCACTCATTAACAAGCGATAAATGCCTTCAACCAAATCATCTACATAGCAAAAGGAACGTGTTTGGGAACCGTCGCCAAAGACCGTAAGATCTTCGCCTCGTAAGGCTTGACCAATGAATGCGGGTAAAACACGTCCGTCGTTTAATCTCATTCTAGGACCGTACGTATTGAAAATCCGGGCGATTCGGGTCTCAAGGCCATGAAAGGTATGATAGGCCATTGTCATGGCTTCCTGAAAACGTTTTGCTTCATCGTAAACCCCTCTAGGTCCTACCGGATTTACATTCCCCCAATACGATTCAGTTTGGGGATGAACCTCGGGGTCTCCGTATACTTCGGAGGTGGAAGCAATCAGAATCCGTGCATTTTTTTCTTTAGCTAAGCCCAAACAATGGTGAACCCCTAAGGATCCAACTTTGAGGGTTTGAATAGGTATTTTTAAATAATCGATCGGACTTGCCGGGGAGGCAAAATGCAGGATATAATGCAATTCTCCGGGGATATGAATAAATTTAGAAACATCTTGGCAATAGAATTCAAAGGATTCCAGGGGCAACAGATGTTCGATGTTCGCCATTCGACCCGTGATTAAATTATCCATTCCAATCACATGAAATCCTTCACGTATGAAACGATCACACAAATGTGAGCCTAAAAATCCAGCTGCTCCGGTAATTAAAATTCGCTGCTTCGTGTTCATCTTCCAATACTAAAATAATCAAACCCTTGCTCGCGAACCTCTTCCGGTTCAAAGATATTTCGACCATCAAAAATCACGTGTTGTTTCATGGCCTTGAACATGGTAGAAAACGCTGGGCTTCTAAATACCGACCACTCGGTGCATATCACTAATCCATCCGTTTGGTCTAAGGCCTCGTACGCATTCTTTGCATAGCTTATCTGCGCCCCGAACACCGATTTTACATTCTCCATGGCTTCTGGGTCATACACAACCAAGGTTGCGCCGGCATCCAAGAGCGCTTGAATTAAATACAAGGCCGGTGCCTCGCGAATATCATCGGTATCTGGCTTAAAACTCAAGCCCCATATCGCAAGCTTTTTATTGGTGAGGTCTTGATGAAAATACGTTTTTATTTTCGGTAATAAGATGGTCTTTTGCTTGTCATTCACGCGCATGACGGCATCTAACAGCTGAAACTGAAAGCCTTCCATCTCCCCGCTGTGATGCAAGGCCTGAACATCTTTAGGAAAGCAGGAACCGCCATAGCCCATTCCTGGAAATAAAAACCGTTTCCCAATGCGTTCATCGGCTCCCATCCCTAAGCGTACCGCATCTACGTTTGCCCCTACCCGTTCACAAAAATTGGCAATTTCATTCATGAATGTAATCTTTGTAGCTAAGAAGGCATTCGATGCGTACTTTGTAAGTTCTGCAGATTTCTCATCCATTACGAGAATGGGATTTCCTTGACGAACAAAGGGCTTATACAATGATTCCATCACTTGTACGGCGCGTTCATCTGAGGCGCCAATCACAATGCGGTCCGGCTTCATAAAATCACTCACCGCAAACCCCTCGCGTAAAAATTCTGGATTCGAAACCACACTAAATTCTGTGCGTGCGTGTTTAGCAATACGCTCCCTTACTAAATCTGCTGTTCCTACGGGAACCGTACTTTTGTCCACAATTACCACGTATTGGTTTAGCAGCGGACCAAGCTCATCGGCAACATTCAAAATAAAGGTTAAATCTGCTTGACCGTCTGCACCGGGAGGTGTGGGTAATGCTAAAAAAATGAGGGCTGCATCTGCTATTCCATCCACCAAACTCGACGTAAAATGCAAGCGGCCTTCATTCAAATTACGTTCGATCAATACCGATAGGTTTGGCTCATAAATCGGTGTTATGCCTTGTTTTAAGGTGGCTATTTTCGCTTCATCGATGTCTACACACGTAACGAAATTACCTGTTTCCGCAAGACAAGTTCCAGTAACAAGGCCAACGTACCCTGTTCCAATAACGGCTATATTCATAGTTGGTTAAAAAAAGAGTGAATCGTGGAGACAATGTAATCGCGTTGATCATTTCTCATTTCGGTATGCATGGGTAAACTAATCACGCGTTCTGTAAGGTAGTCGGTAACCGGCAAGGATAAAGATTCGCATCCAAAGGCACTAAACATGAGTTGGCGATGTGCAGGTACCGGATAGTATATCATGCTGGGAATGTCTCGTTCGGCCAAATATTCATGCAGTCGATCCCTAAGCTCAGGATTAACCTGCAAGGTATACTGATGATACACGTGTGTCGAATAGGGTTTTCTCACCGGGATTGTTATCCCCGGAATGGATTGAAATGCGGAATCGTAGTGTGCTGCGAGGTGTTGTCGCGCATCATTATATGAATCGAGGTGCTGTAATTTTATGCGTAATACGGCGGCCTGCACGGAATCTAACCGAGAATTACATCCTACTCGGTCATGGTAATATCGTTTACTTTGACCATGATTAGCAATCATCCGAAGCGTTGACGCCAATTCATCGTCATTGGTCATGATGGCTCCGCCATCTCCAAAACAGCCCAGATTTTTACTCGGGAAAAACGACGTGCAGCCCACGTGTCCGATTGTCCCGGTTTTTGCTACATCCCCGGAGGAAAAACAATAATCACAGCCAATGGCTTGGGCGTTATCTTCTATAACATACAGGTTATGGGCGTTGGCTATGCGCATGATCTCCTCCATATTTGCGGCCTGACCATAAAGGTGAACAGGAACGATTGCTTTGGTATTGGAGGTGATGGCGTTTGCAAGGGAGGCGGGGTCCATACAGAAGGTTTCTGCATCCACCTCAACAAATACGGGGGTAAGCCCCAACAAGGCAATGACCTCGGTAGTTGCAATGTAGGTAAAAGAGGGCGTTATGACTTCATCGCCAGGCTGCAGGCCAAGACCCATCATGGCAATTTGAAGCGCGTCTGTTCCATTGGCACAGGGAATGACATGCTTTACACCGAGGTACTCCGACAACTCTTCTTGAAATATTGCCACCTCTGGGCCGTTAATAAATTGTGCTTTGGTAATGACGGATTGAATTGCGGCATCTACTGAGGGTTTAATGCGCTCATACTGAGCCATCAAATCAACCATTTGAATTTTATTCATTCACTTTGTTTTGAACCACAAAAGTAGGTAAAATCATCGGTTAACATAGCCTACTAAGCACAGGAATCCTTAATAAAACCGAAGATAATTACCTATCTTTGTTTCATGTGGAAAAGAATACTCCCCTTCTTATTTATAGCACATTTCGCAAACGGACAAGTAACGCCTGCTGATACCGCCGCTGAAGCACGAGTATTAGTAAGTATTCACTATGCTACCGGTTGGACCGGTGGGGATATGGTGAATCGTTACGGGTATTTAAATCTAGTTGGTTTTAGCGGTGGATATAAATTTCGAAACAATTGGTTTGTTCAGGGTGATGCTAATTTCATGTTCGGAAGCCAGGTTAAAATACCCGCCTTGTTGGATGGGCTAAAAGATTCATTCGGAAACATTACCGATGTAAATGGCGACCCGGCAACCGTGAGTATATTGGCAAGGGGCGTATCGGTGAATGCCCAAATGGGCAAATTAATCCCATGGAGCAAACGGAATCAAAATTCAGGGATTATGGTGCATGCTGGGGCTGGTTACCTCAATCACCGCATTCGCATCGAAACTCAAACGCAAGTTGTTCCTTTGATTGAATTAGATTACAAAAAAGGCTATGATCGTCTGACAACAGGAATAAGTACTACCCAGTTTTTAGGCTATTCTTACATGCCAAGAAACGGATTTTATAATTTCTATGGGGGCATCTACGCAATAGAAGGCTTTACAAAAAACCGCCGAACCATCTTTTTTGACGAGCCCTCAGTACCTGTTTCCACCAAAACTCGTTTGGATGTAATTGTCGGACTAAAAATAGGGTGGTATATTCCGTTCTATTCCACACAAAAAGACTATTATATCGAATATTGATGCGCAGTTTATACGATTTTTCTATTTTTTTATTTGGGTTCGGAATCTTCATTGCGCGCCTCTTTAACGCCAAAGCAAAGCAACGTTATCAAACTAGGAATGCATGGAAATCCGAACTTCCGGAGGGGCCGTACGACCTTTGGATGCACTGTGCGTCGCTCGGAGAATTCGATCAAGGACTGCCTCTGCTTTGGGAGTATAAAACCACCTATCCAAACGCTAAAATTCTGGTTACCTTTTTCTCCCCATCAGGATTAAATCATTACCAAAAACGTCATCACTGTGTAGATCACGCGTGCCTAATCCCACTCGATCACCGCAAGAATGTGGCGCCGTTTTTGAATCACGTACAGCCCAAAAATGTGGTCTTTGTAAAATATGAATTTTGGTTGAATTTTATTTTTGGAATCTCCAAAAGGCACATCCCTCTTTTTAGTATCTCAACCCTTCTTCGTAAAAAACAGTTTATCTTCAATCCCCTTGGAGGAATTTTTAGAAAGGGATTAACCCGGTTCGATCATTTTTATGTGCAAAATGAGACCACGAAGTTATTGTTATCACAAATTGGTATACCACAGGTAACGGTAAGTGGGGATACTCGGTATGACCATGTACTGCAGCAACAAAAAAACACCTTAGAAAACCAACATACTGCTCCCGAATTAATCACCTTACAGAAATACTGTGGCGGTAAACGTGTATTCATCCTTGGCAGCAGCTGGTTGGTTGAAGAGGAAATGGTGCATGCCGTTCACGGCAAGATTCCACTTGACCTTACGATTATTGCGCCCCACGACATTTCAGAGAAACACTTGTATGAAATCGAAGCTATGTTTGGGGATGAGTGTATTCGCTTGAGTGAGATTGAAACCCTTACTCGTGAATCCGTGATTCTTATTGATTGCATTGGATTGTTGCACCAACTTTACCAGTTGGGGAATATTGCTTTTATTGGCGGGGGCTATACTGGAAAATTACACAACATTTTAGAACCCGCAGTTTATGGTCTTCCTGTAATTTTTGGACCGAAACACCAAAAGTTCCCAGAGGCCAGTGAGTTTGTCGCGAAAGGGCTTGCCGTGGAAGTTTTGACCGCTGAAGAATTGCTCGAGAAGATTCAATTATTGCTGCAAAATGAGAAAGAAACAACGCGTAAAATCAAAGAGTTTGTGCACGAAAAATCAGGAGCCACAACACGCATAAGCAGTCACTTATTTAGTAAGCTCGCTCATTCCGATTTTCCTTCCAATTAATAAAGGATTTATTCACCACTTTATTTCCCCCGGGCGTGGGATAATCCCCAGTAAAATACCAGTCGCCTGTATGCCCTGGACAGGCTTTGTGAAGGTTGTCAACGGTTTGAAAAACAATCTTCACTTCTGAGTTCACTTCTTTTGGACGCAACAACAAGGCAATTCTGTCGGAGATTTCCTCATCAGTAAAGGGCTCATAAATACGTTTAACCTCATTCTTTACGGCTTCCTTTGGAATCAACAATTGGTCTAAACACGCCTGATAAACTTCTTCAATGATATGTTCTAAATTGCGTTCTTTGAGTAAGGAAATTGCTGCCTCAAAGGCAATGAAATCTCCCATCTTCGCCATATCGATTCCGTAACAGTCTGGATATCGAATTTGGGGAGCCGAAGAAATAATGATTATACGTTTGGGTTCTAGGCGACTCAGCATCCGCAAAATGCTCTTTTTTAAGGTTGTACCTCGAACGATACTATCATCAATTACTACAATATTATCGATGTGGGGTACAATACAGCCGTAGGTAATGTCATACACATGGGTAACCAAATCATCACGAGAATCATCTTGAGTAATAAAGGTCCTCAGCTTGGCATCTTTAATGGCAATTTTCTCAATCCGAGCTCGCCCTTCAATAATTTTTGTGATGGCCTCTGAACTGGGATTTGGACCCAATTCCAAAATGGCATTTGCTTTTTCAAGGTTATGAAAATCCTCCACTCCCTTCATCATGCCATAGAAAGAAACCTCTGCGGTATTAGGAATGAATGAAAACACGGTGTTTTCGATATCCCCATCGATGGCGTCCATTACTTGTGGGACAATATTCCGACCTAGGTTTTTGCGCTCTTTATAAATATCCGCATCGGAACCCCTGGAAAAATAGATCCGTTCAAAGGAACACTTTTTAAGGGTAAGCTGGGGTAAAATCTGTTTTTCCGACACCTTTCCTTCTTTCGGAATAAGCAAGGCACAACCCGGCTCCAATTCTTTAACCTGATGTTCTTTTAAATTAAAAACCGTCTGAATCACCGGTCGTTCGGAGGCCACCACGACCACCTCCTCATCTTCATAATAAAATGCTGGACGAATACCTGCTGGATCTCGCAGTACAAAGGCATCACCATGACCAATTAACCCTGCCATGGCATACCCTCCGTCCCATTTATTTGAAGATTTTTGAAGCACAGAAACTAAATCTAAATGCTCCCCTATCTTGGTTGAAATCTCGGGTTTTGAAAACCCTTCGGATTTAAACTTGGCATACAATCGATCATTTTCTACATCGAGGAAATGCCCGATTTTCTCCAAAACGGTAACCGTGTCTGACTTCTCTTTTGGATGTTGACCAATTGCCAATAAGGAATCAAACAATTCATCCACATTTGTTAAATTGAAATTCCCAGCGAGCACCAAATTCCGAGTCATCCAGTTGTTTTGACGTAAGAAGGGATGACAACTCTCAATCGAATTTCTCCCAAAAGTACCATAGCGCAAGTGACCTAAAAAAACCTCTCCTGTGAATCCAGCATGCTTTTTTAAATAGGCAACATCTTTTAATTTTTCAGGGGACTCCAAAGCAAGTTGGTTAAACTTAGCGCCAATTTGGCCGAACAAATCTTGAATGGGATTGGTATCAATAGAGCGTGCTCGGCTGATGTAACGTTCCCCTGGATGCATATTCAGTTTGATGTTTGCAATCCCTGCACCGTCCTGCCCTCGGTTGTGCTGTTTTTCCATTAACAGCTGCATTTTATTTAATCCATAAAACGCAGTCCCGTACTTTTCAAGGTAAAAAGATAGGTCTTTTTTTAGTCGCAGGAGGGCGATCCCGCATTCGTGTTGTATTGCATCGCTCATTGCGCTGCGAAGGTACTCAATGTCTACCCGATTTCAGCGGAATTGTTAATTAATTTGGGGAATCGTTTATAACTTAATGTCCCCCCGGCTGACAGCACTTCGGCAGTAATTTAACCGCTTCAGGATCTGCTTTCATCTCGTCTGCATCATAGCCTACACCCACCAACGCAAGCCGCAATTCGCTGAGGCTTACCTTTGAGGGTTTGTAAACGCAGGTTGCAATTTTAGTTTCCAAGTTCAACTCGGTAAATTTCACCCCTTTTTGAAAGTTTAAGGTAGATTCGATGCGTTCTTTGCAGTCACCGCACAAGGCAGATGTCTTAATGTATGCCGTATCGGTTATATTTTTTTTCGACTGAGCAAAGGCAGATAAGGAATACATAAGTGCACCGAGTACAAGTAGTTTTTTCATTGTTTTTTTTGTTTTAATTGATACGTTAATCCCCCATATACATTTATCCCCGTAATTGGTCCCCAAACCATGGTAGCATCAAAGCTAGGGTCTTGCGGATTTAAGGCTGATATGATCGGATTCGGTTGTTTCACATTCAGTATATTTTCTAGACCAATATACACTTTAATTTTTTTCCATTGATGAGAAACTTGTCCGAACAGGAAAGGATACCATGGAGAATAGTGCGTTTCATGAACTGTACCTGAACCGGAATGGATGTCAGGCATCCGCATCGGACCTACCACATTGGCGGTTAAATCCGCTTGCCAACGTTTATTTTTTGAATTCCAAGACAAGGTATACAACATCCGGTGTATTGGAATCATAACTTGTTGCTGCATGGTGCCATTATATAAGGATTGAACGTTCAAAAATTTATAGGCCGCACGCACGCTTAGTTGTTTCGAAAGCGCCACATCCATTTCTGCTTGACATGCGAGTGCGGTTGATTGATTTTCTACATACCTAAAAACAAGGTTGTCAGGAGCGATATCACGATCTATGGTTAATTGCCGTTCAAACCACGTGTAATAAGCATCCAAAGTAATGCTTGCCTTGCGATCGAAAAATTGAAATTCAGAAGCAACGGAACCGCCCATGTTCCAAGATACCTCCGGTAAAACGCCCTCACTTGGGAGACTCCATGTTTTATTACTTGCCATAAGCACATTGTTTTCCATTAGGAAATTTGGCACACGCCAACCTTTCCCTCCCGTAAATCGTATGTCTGTCTTGGGTGTTAATGCGAATTTTCCATGAATACGCGGTACCACAAACCAACCAAAAAGACTGTGGTAATCAATACGTGTGCCAAGTTGTAGGGAAAGCCTATTTAAGCGCAGCGCATATTCGGCGAAGGGCCCGGCCGTTATTTCATTGCGCTCTAAGACATCGGTAAATGCTTGTTGCGTAATGCGTAAGAGGGTTAATGATACCCCTGATTTAAGTTGGTGTGTTCCATCGACACTTGACCGTTCATAATTCAACGAACTAAAATAACGCGCTTCGTCACCGCTGCTTATGCGCTGCTGCCCCTGCGAATTTAGCCCGAAGTACCCTTTAGTTTCATGCCATTTTACATGATTGATTAGCCCCAGAGATTCTCCCTGATGTTTACCAAAAAATCCGGTCTTTGCTGTAGCTTCAAGGTGCTGGTTATTTAAGACCATATGAAACGGTAAAAGAGCCGGCGAAAAGGAGGACTGTCCGGCAAAGCGATCGTCATAATATCCATAGACCGATAGTTGGGCTTCCATACGCTCCCCATTGAACTGCCATTTATTCAAGGCCGAAAGGCTTGTAAATTGGGGTAAATCTAAGAACCCGTCCTTGTTTTCATCGATGGTACTTTGGTTGCTTGCCCCGTTTAAAAGTAGGGATGTTGCCCAACGTGCATTGATGCGTTGACTAACAATGGCATTGGCTTCCCCACGTCCAAAGCGATTACCATATACATTTACCAGTAATCGTTCCGCATCGAAAGGGCTTTTTACACTCAAATTAATTAAACCCGCCATCGATTCATGGCCGTTAACCACAGAGCCCGTTCCTTTGGAAATTTGAATGCCATCAAGCCATATTCCGGAAAAAGACTGCATTCCGAACGCCGTTTCAAGCCCTCTAAGAAAGGGGACGTTTTCTAATTGAAACTGAGTATACACGCCGTCTAATCCCAAGAGTTGTATTTTCCTTGCCCCGGAAACCGCATCGGTTACATTTACATCTACGGATGCATTGGTTTCGAAAGATTCCGATAAATTACAGCAAGCAGCCCGCCTCAATTCTCCATTACTTATGCGTTCAACTTGAGCAATGCTTATTTTAATGGTCCCATTACCCGCTTTTCGTTCAACCAGCACTTCGGGCTTGAGATTATCACTAAATAGCACGGCTGTAATAGCACCGAACCGATCTTTTTCAGATAACAAAATAGTATCCGAGAAATATCCACTACTTAAAATAACCAAGGTATCTGGAAATTGCTTTCCAAGATAAATCTCAAATTTACCGTCTGAATCGGTAAAGGTTGCTTTTTTTGCTCGAAGCACTTTTACTTTTGCCCCATTCAGCGGCACGGTATCGGAAAGGCTAACTCCACGGACAAATCCATGCAATTGTGCGACTAAAGGGTTAAAGCATCCCACCCCTAAGAGGAAAAAAAATATAATTCGTGATTTCATGATTTTCAATTAAATATTCAACAATGATGATGCTGAACTTTTATATTCTGAAAATCTGTATGAATGTTAGTAGTGAGATTCCATAACGAAAGTTTGGAGGAGGAAAAAATCGTTCTTCTACCTGATCATTTACTGAGGATGTAAATTCAATGGTAAAGAAACTCGCCACTCGATATGG
Organism: Flavobacteriales bacterium UBA958; assembly: GCA_002293045.1. GTDB lineage: Bacteria > Bacteroidota > Bacteroidia > Flavobacteriales_D > Crocinitomicaceae > UBA952. The sequence goes on along the minus strand of DBCM01000116.1, from coordinate 330 downwards.
GAAGGAAGATACAAGGGACAACTTCGGGAGAAAAGCGCCATGTTCTTGATCTGTTTTTAATGCAATCACAGAACTATTGACGGAACAACAGTCTGTTTTTTCTATGGTACAACATGGGGCCAGGGACTCATCCTGACAATGCTCGCTGCTGAACGTAAACCATTGTGTATAATGGGAGTTTGTTGCTGTGCAGTCATGATGAAATACGGGAATGCCCACTGTTACCAGAAAAACAAGGGCTGCCAAACACATTAAAATCAATCGCTTAATCACAGGTCTAAATTAATTAATTATTTCATTTGATGTGCTGTTAATCCGTGCATTCAACAA